>NZ_JBVIFS010000028.1:0-95618 GCF_055571215.1 Streptomyces sp. NPDC030995
GGGAGGCGACGCGGAGCGTCGGCGACCGACGACAACGCGGCGAGCGTGCGTGCCAGACCCCGCCAGCCAGACGGGACTTTGACGACACGACCTAGGTCCGGTCCGCCCGGGCAGGGCCCAGCTCGTCCCCCGGCTCATTTGGCGTCCGCGTAGCACTCCACGACCGCCGTGGTGAACGGGAACCGGACCGGGGTGTCGCCGAAGGCGATCCGGCCGGCCCGGTCGCCGGCGGCGCGGATCGCCTCCACGACGGCCGGGGCCTCCTCGGCCGGGCAGTGCACGATCACCTCGTCGTGCTGGAAGAACACCAGCTCGGCGCGCATCCCGGCGGTGGCCTGCCGCAGGGCCGCGAGCAGCAGCAGGGCCCAGTCGGCGGCGCTGCCCTGGACGACGAAGTTACGGGTGAACCGGCCGCGGGCCCGGGTGTTGGTGGAGGCGTAGCTCGGGGTCCAGCCGTCCTCCCGGTCCTGCGGGATCCCGGCCTCGCCCTCCCCTTGCCCTCCGGCCGCGCCCTCGCCGGAATCCTCGTCGGCGGAGCCGACGGGCGGCGGGCAGGTCCGGCCGAGCCAGGTCCGTACGAGCCGGCCCTCCTCCCCGGCCTTGGCCGCGTCGTCCACGTACGCCACGGCCCGGGGGAAGCGGCGGCGCAACGCGGCCAGGTTCTTCAGGCCGTCCCCGGAGGTCTGGCCGTAGACGGCGCCGAGGACGGCGAGCTTGGCCTTGTCCCGGTCGCCGGAGAAGCCCTGGCGGGAGACGGCGGTGTAGAGGTCCGCGGCTTCCCCGGCCACCTCCATGAAGGCCGGGTCGCGGGAGATCGCGGCGAGCACGCGCGGTTCCATCTGATCGGCGTCGGCGACGACGAGCCGCCAGCCGGGGTCCGCGACCACGGCCCGGCGGATCACCTTGGGGATCTGCAGGGCCCCGCCGCCGTTGGTGACCCAGCGGCCCGTGAGGGTGCCGCCGGGGATGAACTCCGGGCGGAAGCGGCCGTCGTGGACCCAGTCCGCGAGCCAGGCCCAGCCGTGGGCGGTGTAGATCCGGTACAGCTTCTTGTAGGCGAGGAGGGGCTCGACGGCGGGGTGGTCGAGCTCCTGGATCTCCCAGCGGCGGGTGGACTTGAGCTTGATGCCGGCCTCGGCGAAGGCCTTGATGACGTCGGCGGGCAGGTCGGGGCGTACGCGTCTGCCGAAGGCGGCCGAGATCTGGTCCGCCAGCTCGGCGAGGCGCCGGGGCTCCCCGCCGCCCGCGTACCGCTCGCCGAGCAGTTCGGTCAGCAGGGCGCGGTGGACGTCGGCCCGCCAGGGCAGGCCCGCGCGGTTCATCTCGGCGGCGACGAGGAAGGCCGCGGACTCGGCGGCGGTGAGCAGCCGCATCCGGTCGGGGTGGGCGGTGGCGTCGAGCCGTTTCGCCTGGTCGGCGTGGACGGCGAGCAGCGCGTCCAGGGGGACGGGGGCGGGCTGCGGGTCGAAGAGGGAATCCTGGGTGCGGGGCGCGGCGGCGCGCGGCCGTGGATCGGGCGGTACGGGGGCGTTGTTGAGCCGGGCCCAGGCGGCGGCGGCCGAGCGGGGCTCGCCGAAGCGGCCCTCGTGGGCGAGGAGCAACAGCTCGGCGGCCTCGATGTCGTGGCACCGCTCGACGCGGGTGCCTGCGGCGAGCAGGCGGGGGTAGACGGCGGCGGTGGACCGCCAGATCCAGCGGGTGGCGGGTGGGGCGGCGCGGATGGCTTCCGCCGGGTCGCGGACGCGCAGCCGGGGGCCGGCCCCGGGGGTTGCGGGCGCGGCGTGCCACCAGCCGTCGCCGTCCTCGGCGAGGGCCCACCGAGGAGTGCGGTCGCTCATGGGTGCGAGTGTCCCACCGGGGTCTGACAGTCCCGGGCCGCCGGGCCGGGGGTGCGGTGCCGTGCCGGGTGCGGGTCCGTTCCTGGGGCTCCGCCCCAGACCCCGCGCCTCAAACGCCGGCGAGGCTGGATGTTTCAGCCCCTCCGGCGTTTGAGGAGCGGGGTTCGGGGCGGAGCCCCGGTCTTTCACCCTCGCCGGCGTTTGAGGCGCGGGGGTTCGGGGGCTGGCCCCCGACAGCGGCGCCGCGGGGGCTATGCGGCTGTCATCGACTGCGCGTACACCTCCAGCGCCGATCGAGGGGCACGGCCCAGGAGCTTCGGGAGGACGTCCGCGTCCGGGGTGGACAGGAAGCCCGCCGCGATGGCCGAGTACGTCGCCACCAGCATCGGCGGCTGGAACGGCTGCGCGGTCGGGCCCGACAGGGCCGCGCGGGCCTCGGACAGGGAGCCGGGGGCGTAGCGGGCGCCCACGGCTTCGGCCAGGTCCGCGCCGCTCAGGGGGCGGTCGCCGACCAGCTCGTACACCTGCCCGGCATGCGCGTCCGGCGCGAGGGCCACCCGTACCGCCACCTCCGCCAGGTCCTCCCGTGCGACCGCCGCGAGCCGGCCCCCGCCCAGGGGGGCCGTGATCAGGCCGTCGGGGCCCGGGGCGGC
The DNA here is from genome assembly GCF_055571215.1 of Streptomyces sp. NPDC030995. Lineage (NCBI taxonomy): Bacteria > Bacillati > Actinomycetota > Actinomycetes > Kitasatosporales > Streptomycetaceae > Streptomyces > Streptomyces sp. NPDC030995. The sequence continues at coordinate 2,492 of NZ_JBVIFS010000028.1, forward strand.
CAGCGCGGCCAGGAGTTCCGCGTACAGGCCGTTGCGCAGGACGGTCCATGCGAGGGAGGACTCGCGCAGGCGGCGCTCGGTCCAGCGGTGCGGCAGCGCGTACGGCAGGTGGTCGCCGGCCTCCGTGAGGCTGGTGTAGACGAGGTGGCGCACCCCGTCCCGTTCGGCCGCCGCGATCGCCGCCCCGTGGCGGGCGATGACCTGGTCGTCCTCCCCGTAGCCGGCGGAGATGAGCAGGAGGGTGTCCACCCCGGTGAAGTCGAGGGAGTCCGGGTCGTCGAAGTCCACCCGGACCCGGGCCGGGCCGTCCGGGGCCGGGGCCGGCGCCGGGGCCGGCCCCGGCGCCCGCGTGCCGAACCGTACGTCCGCCCGGCCCGCGAGCCGCCGCGCGACGAGTGAGCCGAGTCCGCCCGAGGCGCCGGTGATCAAAAGCATGGGAAGTCCTTGGTCCGCGTCGTGGTTGGGTACACGGACATCGTGTGCGGACGGGCGCACGCAGCGTAAGGAGGCACTTTCATGTCAGTAGGGCACACCGGGATAACCACCCCCGATCCGCTGGTGAGCTGCGACGACGACTGCGGCATCCGCGATGTCCTCGACCGGCTCGGCGACAAGTGGTCCGTCCTCGTCGTGGTCGAACTCGCGGCCGGCGTGCGCCGGTTCAAGGAGCTCCAGCGCGCGGTCGACGGCATCTCGCAGCGGATGCTCACCCTGACCGTCCGCCGCCTGGAGCGCGACGGGCTGGTCACCCGCACCGTGTACCCCACCGTGCCCCCGCAGGTCGAGTACGAGCTGACCGAGCTCGGCCACAGCCTGACCCGGCTGGTCAAGGGCCTCGCGGACTGGTCGCTCGCGCACCGCCCGCAGATCGAGGCCGCCCGCCGGGAATGGGACGCGAAGGCGGACATGCCAAGCTGAAGGGTGTGAGAGACCTAGCCGAGACCGTCGACCGAGCCTTCGCCGCCGCCCTCTACGCCCAGGACGACGCCGGGCTGGACACCGGGGCCTCGCTGCTCGTCGCCGAGCAGGGGCGCTGGGCCGGGATCGGGCGGGAGTTGCTGGCGCGCGGGGAGGCGTACGTACGCCAGGGCTGGGAGCGGGGCTGGCAGCCGGCCGACGTGCTGCGGCTCGTGCGCCGGGACCTCGACGAGCGGCACGCGCGGATCACCGGGGACCTGATCGCCGCCGAGGCGCGCCGCTACGCCCGGCTCCCCGAGCGGTGGACCGACGCCGAGGTGTGGTGGAAGGGCGACGACACGTACGCCGAACGGCTCGCGCAGCGGGAGAAGGCGGACCGGTTCACCCTGGCGACCGCCTTCCTGGAGGTGCTGAGGCTGCTGATCCGGCTGCCCTCGATCGAACCGGTGGGTCCGCTTCCTGGTGACCCGGTCGACGCCCTCGCCGAGCACGCCCACATCGAGCCGCGCATGCTGGGCCGGATCCGGGCCCTGCTCGCCAAGGCCGAGGCGACCACCTTCCCGGAGGAGGCGGAGGCGCTCAGCGCCAAGGCCCAGGAGCTGATGGCCCGGCACACCGTCGACGAGGCCCTGCTCGCGGCGAGCGGCAAGGGGCCGGCCCAGGTCCCCGCCGCCTGCCGGATCGGCGTCGAGCCGCCGTACGAGGAGGCCAAGGCGGTGCTGCTCGACGCGGTGGCCACGGCCAACCGCTGCCGGGCGGTGTGGAACAGCGGCTTCGAGTTCTCCACGGTGGTCGGCTTCGAGAGCGACCTGGAGGCGGTGGAGCTGCTGTACACCTCGCTGCTGGTGCAGGGCACGGCGGCGATGACTCGGGCCGAGGCCGCCCAGCGCTCGGGCGGACGCAAGCGGACGAAGACCTTCAGGCAGTCCTTCCTGCTCGCCTACGCCAGCCGCCTCGGGCACCGGCTCGCCGAGACGGCCGCGCACACGGCCACGGAGACCCCCGACAACCTGCCGGCCCTGGTGGCCCGCGACGTGGCGGTCACCTCCCGGGCGGAGGAGATGTTCCCCCGGACGACCACGACCCGGCTGCGCGGCGCCACCGACCACGCGGGCTGGGAGGACGGCACGGCGGCCGCCGACCGCGCCCACGTCGGGGGCAAGCGAAAGCCCCTCCCCTAGGACTTGGGCGAGTCCTCGGCTAGGGCTTGGGCGCGTCCTCGGCGCGCAGGGCCCGCGCCTCGGACTTCAGGATGCGCATCGACTTCCCCAGCGAGCGGGCCATGTCGGGCAACTTCTTGGAACCGAACACCAGCAGGCAGACGACTAGAACAACGAGCAGGTGCCACGGCTGGACGGCGTTGCGGAACACGGGCGTTCCACCTTTCGGACGATCCGGCTTCTTGTCGGGGGACCGGCTCATGGAACAGGCATCCGCGCGGTGGGGACAAATCTGAAGAAGTCCTGAATGCCGAGCGGTGGGGGAGCGCCGGCCTTCGTCCGAGGGTGAACCTGTCTGTGATCAGCGCACCACCCCGCGTGCACGTGCATCTGCCCGTGCAGCAGCAAGTGAACACAGCTATGATCCGGTGGAGTTGACATCTGCACTATCGGGGGCTTCCTGTGGACCACGCGTACAACGGGATGGCAGGTGCCGAGCTCGCTTCCTTGTATGAGCTGACGTGGCAGAAGAGCAGACACAGCAACTCGCAGGGTTCCTGCGTGGAGTTCGCCAAGCTGCCGGGGGGCGATGTCGCCATGCGCAATTCGCGCTTCCCCGACGGTCCGGCGCTCGTCTACACGCCGGCCGAGATAGAGGCCCTGCTCCTGGGCGTCAAGGACGGCGAGTTCGATCACCTGATCGGCTGACGGAACAGCGCATCCATCAAGCCATGCACGTGCACTGGCCGGGATTGATCACAATGATCAATCCCGGCCAGTTGTCGTGTTTCGCCCGGCGGCCCGCCGGCGCGGCGGTTCAGTCCTGGAGCAGGAACAGCGCCCAGACCACCTTGCCGGTCAGCCGGCCCGCGAGCGGGTGCCAGCCCCAGCTGTCGCTGTACGAGTCCACCAGGAACAGCCCGCGCCCGGACTCCAGGTCGAAGTTCTCCTCCGTGCGCTCCGGTGAGAAGGCCCCGCCGGGCCGGTCCTCGCTCGGGTCGCGCACCGCGCACACCAGCCGGGTGCTCCACCGCATCAGGTGCAGCCGTACGGACGGCTCCGACTCGGCGTCCGCTCCCCGCGCGTCGTCCGGCAGGGCATGGCGCAGCGCGTTGGTGACGAGTTCGGAGACGACCAGGGCGACATCGTCGAAGCGGTCGTCGAGACCCCACTGGGTCAGGGTCGACCGGCAGAAGGAGCGTGCTCCCCGCACCGCCTCGAAGCGGGCGGGCAGGGCGCAGGAGGCGGACCCGGAGACAGCCGTGGGGTCGACCGGGGGCAGCCCCTGCCGTAACGGCTCGAGCATGGTCGATCCATTCGTCCCCATGCGAGGCACTCCCGGGATTCGCGGGCGGAGCGGTCATCTCCGTCCAGAAAGAACTGCGGGGTGGGTCCGGCGCCGGCGCGAAGAGCACGCAGGTGCGCGGGGACCATCGTTCCGAATGGCGGAGCCGGATGCAAGGGCAGATGCACGTGCACGCGCCGGACCTGTCCACTCCCGTGACGGTTCTTGCTCATTTCTTCCTACGCATGCATGCGGACTTCTTTTCCCGGAGGCAGGATTCCGTTACAGAACGAGTACGGGCCGATGCGTTTTGGTGGCAGACTGCGGCCCCTGGGGTACGGGGGCCCCGCGACGCACGCGCACGCCACGCGCACACCAATGCGATGGGGAGGGCAGTACTAGTGACCGCAGAAGCAAGCGGTTCTGTGGTGCGCCGCATCCTCCTGGGCTCCCAGCTCAGGCGACTCCGAGAATCCCGCGGCATCACCCGTGAGGCGGCCGGCTACTCGATCCGCGCATCCGAATCGAAGATCAGCCGCTTGGAGTTGGGAAGGGTGAGCTTCAAGGCCAGAGACGTCGAGGACCTCCTCACGCTCTACGGAGTGACGGACAGCACCGAGCGCGAGTCGCTGCTGGGTCTGGTCCGCGAGGCCAACGCGACGGGCTGGTGGCACAGTTACGGCGACGTGCTGCCCGGATGGTTCCAGACGTACATCGGTCTGGAGGGCGCCGCGTCGCTCATCCGGATCTACGAAGTCCAGTTCGTCCACGGCCTGTTGCAGACGGAGGCCTACGCCCACGCCGTCGTCAGCCGCGGCATGCCCGGAGCCACCGCCGCCGAGATCGACCGCCGCGTCGCCCTGCGCCTGGAGCGGCAGAAGGTCCTCGTCTCCGAGAACGCGCCGATCTTCCACGCCGTCCTCGACGAGGCCGCGCTGCGCCGCCCGTACGGCGACCGCGAGGTCATGCGCGGCCAGCTGGAGCACCTCATCGAGGTCTCCCAGCGGCCCAACGTGCAGCTCCAGGTGATGCCCTTCTCCTTCGGCGGCCACGCGGGCGAGAGCGGAGCCTTCACCCTGCTGCGCTTCCCCGAGTCCGACCTCCAGGACATCGTCTATCTGGAACAGCTCACCAGTGCCCTCTACCTGGACAAGGACGAGGAAGTGGGGCAGTACGGGCGAGCGATGGAGCGCCTCCAGGCCGACTGCCCCGACGCCGACCGGACCAGGGATCTTCTTCGTGGCCTGCTCCAACTGTCTTGATTCGCACGTAGTATGACGCCTGATCAGTGCATGACCGATCGGTCTCCGGTGCAGCGCACGGGTGCGCGCTCGCAGTAAGGGATGGCATGTCCATATTCAGCGACCTGGCTCACCAGTACATCGACGGCGAATGGCTGGCCGGCAACGGTTCGTGGGACATCATCGACGTGAACCCGTACAACGGGGAGAAGCTCGCGGCCATCACCGTGGCCACCGTCGAGCAGGTGGACCAGGCCTACCGCGGCGCCGAGCGCGCCCAGAAGGAATGGGCCGCCACCAGCCCGTACACCAGACGCGCGGTCCTGGAACGTGCCCTGCGGATCACCGAGCTCCGCGAGAAGGAGATCGTCGAGGCGATGATCGACGAGCTCGGCGGGACCCGTCCCAAGGCCGAGTACGAGGTCCACCTCGGCAAGGAGTTCCTCCGCGAGTCCATCCAGCTCGCCGTCCGGCCCGAGGGCCGGATCCTGGCCTCGCCGGTCGAGGGCAAGGAGAACCGGGTCCAGCGCCTGCCCGTCGGCGTGGTCACCGTGATCAGCCCCTTCAACTTCCCCTTCCTGGTCACCCTGAAGTCGGTCGCCCCGGCCCTGGCGCTGGGCAACGCGGTCGTGATCAAGCCGAACCAGAACGCGCCCGTCGTCGGCGGCGGGGTCATCGCCAAGATCTTCGAGGACGCCGGACTGCCCGCCGGTCTGCTGAACGTCCTCGTCACCGACATAGCCGAGATAGGCGACGCGCTCCTCACCCACCCCGTCCCCAAGGTCATCTCCTTCGCGGGATCGGACCGGGTCGGCCGGCACGTCGGAGCGGTCGCCGCCCGCCACTTCAAGCGCACGGTCCTGGAGCTCAGCGGCAACAGCGCGCTCGTCGTCCTCGACGACGCCGACCTCGACTACGCGGTGGAGGCGGCCGTCTTCAGCCGCTTCGTCTACCAGGGCCAGGTCTGTATGGCCGCCAACCGGATCCTGGTCGACGCGTCTGTCGCCGAGGAGTTCACCGAGAAGTTCACCGCCCGCGTGCGCGGCCTGAAGACCGGCGACCCGCACGACGCCGACACCCACATCGGCCCGCTGATCAACTCCTTCCAGGCCGACGCCCTGACCGCGCTCGTGGACCGGGCCGTGGAAGAGGGCGCCCAGGCGCTGGTACGCGGTTCTACGCGCGGCAACCTCGTCGAGCCGACGGTGCTCGCCGGGATCCCCGAGGACTCCCCGCTGCTGGGCCAGGAGATCTTCGGCCCGGTGGCCCTGCTCGTGGTCTTCGACGGCGAGGACGAGGCCGTACGGCTGACCAACGCGACCCCCTACGGGCTGAGCGGCGCCGTGCACACCCGGGACGTGGAACGGGGCGTCCGCTTCGCCCAGCGGATCGAGACGGGCATGATCCACGTCAACGACTCCACGATCGGGGACGAGCCGCTGGCCGCCTTCGGCGGCGAGAAGGCCTCCGGCCTGGGCCGCCTGAACGGCGAATCCACCGTCGAGGCCTTCACCACCCAGAAGTGGATCTCGGTTCAGCACGGGCGGACCCACTTCCCGTTCTAGACTCAACCGGGCGTACGGCATGCGTCCGGGGGAGAGCAAGTTGAGCAACATACCGGAGACCGGCCGGACCCCTCGGGTCCAGAACCGGCTCGTCGTGATCCAGATCGTGGTCTTCTCGCTGCTGCTCACCCTGGGCGGACGCCTCTGGTACCTCCAGATACGCAATGGCCAGGAGTACACGGACGAGGCGAAGAACAACCACGTCCAGCAGGTGGTCCAGCCCGCCGTGCGCGGCTCGATCCTCGACTCGCGCGGCGTCCCGCTCGCCGACAACGCGACCCACCTCGTGGTCTCCGCCAGCCGCACCGAGCTGCTCACGATGAAGGACAAGGGCAAGTCCGTGCTGATCCGCCTCGCCGAGGTGCTGGGCATGGACGCCCAGGAGGTCATCGACAAGGTCCGGCTCTGCGACTCCAAGACCAAGCAGCCCTGCTGGAACGGCTCCCCCTACCAGCCGATCCCGGTCAGTGACGAAGCCACCACCGAGCAGGCCCTGCAGATCCGCGAGCACCCCGAGGACTTCCCGGGCATCACGGCCGAGGCGACCGCCCTGCGCCGCTACGCGGGCCCGGACCAGGCCAACACCTCCCAGGTGCTGGGCTACCTCTCGCCGGTCACCGACGAGGAGATCGCCAAGGCGAAGAAGTCCGACTCGCCGTACCTGCGCTCCGACCAGGTGGGCCGCTCCGGCCTGGAGCGCACGTACGACAAGGAGCTGCGCGGAAAGGCCGGCATCACCCGCTACGAGGTGGACAACCTCGGCCGGGTGATCGGGCAGGGGCAGACCGACCCGGCGCAGCCCGGCTCGAACATCGTGACCTCGATCGACTCCCGCGTGCAGGCGGTCGCCGAGCGCGAGCTGAACAACGCGATGGTCGAGGCGCGCAAGGTCAACGACAAGAACACCGGCAGGAACTACGAGGCCGACTCGGGCGCCGTCGTGGTGATGGAGACCAAGACCGGCCGCGTCGTGGCGATGGCCTCGAACCCGACCTACGACCCGAACGCCTGGGTGGGCGGCATCTCCGCCAAGGACTACGCCGGGCTCACCGACAAGGAGTCGAACTATCCGCTCCTGAACCGCGCGATCCAGGCCCAGGCGGCGCCGGGCTCGATCTTCAAGGTGGTCACCTCGACCGCGGCGGTCAATGCCGGGTACCCGTTCGACAACCGCTACCCCTGCCCCAGCTCGTACTCGGTCGGCAACCAGACCTTCACGAACTTCGAGTCGCAGGGCCACGGCGACATCACCATCGGGCGGGCCCTGGAAGTCTCCTGCGACACCGTCTACTACGCCATCGCGGACCAGGAGTGGAAGAAGGACGGCGGGATCAACCCGAAGAAGACCCCGAACGACTGGTTCTTCAAGACCGCCCACGACTTCGGGCTGGGCAAGGCCACCGGCATCGACCTTCCCAACGAGGTCAACGGCCGGATCCCCGACCGCAAGTGGAAGCAGGACTTCTTCGAGGCGAACAAGGCCGCCTGGTGCCGCGACGGCAAGAAGAACGGCACCTTCGCCGAGAAGATCGCCTACGAGAACTGCCGTCAGGGCAACCAGATGCGCGAGGGCGACGCCATCAACTACTCGATCGGGCAGGGCGACACCCTCGTCACCCCGGTCCAGATGGCCTCCGTGTACGCGGCCATCGCCAACGGGGGCACCCTCCACCAGCCCAGCATCGGCAAGGCGGTCGTCAGCGCCGACGGTACGTCCGTCCAGGAGATCGCGCCGAAGGTGCGGGGCAAGCTCCCGATGGACGAGAAGACCCGCGACGACATCGACGAGGCACTCGCCGGCGTGGCCACCAACGGCAGCGCCGCCTGGCGCTTCGGCGGCTGGCCGCAGAAGCAGATCCCGATGCACGCCAAGACGGGCACGGCGGAGGTCCAGGGCAAGCAGACGACCTCGTGGTTCGCCTCGTACACCGAGGACTACGCGATCATCATGACGATCTCCCAGGGCGGCACCGGCTCGGGCGCGTCGGGACCGGCGGTCCGCAAGATCTACGAGGCGATGTACGGGCTCGACCCGACGGGCAGGCAGGACCTCTCCAAGGCCCTGCTCCCGCAGCCCGCCACCGCACTGCCGGCGATCCGCCCCGACGGGGAAATCTCCGCCAACTGACGTCCGAAAGCGCATTGAGGACAGAATCTGACCGCAATGCTCCGTAGCGTGTGGGGTGTCAGGAAGAAGCCCCCCGGGGCAACACCCCACACGCACGAGGCGGTTGGTCATGGCTCAGATTTCCACCGAGGTCCCCGGCGACGAGCGCGGCACGCTCCTCTCCTTCGTCGAGGCCCAGCGCACGGCGATCCGCGAAACCCTGCTCGGCATGAGCGAGGAGCAGGCCGCGAGCCGCCCCAGCGCCAGCGAGCTCACGCTGTCCGGGGTGCTCAAGCACGTGGCCGAGGTCGAGCTGGCCTGGCTGCGGATGGCCCAGCAGCGGCCCAACGAGCGGCACCGTACGCAGGAGACCCGGGGGGAGATGTTCCGTCTGGTCGGGAACGAGTCCGTCCCCGCCGTCCTGGCCTTCTGGGACGAGGTCCGGCAGGAGACGGAGGCCTTCATCGCCGCCGTCCCCAGCCTGGACGACACCTTCCCGCTGCCGGAGGCGCCCTGGTTCCCCAAGGACGGCAAGGTCTCGATGCGCTGGATGCTCCTGCACCTGGTGGAGGAGTTCGCCCGGCACGCGGGCCACGCGGACATCGTCCGCGAATCCATCGACGGGACCAAAGCGATGGGCTAGGACTTGCACCTCACGCCACGTGAGGGACCACAGTGAAGGGCGTACCCAACCAGAGGAGCGGAAGCGATGGGCTACTCCGTGGGCCAGGTCGCCGGATTCGCCGGAGTCACGGTGCGCACCCTGCACCACTACGACGAGATCGGTCTGCTCTCCCCGAGCGGCCGCAGCCACGCAGGTCACCGGCGGTACGACGACGCCGACCTGGACCGGCTGCAGCGGATCCTGTTCTACCGGGAGCTCGGCTTCCCCCTCGACGAGGTCGCGGTCCTGCTGGACGACCCGGAATCGGATCCGCGGGAGCACCTGCGCCGGCAGCATGCCCTGCTGACCGACCGGATCGCCCGGCTCCAGCAGATGGCCGAGGCCGTTGAGCACGCCATGGAGGCGAAGAAGATGGGCATCAACCTCACGCCCGAGGAGAGGTTCGAGGTCTTCGGGGACAAGGACCCCGAGCAGTACGCGGAGGAGGCCGAGCGGCGCTGGGGCGTTACCGAGGAGTACGCGGAGTCGCAGCGACGGGTCGCCTCGTACACCAAGGACGACTGGAAGCGGATCCAGGACCAGGCCGCCGACTGGGGCGCCCGCTACGCGGCCCTGATGGAGGCCGGTGAGCCGGCCGAGGGCGAGCGCGCGATGGACATGGCCGAGGAGCACCGGCTGCACATCACCACCTGGTACTACGACTGCTCGTACGAGATCCACACGGGCCTCGGCGAGATGTACGTCTCGGACGAGCGGTTCAAGGAGTTCTACGACTCCATGCGGCCCGGTCTCGCCGAGCATCTGCGGGACGCGATCCTGGCCAACGCGGTGCGCAAGGCGTAGCCGGGGCGCAAGCGGAAAATTCGGTGTACGGCCCCCCTCCGGTCCCTGGAACCGGGCGGGGGTCGTGTGCGTTGATAATTGAAACCGCCCGCCCCCGCACGACACCCCCCGATCCAGGAGAGCCCGGAAACCGTGTATACGCTTGCGCTCGGCCCTGAGTGGCTCACCCCGGACTATCTGATCTCGCACTTCGGCCTGATCGGCATCCTGGTCATCGTCTTCGCGGAGTCGGGGCTCTTCGCCTTCCTGCCCGGCGACTCCCTGCTGTTCACGGCGGGTCTGCTGGTCGCGGACGGGCAGTACATCAAGCAGCCGCTGTGGCTGGTCTGCACCCTGATCGTGGCCGCCGCGATCATCGGTGACCAGGTCGGGTACCTGATCGGCAAGTTCTTCGGGCCGAAGATCTTCAACCGGCCCAAGTCGAAGCTCTTCAAGCGGGAGAACCTCGACAAGGCCCACGAATTCATGGACAAGCACGGCCCGAAGGCCATCGTGCTCGCCCGCTTCGTGCCGATCATCCGCACCTTCGCGCCGATGGTCGCGGGCGCCGGCTCGATGAAGTACCGCACCTTCCTGACGTACAACATCATCGGCGGCATCGGCTGGGGCGCGGGTGTCACGGTCGCGGGTTACTGGCTCGGTCAGATCGAGTTCATCAAGACCAACGTCGAGCCGATCCTCGTGGGCATCGTGCTCATCTCCGTCATCCCGGTGATCTTCGAGGTCCTCAAGGCCCGCAAGGAGAAGGCCAACGGCGCCGAGGCCGCGGCCGAGACCGCCGGCATCGAGGGCACGGGCCCCCAGGCCCCGGGCCAGCGCGGCCGCCACGCCAAGCGCTAGGGCCTGAGGGCCTGACGGCCCGACCCACCGTCCCTTCCGGCCACAGCACTAGAAGCCGCGGGTCCGCTTCGCCGCACGGCGTTTGGCGGCGCTCGCGGCTCCCGGGATGCGCATGAACAGCCGGGAGGTCTCGGACCCCAGGTTGACCCCGATCGCGATGGCCAGCGCGATGGCCGCGGCGTTCACGAGCGAGCCCAGCCCCTCGTTCAGCCGGTCCTCGGCGATGAGCAGCAGCCCGTAGTACGTCGCCGAGCCGGGCAGCAGCGGCCCGATGGCGGCCGTCACGTACGGCAGGGCGGACGCGAAGCGGTAGCGGGAGAGCAGCTGCCCGAAGAGGCCCACCAGCCCGGCCGCGACGGCAGTGGACGGCACCGGCGGGATCCCGCCCGCGTAGTGCAGGGCCCCGAAGGTCACCCACGCCACCCCGCCGTTGAGGGTCACTATCCAGACGGTGGAGCGCTCCTGCTGGAGCAGGATCGCGAAGGTGAACACCAGCACCATCGAGGCCGCGATCTGGATCAGCGGCCGCTGGGTGATCTGGAGGACCTCCTCCGGTTTGGGGGAGGCGCCCAGCTGGAGCCCGAGGTAGAGCACGACCAGCACGCCCATGATGATGCCGATGAAGAGGTACATGACCTCCAGCAGCCGGGCGGACGCGGTGATGTAGTAGCCGGTCAGACCGTCCTGGACGGCCGCGACCAGGGCCCGCCCGGGCAGCAGCGCGAACAGCCCGCCGGTGATCACGGCGGAGGCCTTGATGTTCTCGATCTCGGCGAGCTTGAGCGCGACCCCGAACGCGGCGGGCGGCATCGCGGCGACGACGAACTGGTAGAACTCCGGCAGCCCCCGGCCGGCGCACAGCCACGCCAGCCGGTCGCCGAGGACCGCGCCGAGAGCCGCCGCGAAGAAGACGATCACCCCGCCGCCGACGAGCGTGGAGGCGGCCCCCGCGAGCAGCCCGGCGGCGGCCGTGAGCACCCAGGTGGGGTACGGGTGCCGGTTGCGGCGGATCTCGGCGAGGCGCCGGTAGGCCTCCTCCAGCGAGATGTCGATCTCGGGGGCGCTGATGTCGGCCACGAGCCGGTACACGGCCGCCAGGCGGGTGTAGTCGGTGCCCCGGCGGCGTACGGTCCGGTTCGCCGAGACGGGGTGGTCGACCAGGGAGGGCTGGTGGGTGATCGACAGCATGGTGAAGGTGACGGTGGGCTCGCACCGGTCCAGCCCGTAGGAGCGGGCCACGGCGAACATCGCGGCCTCCACGTCCTCGGAGCCCTCGCCGCCCGCGAGCAGCAGCTCGCCGATGCGCAGGGTCAGGTCGAGCACGCGGCCCACGGCGGGCCCGGCCTCGCTCGGGCGCTGTACGAGGTCCGGTACGGGACGCACGTCGACCGGCATGCGCAGCATCGTGCGCATGCGGTCCTGCCAGGGGGACTCCTTCGGCCCGGCGACGGGGAAGCCGTGGCCGGGCGTGTAGGCGGGCGGGGAGTGCGCCGCGCTGTAGGTGGCCGGGGTCGCGAAGGCGGATCCCCCGGGCTCGGGCTGCACCGGCTCGGCGGCTGCCGGACGGGCGAATTCCGAGGTGGGCTGGTCCTCGTCGGGGACCTCGGGCTCCATCCCCGGCGGCGGCGCGAAGGCGCTGTGCGCCTCGTCGGACTGGGGCTTCCTGTCCTCTGCCCCATCGGCCTCCGCCACGCGCCCTCCAGTCCGTGATCACCCGGGGTATCAGTATGCGGAACCGTTTCCTCCCCGTCGAAACCGAGCCACGGGAACCGTGCCGCGCCGGTGCTGGGGCTCCGCCCCAGACCCCGCGCCTCAATCGCCGGCGGGGCTGGATCTTTCAGCCCCGCCGGCGATTGAGGCGCGGGTCCGGGCAGAGCCCGGGAACGCCCCGCAGGGTGCGCCGTTAGGGTCCGTAAACGACAGCGGGCGGCGCCCCCCGAAAAGGGGGGTGCCGCCCGCTGTCGAAGCCAGGGGCCGGGGGGCTAGCCCCTCCGACCTGCTCACCGGCGGAGCCTAGTGGTGGCCGCCCTGCGCCTCGAGGCGCTTGTACGAGGCCTCGATCTCGGCCTCGGCCTCGGTGCGGCCGACCCAGTTCGCGCCCTCGACGGACTTGCCCGGCTCCAGGTCCTTGTAGACCTCGAAGAAGTGCTGGATCTCCAGGCGGTCGAACTCGGACACGTGGTGGATGTCGCGCAGGTGCTCGACACGCGGGTCGGAGGCCGGCACGCACAGCAGCTTGTCGTCGCCGCCCGCCTCGTCCGTCATGCGGAACATGCCGATGGCGCGGCACTTGATCAGGCAGCCCGGGAAGGTCGGCTCGTCAAGGATGACCAGCGCGTCCAGCGGGTCGCCGTCCTCGCCGAGGGTGTTCTCGACGAAGCCGTAGTCGGCCGGGTAGCTGGTCGAGGTGAAGAGGCGACGGTCCAGACGGATCCGGCCGGTCTCGTGGTCCACCTCGTACTTGTTCCGCGAACCCTTGGGGATCTCGATGGTGACGTCGAACTCCACGTCCTGCTCCTCCATGATCAGCTTCAGCGGTCCGAATCGCTTCGAGACCGCATTTGATTCGATACGCGCGCGTCCGGCCCAGCCCGGGTGGGGTGCCATGCTCGCGGCAAGACGCAGTGGTTAAGTGTCCCTCACGCATATGTGTGATCGCGAAAGGGGCTGGTCCGAGGTGCCATTGGTCAAGACGTGGCAGCTCATCGCGGGTTCGGCCGTCGCCGGCCTGGCCCTGTCGGTGGCAGTGGCAGCCGCCGCCGGTCCCTGGGACTCCGGCCAGCGTAAGGCCGAGCGGGACAGAGCCGCCTCCTGGGGCCGTACGGGTGGCGCAGATCACGGTGCCGGGCCCCTGCCGCAAGCCGCGCCGAGCGCCCCGGGGGTGCTCGGCGCGATCGGCCCCGGCGCCCCGGGCAAGCAGCCCGCCGCCCCCGCGGCCCAGGGCGGCCCCGAGGACCTCGCCGCCGCACTGAAGCCGCTGCTGGCCGATCCCGCGCTCGGCACCGTCCGTACCGCCTCCGTCGTCGACACCGCCACCGGGCAGGTGCTCTACGAGACCGGGGCGCGGGACGCGATGACCCCCGCCTCCACCATCAAGATCGCCACGGCCGCCGCGGCACTGGCCGCCCTCGGGCCCGAGCACCGGATCCGGACCACCGTCGTGCCCGGAGTCGGCCCCGGCCAGATCGTCCTGGTCGGCGGCGGCGACCCCTCCCTCACCGCGAAGAAGAAGAGCCCCGCCGGATCCGGCGGCAGCCTCGTCGCCCTCGCCGCCGACACCGCCCAGGCACTCAAGGCCGCCGGCACGGACACCGTGACCCTCGGCTATGACGACAGCCTCTACACCGGCCCCGCCCGCCACCCCATCGGCGGCAACCCCAACATCGCCCTCGTGACCGCCCTGACGGCCGACGAGGGCCGCCCCGACGACTCCACCTCCGGGCCCGTGGACCGGACCGAGGACCCCTCCAAGGACGCCGCCCGCGCCTTCCGCACCCTGCTCGCGGAGCGCGGCATCAAGGTCACCGGCGAACCCGCACGGGCCAAGGCCCCCTCCGGAGCCCCGCCGCTGGCCGCCACCCTCTCCACCCCGGTGGCCGGACTCGTCGAGCGGATGCTGACCAACAGCGACAACGACATCGCCGAAGCCCTCGCCCGCCAGACCGCCCTCGCCTCCGGCCAGCCCGCCAGCTTCGAAGGCGCCGAGAAGGCCGTCACCGCCAAGCTCGCCGCCCTCGGCGTCGACGTGACCGGCTCCCGCTTCGCCGACGGCAGCGGCCTGAACCGCGCCGACAAGATCAGCGCCGGCCTGCTGACCGGACTCCTCACCAAGGCCGCCGACCCGCAGCGCCCGGAGCTGCGGCCGGTCCTCACCGGACTGCCCGTCGCCGGATTCACCGGGACACTGCGCGCCCGCAACTCCGGCAGCTCCCCGGCCGCCGGCCTGCTCCGCGCCAAGACCGGCACCCTGACCGGCGTGAACTCCCTCTCCGGAACCGTCGTCGACCGCTCCGGCCGACTCCTCGCCTTCGCCTTCCTGACCGCGAACAGCCCCGGGCCCGAAGGCGCCGAGAAGGCCCTCGACAAGCTGGCCGCGGCCGTGGCGTCCACACCGTAGGCGAGGACGCGACCCGAGGGGGTCCGCCGGACGCCCGGTCCACGTACCGTTGACGCATGACGAGCATCAGTGGTGCGGAGATGGTCGACTGGAACCTCGCGGTGGCGACCGCGACCCGGCTGGTGCGGCCCGGCCCGGAGGTCACCCGGGACGAGGCCCGGGCCGTCGTCGCGGAGCTGCGGGGGCACGCCAGGACCTCGGAACGGCACGTGCGCGAGTTCACCCGGATGATCCGGGAAGGGGCCGAGGTCAACGACACGCCCGTCCTCGTCGTGGACCGGGCCGGCTGGGTCAAGGCCAACGTGGCCGGCTTCCGCGAGCTGCTCCAGCCGCTCCTCGGCAAGATGCAGGACCGCCGCGCGGGCACGCCCGGCGGAGCCGTCCTCGGTGCGGTCGGCGGCAAGGTCACCGGCGTCGAGCTGGGCATGCTGCTGAGCTTCCTGTCCTCCCGGGTCCTCGGCCAGTACGAGACCTTCGCGCCGGCCTCCCGCGACCTGCCGGCCTCCGCCGGGGGCGGGCGGCTGCTGCTCGTCGCCCCCAACATCGTGCACGTCGAGCGCGAGCTGGAGGTGAACCCGCACGACTTCCGGCTGTGGGTCTGCCTGCACGAGGAGACGCACCGTACGCAGTTCACTGCCGTCCCGTGGCTCCGCGACCACCTCGAAGGCGAAATCCAGACGTTTCTCGGCGCCACCGACATGGACCCGATGACCGTCCTGGAGCGCCTCCGGGAGGCCGCCCAGTCCTTCGCCGGCGCCCGCCCCGAAGCCGAGCAGGGGGAGGAGGGGCGCTCCTTCGTCGAGCTCGTGCAGACCCCCGAGCAGCGCGAGATCCTCGGCCGGCTCACCGCCGTCATGTCCCTGCTGGAGGGCCACGCCGACTTCGTCATGGACGGGGTCGGGCCCGAGGTGGTGCCCTCGGTCGCCGAGATCCGCGAGAAGTTCCAGCAGCGCCGGGCCAGCGGAGCCGGCCGCCTCGACGTCGCCCTGCGCAAGCTCCTCGGCCTCGACGCCAAGCTGCGCCAGTACCGCGACGGCGAGCGTTTCGTACGGGCCGTCGTCGGTCAGGTCGGCATGGACGGCTTCAACCGGGTGTGGACCTCCCCGAACACGCTGCCGACCAGGGCCGAGATCGCCAAGCCCGCCGACTGGGTGGCCCGAGTGCACCGCAAGGCGACAGGAGAAGAGGCGTAAACATGTCTCACTGGGGGAAGCAGCGTCACCCGTCCGAGGGACCGTGAGCGCATGAAGGGCGTGCGATGCTCGGGGAACGGCTCGGTTCTGTCACCATCAACGCACTCTGAGTGACATCTCGATCCCAGCCACCACGCCTTGAGGCATCCGAACTCCGAACTCCATCGAAGGGCACCGGACATGGGTCCCCATCCAGCGGTCGCGGCGATACGCCTGGCGGTCCGCCGCGTACTCCACGACGTCCTCACCGATCTCACCGACCGTCCTGCCGACCCTCGCGCCGGAGCCGGCACCCCGCCACTCGTCCTCGTCGCCTGCTCCGGCGGCGCCGACTCCATGGCGCTCGCCTCGGCCCTCGCCTTCGAGGCCCCCAAGCTCGGCATCCGCGCCGGCGGCATCACCGTCGACCACGGACTCCAGGCCGGCTCCGACCTGCGCGCCGCCGAGGTCGTCACCCGTATGACCGCGCTCCGCCTCGACCCGGTGGAGTCCGTAGCCGTGCGCGTCGGCCGCGACGGCGGACCCGAGGCCGCCGCCCGCGATGCCCGCTACGGAGCCCTGGACGAGGCCGCGGACCGTCTCGGCGCTGCCGCCGTGCTGCTCGGCCACACCCGGGACGATCAAGCCGAAACCGTCCTGCTGGGCCTCGCCCGCGGCTCCGGCATCCGCTCGCTCTCCGGCATGGCGGAGGTCAGCGGAGGACCCGGCCGCAGCAACCGCTACCGCCGCCCCTTCCTCCAGGTCGACCGGCAGACCGCCCGCAAGGCCTGCATGGTCCAGTCCCTCCCCGTCTGGGACGACCCGCACAACATCGACCCCGCCTACACCCGCTCCCGCCTGCGCCACGAGGGACTGCCCGCCCTGGAGAAGGCGCTGGGCAAGGGGGTCGTCGAGGCGCTCGCCCGCACCGCCCAGCTCTCCCGCGACGACGCCGACGCCCTGGACTCCTGGGCCGCCGAGGCGGAGACCGGAGTGCGGGACGCGGACGGCCGCCTGGAATGCGCCAAGCTGTACGCCCTGCCCCCGGCCGTCCGCCGCCGGGTGCTGCGCAGGGCCGTGGTCGCCGCGGGCTCTCCCGCGGGCTCCCTCTTCGCCCGCCACATCGAGGAAGTCGACCGTCTCATCACCGGATGGCGCGGTCAGGGCGCCATCAACCTGCCCGGCCGGGTCGAGGCCCAGCGGCAGGGTGGCAGACTTGTCATCCGGCAGGGCTGATTGGTGTTGAAACACGGCTGAGTCCTCCGGGGTCACCCCCGGAGCCCCGGCCGACAACGAAAGTGATGCGGGTGGACGAGAAGGACATGGGCAACGACCTCCAGTCGGTGCTCATCACCAAGGAAGAGATCGACGCGAAGCTGGCCGAGCTGGCCGCGAAGATCGACGCGGAGTACGCGGGCAAGGATCTGCTCATCGTCGGTGTGCTCAAGGGCGCCGTGATGGTGATGGCGGACCTGGCGCGTGCCTTGTCCACCCCGCTCACCATGGACTGGATGGCGGTGTCCTCGTACGGCGCCGGGACCCAGTCCTCCGGCGTGGTGCGGATCCTCAAGGACCTGGACACCGACATCAAGGACAAGCACGTCCTGATCGTCGAGGACATCATCGACTCGGGCCTGACGCTGTCCTGGCTGCTGTCGAACCTGGGCTCCCGCCAGCCGGCCTCCCTGGAGGTCGTCACGCTGCTGCGCAAGCCCGAGGCCGCGAAGGTCGCGATCGACGTGAAGTGGGTCGGCTTCGACATCCCGAACGAGTTCGTCGTGGGCTACGGCCTCGACTACGCGGAGAAGTACCGCAACCTGCCGTTCGTGGGCACGCTCGCCCCGCACGTCTACGGCGGCTGATCCCGCTCCCGGTCCCCGGAGGACCCGGCGGGAAAGCACAGTCGGCTCCGGGGAACCTGGGGGCGATTCCCGCCGTTGGAGCAGGGGAAGGCGGGTTTGTCAGCCGTCCCACGAGGCCGCGGGTGACAATACAGGGGTACATTCCGAAGAACAGTCTTTACTCACAGCAGCATTTACCTACGGGCAGGAGGGACGGGGTGCCTGGCGCCCCGTATGGATGGACGTGAAGCGATACTTCCGTGGGCCGGTCATGTGGATCGTGCTGGCCGTCCTCGCCGTGGTCGTGTTGATGAATGTCGTCGGCTCCGGCGGCGGCTACAAGTCGGTGGACACCAGCGAGGTCATCAAGGCGATCAACAGTGGCCAGGTGGAGACAGCGAAGCTGACCACCGGCGACAGCCAGATGATCAAGATCGAGCTCGGCCAAGGCCAGAAGCTCGGCAAGCACGACGGCACCAAGTTCCAGGCCAACTACATCGGGGATCAGGGCGTCCAGCTCGCCCAGAACCTCCAGACCAAGTACGAAGCCGGTCAGATCCCTGACGGATACTCCGTCACTCCGGACAAGACCAGCCCGTTCCTGAGCGTGCTGCTCTCGCTCCTGCCCTTCGTCCTCATCGTCGTTGTCTTCCTGTTCCTGATGAACCAGATGCAGGGCGGCGGCTCCCGGGTCATGAACTTCGGGAAGTCCAAGGCCAAGCTCATCACCAAGGACACCCCGAAGACCACGTTCGCCGATGTCGCGGGCGCGGACGAGGCCGTCGAGGAACTCCACGAGATCAAGGAGTTCCTCCAGGAGCCGGCGAAGTTCCAGGCCGTCGGCGCCAAGATCCCCAAGGGCGTGCTGCTGTACGGCCCGCCCGGCACCGGAAAGACCCTGCTCGCGCGCGCCGTCGCGGGCGAGGCCGGTGTTCCCTTCTACTCGATCTCCGGATCCGACTTCGTCGAGATGTTCGTCGGTGTCGGTGCCTCGCGTGTCCGCGACCTGTTCGAGCAGGCCAAGGCCAACGCCCCGGCGATCGTCTTCGTCGACGAGATCGACGCCGTCGGCCGGCACCGCGGTGCGGGCCTCGGCGGAGGCCACGACGAGCGCGAGCAGACCCTCAACCAGCTGCTGGTCGAGATGGACGGCTTCGACGTGAAGGGCGGGGTCATCCTGATCGCCGCCACGAACCGTCCGGACATCCTCGACCCGGCGCTGCTGCGCCCGGGCCGCTTCGACCGGCAGATCGCGGTCGACCGTCCGGACATGCAGGGCCGTCTGGAGATCCTCAAGGTCCACCAGAAGGGCAAGCCGGTCGCCCCGGACGTCGACCTGGGCGCCGTCGCCCGTCGCACGCCCGGCTTCACCGGTGCCGACCTGTCCAACGTCCTGAACGAGGCCGCGCTGCTCACGGCCCGCTCGGACAAGAAGCTGGTCGACAACCACGCGCTGGACGAGGCGATCGACCGTGTCGTGGCGGGTCCGCAGAAGCGGACCCGGATCATGTCGGACAAGGAAAAGAAGATCACCGCGTACCACGAGGGCGGACACGCCCTGGTCGCGGCGGCCTCCCCGAACTCCGACCCGGTCCACAAGATCACGATCCTGTCCCGCGGCCGGGCCCTGGGTTACACCATGGTCCTGCCCGACGAGGACAAGTACTCGACCACGCGCAACGAGATGCTCGACCAGCTGGCGTACATGCTGGGCGGGCGCGCGGCCGAGGAGCTGGTCTTCCACGACCCGACGACGGGCGCGGCGAACGACATCGAGAAGGCCACCGCCACGGCGCGGGCCATGGTCACGCAGTACGGCATGACCGAGCGTCTCGGTGCGATCAAGTTCGGCGGCGACAACACCGAGCCGTTCCTCGGGCGCGAGATGTCGCACCCGCGGGACTACTCGGAAGAGGTCGCGGCGCTGGTCGACGAAGAGGTCAAGAAGCTCATCGAGACCGCGCACAACGAGGCCTGGGAGATCCTCGTCGAGAACCGTGACGTTCTCGACAACCTGGTCCTCGCGCTGCTGGAGAAGGAAACGCTGAACAAGGAGCAGATCGCCGAGATCTTCTCCACGATCGTGAAGCGTCCGGCCCGCCCCGCGTGGACCGGCTCCGCCCGCCGCACCCCCTCCACCCGTCCGCCGGTGCTCTCTCCCAAGGAGCTCCAGCTGACGAACTCGGCGAACGGCACGTCGGCCGGTGCGTCGGCCGTGTCCGTGGAGAAGGCCCCGGAGGCCTCGCCGGAGGAGCTCACGGACTAGTCCGTAGCCCGGTACACCCGGAATGGAAGCCGCGCCCCCCAGGTTCTAGCCTGGGGGGCGCGGCACTTTTCACATGGTCGCGAGCGTTGTGCACACAGGAACGAGGATGAGATGACCGACCCAGTGACCCTGACCGGTGGCGAGGGCACGATCGGCGAGTTCGACGAGAAGCGCGCCGAGGCGGCCGTCCGAGAGCTCCTGATCGCGGTCGGCGAGGATCCGGACCGCGAGGGCCTCCTGGAGACCCCAGCGCGCGTGGCGCGGGCGTACAAGGAGATATTCGCCGGCCTGTACCAGAAGGCCGAAGAGGTCCTCACGACGACGTTCGACCTCGGCCACGACGAGATGGTCCTGGTGAAGGACATCGAAGTCATGAGCAACTGCGAACATCACCTGGTCCCCTTCCACGGTGTCGCGCACGTCGGCTACATCCCGTCCACCGACGGCAAGATCACCGGCCTGTCGAAGCTCGCCCGCCTGGTGGACGTCTACGCCCGTCGGCCCCAGGTGCAGGAGCGGCTGACCACGCAGATAGCAGACTCCCTGATGGAGATCCTGGACCCGCGCGGGGTCATCGTGGTCATCGAGTGCGAGCACATGTGCATGACCATGCGCGGGGTCCGCAAGCCCGGCGCCAAGACCATCACCTCGGCGGTCCGCGGCCAGCTCCGCGACCCCGCCACCCGCAACGAGGCCATGAGCCTGATCATGGCCCGCTAGCCGGTGCCGGGGAGCGCGACCGACCCGCACCACCCCCCGGAGGACTGGCGGCCGCTCAGCGACGACGTGCGGCGGTGCCTGGAGCTGCTGCTGCACGGGGACGACGAGCAGCGCCGGGCCTACCGGGCGCAGATCCCCCACGCGGAGATGACTCCCTGGTGCACCTGCTGCCCCAGCATGTCCCTGCGGGTGGACGAATCAGCGGTGCCCGAGGCGCCGGTCACGGACCGGGATCCGGTGGTGGCCACCGGGACGCTGAGCAGCACCGAGGGGGCTCATGTCGCCGAGGTGCTGCTGTTCGTGACGGGGTACCTGGCGACCCTGGAGGTCTCCTACTGGCCCCAGCTGGGGGAGCTGCACCTGCCGCTCTGGGAGCGCCTCAAGGCCTTCTGACAGGCCCTGGCGCCCGGGGACCCGGCGCCTGGAAAAACCCGGCGACCTACGCCCGGGCCGAGGCCTCCGGGGCCTGGTCGTCGTCCTCGGGGAGCTTCAGGACGTGCTCCAGGAAGAGGGCGGCGGCGATGACCGCCACGCCCGCCAGGACCGAGAAGCCGGCGTACCAGGCCTGGTCGCGGCGGGCGGGTACGTCGAGGGAGTCGGTCAGCAGGAACACGCCCACGCCGCCGTACATGCCCGCCACCAGCGCCGCCACCAGGGCGCTGGCCTGCCCGAAGACCACCGCGCGGGCCGCCATCAGCGGCTCCACGCCCTTGGCCCCCGGGCGCCGCTCGCGCTGGGCCCTGAGGCGGGAACGCAGCGAGAGGGCCGTGGCCAGCAGGACGACCGCGATCACCCCGAGGACGATCGGCGCGGCCAGGGGGACGCCCGGCAGCGTGCCGTACGCGTTCCACAGGCGGGCGCCCGCCCAGGACAGGACCCCGGCGACCACGAAGATGCCCGCCAGGACCGCCGGCCTCAGTTGCTTCACTTGCCTGTTCCCCGCTTTCTGCGCTGCCATCCGTCAGCAGTCCACAGGCTAACCAACGACTACTCCGGGAGGTGGAGTTCCAGGTCGGGGCGCGGCGTCACGCCGCTCAGGCCGATTTCGGCCAGGAGTGCGGTGACCGGGCCGCGGCCGGGGATCTGGGCCTCCGGGTCGATGTCGTACCAGGGGGCCAGCACGAAGGCGCGCTGGTGGGCGCGGGGGTGCGGGAGGGTGAGGACGGGGTCGTCGGAGACCCGGTCGGCGTACGCGACGATGTCGACGTCGATCGTGCGCGGGCCCCAGCGCTCCTCGCGCACGCGGTCGAAGGCTTCCTCGACGGCGTGGGCGCGCTCCAGGAGCGAGGACGGGGGCAGGGTGGTCTTCACCCGGACGACCGCGTTGAGGTACGAGGGCTGCGAGCCGGGCTCGACGCCCCACGGCTCGGTCTCGTAGACGGGGGAGACGGCCTTGACCCGCAGGCCCGGGGTGTCGCCGAGGGCATCGATGGCGCCCTGCAGGGTCTCCAGCCGGTTGCCGAGGTTCGCGCCGAGCGCGATGACGGCCCATTTCGGGTTGGACAGCGTGACGTCCGCCGCGTCGACCGTCTCGACGACGGAGGCGGGTACCGGCTGGACGGTGGGGTCGCTCTGAGCGTTCAGTCCGTTGTTCATGCGCGGCTCCGGGTGATCGTGATGGTCACGTCGTCGAAGGGGACGGTGATGGGCGCGTCCGGCTTGTGCACGACGACCTCCACCTGCGCCACCGCTTCGTGCTTGAGGCACCGCTGGGCGATCCGCTCGGCGAGGGTCTCGATCAGGTCGACGGGCTCTCCCTGGACCACGTCGACGACCTCCTCGGCGACGACCCCGTAGTGCACGGTCTTCGCCAGGTCGTCTCCGGCCGCCGCGGGGCGGGTGTCGAGGTGCAGCACCAGGTCGACGATGAAGGTCTGGCCTTCCTCGCGCTCCCGGGGGAAGACGCCGTGGTGCCCGCGAGCCTTGAGGCCGCGCAGCGCGACACGATCCACGCGAATCACTCCTGTTTCGTAGGTGCTTCCGGTCCGGGACTCCCCGAAACCATGGGCCTACGCCGAGTGCGGTCGGCGTCGTCCGTCTTCGAATTTACCTGCGAAATATCCGGGACCCCGCCCGAGGGGGTCAGGAGGTGTCCTCTTCGTCCTCTTCGTCGGACTCGGTGAGGACGGGAGAACCGTGGTGGGACCAGAGCCGCCAGCCCTCGGATGTGCGTCGGAACACATTCGTGGCGACGACCAGCTGGCCGACCAGCGGGCCGAGCTCTCCGCCGTCCTCGGCGGGGCCGCCGCTGAGGATGTTCTCCGTACAGGTCACCAGGGCGGTGTCACCTATGACGGCCACCTTGGTGTCGGTGAGGAAGAACTGGATGTAGTCGGTGTGGGACATGATCAGCGCGTACGAGCGGAGCACCTCGCCGCGGCCGGAGAGCACCGGCCAGCCGGGGTGTACGCAGGAGATCTCGTCCTCGAGCCAGAGCGCCGACAGTGTGTCGAAGTCCCCCCGCTCCATGGCCTCGTAGAAGGCCGTGTTCACCTCTTCGACCGCTTCGATGTCGGTTCTGCTCACGTGGCTCCTTCTCGGGTTGCGGGGATCAGAGTGCCCCTTCCACGGCGCGGGCCACCCGAACCGCGTCCGCGGTCGCCCGTACCTCGTGCACCCGTACGGCCCATGCGCCCTGGTGGGCGGCGATGGCGGACACGGCGGCGGTGGCGGCGTCCCGCTCGCGGGCGGGCGGCGGGGCGGCGTCGGCCGTGCCGGCCAGGACCCGGCCGAGGAAACGCTTCCTCGACGCGGCGACCAGCAGCGGGAAGCCGAGCGCGCGCAGCTCGGGCAGGTGGGCGACCAGGGCCAGGTCGTGCTCGGCGTTCTTGGCGAAGCCGAGGCCGGGGTCGACGAGGAGCCGCTCGGGTGCGATGCCGCCGGCCACGACGGCGTCGATGCGGGCCCGGAGCTCGGAGGTGACCTCGGCGAGTACGTCCTCGTAGACGGCGAGGCTGTTCATGCCGGCGCTGAAGCCGCGCCAGTGCATGACCACGAAGGGCACCTCGGCGGCGGCGACGGCCGGGATCATCCCGGGGTCGGCGAGTCCGCCGCTGACGTCGTTGACCAGTACGGCACCGGCCGCCACGGCCCGGGCGGCGACGGCCGCGCGCATGGTGTCCACGGAGACGGCGACGCCCTCGGAGGCGAGGCCGCGCACGACGGGGACGACCCGGCGCAGCTCCTCCTCCTCGTCGACCCGGGTGGCTCCGGGGCGGGTGGACTCGCCGCCGACGTCGACGAGGTCGGCGCCCTGGGCGACGAGGTCGAGGCCGCGCTTGACGGCCGCGGTGGTGTCGAACCAGCGGCCGCCGTCGGAGAAGGAGTCCGGGGTGACGTTGACGACGCCCATGACCGCGCAGCGGTCCCACTCGGGCAGACCTGCGACCCGGCCCCTGCCGGTGGCTCCGCGCTTCGTGTTCATAGGTCCAAGGGTAGGGCTGACCTGGATTGGCCAGGGCCCCGGCGCCTGTCGGCTGCCGGGGCCCTGGAGACCGTACGGACCGCTACGCGGCCTGGACCTCGCGCTCCGTCTGGGCGGGGACCTTGGCGGCGGTGTGGGTGTGGGCGCAGGTGCGCACCGGCTTGGGACGGCGACGGCTTTCGAACAGCCGGGGCAGGGCCAGCGTGACGAAGCCCTCGGCCTGCATCACGGCGAAGCCGATGCGGGGCAGGTCGCGGTGGGTGCGGTAGACCATGAAGCGCGGCTCCCAGCGGGGGCGGAACTTCTCGTTGAACTTGTAGAGCGACTCGATCTGGAACCAGCGGGAGAGGAAGACGAGCAGGTTGCGCCACATCCGCAGCACCGGGCCGGCGCCGATCTTCTCGCCGCGGGCGAGGGCCGCGCGGAACATCGCGAAGTTCAGCGAGACCTTCTCGATCCCCAGTGCGGGGGAGGCCTCCAGGGAGGCCACGATGAGCAGCTCGTTCATGCCGGGGTCGGCGGCGCGGTCGCGGCGCATCAGCTCCAGCGACATGCCGTCCTTGCCCCACGGCACGAAGTGCAGGACGGCCTTGAGGTCACCGAACGGGCTGGTGTCGCCCTCCTCGATGCGGTGGGCCGTGGCGATGAAGCAGTCGCCGTCGCCCTCCTCGCCGACCCGGCCCAGAGCCATGGAGAAGCCGCGCTCGGTGTCGGTGCCGCGCCAGGCCGCGGCGGCGCCGCGCACCTGCTCCAGCTCCTCCTCGGTCAGTTCGCTGACCCGGCGGACCTTGGTGGTGTAGCCGTTGCGCTCGATGCGCTTCACCATTTGGCGGACATTGCGCATGGGGCGGCCGGAGAGGGAGAAGTCTTTGACATCGACAATCGCCTCGTCACCCAGCTCCAAGGCGTCCAGACCGGTCTCGCGGGTCCACACCTCGCCGCCGGTCTCGCTGCAGCCCACGACGGCCGGGGTCCAGGAGTGGGCCTTGGCCTCCTCCATGAACCGCTCGATCGCGCCGGGCCAGGCCTCGACGTCGCCGATGGGGTCGCCCGAGGCGAGCATCACGCCGGAGACGACGCGGTAGGTGACGGCGGCCTTGCCGCTGGGGGAGAAGACGACGGCCTTGTCGCGGCGGAGCGCGAAGTGGCCCAGCGAGTCGCGGCCGCCGTGCTTGGCGAGCAGCTCGCGCAGCTTGGTCTCGTCGTCGGCGGTGAGCCGGGCGGCCGGGTGCTCGGGGCGGAAGGCCAGGTAGATGGTGGTGAGGGCGGTCAGCATGCCGAGGGCGCCGAGGGAGTATCCGACGGTCCAGGACACCTTTCCGGCGTAGTCCACGGGACCTTCGAAGCCGAAGAGGCCTTGGACGACGTGCCTGAGCTGCTCGGACAGCCCGGGGTTGCCGACGACCCGGTTCGGGTGGGAGTTGACGATGACCAGGCCCAGCCCGATGGATCCGGCGCTCATCAGTACGAAGTTGGTGAGGGCCTTCCAGCGGCTGCGCGGGTCCGGCAGCGCCTTGAATTCGCCCTGGTGGCGCAGCAGCAGCGCGAAGAGCGCCGCCGCGATGACCACGCCGACGATCGAGTGCCGGTACGCGAACTGCGCCGCGGCCCCGGCCGGCAGCAGCACGACCGCCGCCCGCCAGGCCCGGCGCTTGCGGCGCTTGAGGCCGTGCGCGAGCAGCAGGAGCAGTACGCCCGCGCTGATGGCGAGGGCCGCCGCGAAGGGTCCGAAGACCGGCAGCACTTCGGCGACCGCGTGGATCCGGCTGTACCGGAAGCGCGGGAAGACACCCGCCGCGATGTCCAGAAGGCCGACGATCATGACGGCCGTACCTACCAGGCCGGGCACCGA
Organism: Streptomyces sp. NPDC030995; assembly: GCF_055571215.1. Classification (NCBI taxonomy): domain Bacteria; kingdom Bacillati; phylum Actinomycetota; class Actinomycetes; order Kitasatosporales; family Streptomycetaceae; genus Streptomyces; species Streptomyces sp. NPDC030995. The sequence goes on from NZ_JBVIFS010000028.1 coordinate 28,468, forward strand.
CTCCGGCTGTGGGCCTCGGAGGATTCGGCGGACCCCGCTCGGAACCTGTCCCGACTTATCGCCATCTATCCTGCTAGACATCGCTTCCCGTTGCTCCGCGAGAGATCATGTGGCCGAAGACTGCGACAGCCTCCGGTGTGTGGTGCGTCCCTTAGGACGACATCGACGAGGAGCGGGTTCACTCTTTCGTCGGAAAAAAACTGTCCTGCCACCAGAAAGTCGACTGACGTCTCATGGGTCTCACGAGTACTACGGTTCTGGCGCTGGCCATCCTCGCCGGTGTGCTGCTGTTCGCGGCCACGGTCTGGCTCTGGCCGAAGCTCTCGGGCCGCACCTGGCGCGCAATCACCGGCCGGATCGGGCTCCTGCTGGCGACGCAGCTGGCACTGTTCTCGGCTGTGGGGCTCGCGGCTAACAAGTCGTTCCTCTTCTACGGCTCCTGGGCCGACCTGTTCGGCCAGGAGACGTCCATCGGCAAGGTCGTCGACCACTCGATGAACAGCAAGGACATCAAGGTCATCGACAAGCAGAAGCTTGACGTGCCCGGTGGTGCCAAGCCGCAGGTCGGCGGTCAGATCCTGAAGGTTGCCATAACGGGGCAGAAGTCGAAGATAACGAGTCCCGGCTACGTGTGGCTCCCGCCGGAGTACTTCCAGCCGCAGAACAAGGACCAGAACTTCCCCGCGTCGATCGTGCTGACGGGCTATCCGGGCACCGCCGAGAACCTGATCAAAGGGCTCGACTACCCCATGAAGGCCTTCAGCCTGTCCAAGGCCGGCAAGATGAAGCCGATGATCCTGGTCATGCTGCGCCCGACCATCGCGCCGCCGCGTGACACCGAGTGCGTCGATATACCCGGTGGCCCGCAGACCGAGACCTTCTTCGGCCAGGACCTGCCGCAGGCCATCCAGGACACCTTCCGGGTCGGCAAGAAGCCGGAGAACATGGGCTTCATCGGTAATTCGACCGGCGGTTACTGCGCCCTGAAGATCGCCGCGCACTACCCGGAGACCTTCGGCGCCGCCGCCGGCCTGTCCGCGTACTACGACGCCCCGGACGACCCGACGACCGGCGACCTGTTCCACGGGGACGAGCAGCTGAAGAAGCGGGCGAACGTCCTGCACAGCATCGAGAACAAGAAGCCGAGCGGTACGTCCTTCCTCGTCACCAGCAGCGAGAAGGGCGAGCCGAACCTCGGCGACACCCGGAAGTTCATCAAGAAGGTGAAGGGCCCGGACCGGGTCTCCTCGATCATCCTCGACAGCGGCGGCCACAACTTCAACACGTGGCGCCGCGAGATCCCGCCCATGCTGATGTGGATGAGCGGCCGCATCCAGGCCTGACGGCCGTGCGACCCGGCAGCAGGTGAAAGGGCCCGACTCCGGTCGGGCCCTTTCTCATGCCTCCTGCAGATGGGCCCGGCGCAGCGCCCGGTGGACGCCCTCCGGGGTCAGTACGCCGACCAGCGCGCCGGAGTCCGGGTCCGTGACCCCGATCCGGCCCGAGTCCTCCTGCAGCAGGGCCGCGAGGGCCTCGCGCAGCGTCGCCCCCAACTCCACCGCCGACTCGGGGGCCTTCCCGTCCGCCGCCGCCAGGTCGGCCGCCTCGACCGCGGTGACCGCGAGCCGCTTGAGCCCCCGGTCGGAGCCGACGAAGGAGGCCACGTACGCGGTGGCCGGCGCCCCGAGCACCGCCGCCGGGCGGGCGAACTGCTCGATGGTGCCCGTCCCGTAGACCGCTATGCGGTCGCCGAGCCGGATCGCCTCCTCCAGGTCGTGCGTGACCAGCAGGATCGTTTTGCGCACCGTCTTCTGCAGCGTCAGGAACTCGTTCTGCAGGCGCTCGCGCACCACCGGGTCCACCGCGCCGAACGGCTCGTCCATCAGCAGCACCGGCGGATCGGCGGCGAGCGCGCGGGCCACGCCGACGCGCTGGCGCTGCCCGCCCGAAAGCTGCTCCGGGTAACGGCCCCCGTACACGGCCGGGTCCAGCCCCACCAGTTCGAGCAGCTCGGCCGCCCGCGCGCGGGCCTTGGCCTTCGGAGTGCCGATCAGCTGCGGCACGGTCGCCGTGTTCTCCAGCACCGTCTTGTGCGGGAACAGCCCGACCTGCTGGATGACGTAGCCGATCCGACGGCGCAGCTCGACCGGGTCGGCGGCCGCGATGTCCTCGCCGTTCAGCAGGATCCGGCCGGAGGTCGGGTCGATGAGGCGGTTGACCATCTTCATCGTGGTGGTCTTGCCGCAGCCGGACGGTCCCACGAGCGTGACCAGCTCGCCCTCCGCCACCTCGAAGGACAGGTCCTCGACGGCTGTCGTCCCGTCGGGGTACCGCTTGGTCACGTGCTCGAATCGGATCACCCCGCCATCCTTCCCTACCGCGTCGACCGGTTTGTGAACGGCCTGTTGCCCATGTGCGAAGGATTCCGGCCATTGACAGTGCCGGGGGTTAAGGTCGATCCCACATGTGTTCGGTAACGGGGGTGAGGAGCATGGCCGCGCGGAGCTGCTTGGTGGCGAACGACTGGATCTGCTGGGACTACGTCTCCTCCCGCTCCCAGGAGCTCACCGACGCCACCCTCGAACACGTCTGGATCACGGGCGTGTCGGTCCTCATCGGCCTCGCGGTGGCCGTGCCGCTCGCCCTGCTGGCCCGCCGCGGCCGGCGCTGGGCGGCGCCCGTTCTGGCCTTCACCACCCTGCTCTACACGATTCCCTCGCTGGCCATGTTCTCCCTGCTGCTGCCGTTCTTCGGACTGTCCGCCGCGCTGGTGGTGACCGGGCTGGTGCTGTATTCGCTGACCATCCTGGTCCGCAATGTGCTGGCCGGGCTGGAAGCCGTCCCCGAAGAGGTACGGGAGGCCGCGCGCGGCATGGGGTACGGCCCGGGGCGGCTGCTGTGGCAGGTCGAACTGCCGCTGGCGCTGCCCGCGCTGCTCGCCGGCGTGCGGATCGCCACGGTCTCGACGGTCGCGCTGACCACGGTCGGCTCCATCGTCGGCAAGGGCGGGCTGGGCAACCTCATCGCCCCCGCCGTGAACAGCTCCTTCAAGGCCCAGGTGCTCACCGCCTCCGTGCTGTGCGTGCTGCTCGCGCTGGTGGCCGACCTGCTGCTGCTCGGCATACAGCGGGTGCTCACGCCGTGGACCCGGGCCGGCGCCCGGCCGGCCGCTTCGGGGAAGGGGGCCTGAGGCCATGGGCGTGGGCGTACTGGGAGAGACCTGGGACTGGCTGGCGAACGGCGCCAACTGGTCGGGGGAGAGCGGTGTCTGGCACCGGCTCGGCGAGCACGTCTACGTGAGCGGGGTCGCGCTGGCGATCGCCTGCGCGGTGGCGCTGCCCGTCGGCCTGTTCCTGGGCCACCTCGGCAAGGGCGGCGCCCTCGCCGTCAACGTCTCCAACATCGGCCGGGCCGTGCCCGTCTTCGCGGTGCTGGCGCTGTTCATGGTCTCCCCGCTGCGCAACGCGGGCTATCTGCCGACGATCGCCGCACTGGTGCTGTTCGCCATACCGCCGCTGCTGACGAACGCCTACGTCGGCATGCGCGAGGTGGACCGCTCGGTGGTGGAGGCCGCCCGGGGCATGGGCATGTCCGGCCGCCAGCTCTTCCTGCGCGTGGAACTCCCGCTCGCGCGCGGTCTGGTGATGACCGGGCTGCGCTCGGGCGCCGTGCAGGTCGTCGCCACGGCCACGATCGCCGCGATGGTGGGCCAGGGCGGCCTCGGCCGGATCATCACCGCCGGCTTCAACACGTACAACACCCCGCAGGTCGTCGCGGGCGCCCTGCTGGTGGCGGCGCTGGCCCTGCTCGTGGAGGGCGCGCTGGTGGCGGCGGACCGGCTGCTGCCGCGGCCCGCGACGTCCCGCTGATGCTGCTGACGCCGCTGATGCCTCTGATGCCTGTCCGTTTCCGCTGATCCCTGTCCATCGCCTCGAACGGAGTATCTCCATGACCAAGACCACGCGCGTCCTCGGCGCGTCCCTGGGCGCCCTCGCCCTGACGGTGTCGCTGGCCGCGTGCGGCGGCGACAGCCTGGAGAAGAGCAAGGACGGCGGCTCGGCCGCCGCCCCCGAGTCCTCCTCGGGCTCGGGGGGCGACAAGGGCAGCCTGGTGATCGGCGCGGCCGGGTTCACCGAGTCGAACGTGCTGGCGGAGCTGTACGCGCAGACCCTCAAGGACGCGGGCTACAGCACGTCGATCAAGACGGTCAACAACCGCGAGCTGTACGAACCGTCGCTGGAGAAGGGCGAGATCGACGTCGTCCCGGAGTACGCGGCCACGCTCGCGGAGTTCCTCAACGCCAAGGTGAACGGCTCGAAGGCGGCCGAGGAGAAGCCGGTCGCGTCGAGCGACGTCGCGGCGACGGTGGCGGCGCTGGAGAAGCTCGCGGGCCCGCTCGGCCTCAAGGCGCTGCCCGCGGGGGCGGCGGTCGACCAGAACGCATTCGCCGTGTCCAGGGAATTCGCCCAGAAGAACAACCTGAAGGCTCTTTCCGATCTTGGGAAGTCCGGACTGAAGGTGAAGATCGCGGCGGGCGACGAATGCTCCGTCCGGCCGTTCTGCGCCCCGGGGTTGACGAAGACATACGGAATTCAGGTTTCCGGTATTGACCCGAAGGGCGTCGGCACCCCGCAGGCCAAGCAGGCGGTCAAGGACGGCGCCGACCAGCTCGTGCTGACCACGACCACGGACGCCACGCTCGACAGCTACGGCCTGGTCCTGCTGGAGGACGACAAGAAGCTCCAGAACGCCGACAACGTGCTGCCGGTGGTCAACGCCAAGGACGCGGGCGCCCCGGAGGTCGCGGCCGCGCTCGACAAGCTGACCAAGGTGCTGACGACGGCCGACCTGGTCGAGCTGAACCGGAAGGTGGACGCGGAGCGCGCCAAGCCGGCGGACGTGGCGAAGGCCTATCTGCAGTCCAAGGGCCTGCTGAAGAAGTAGCCGTCACGGGATTGATGGAGAAATGTGGAGTACCTGCCCGGGAAGAGGGACAAGAGATTGCCGGGCAGGTACTGCACTAGACCTCCACGCCCTGTAAATTTCGGGCCATGCCCCGTGGACGCCACCGCAATCCCGAACCCCTGCACCGGCTGCTCACGCCGACGACCGTGGCCGGCGTGTCCGTCACCAGCGCCGGAGCGGCCTGGCTGCTCGCGGAGCCGATGGCACTGAGGCTGCTCGTGGCCGTCACCGCCGCCGCCGGGGTCGCCGGCGCCGTCGTGATGCGCGCCTGGGACCGCTCGGCGGGCCGCCGCGTCGCGGAGCTCGCGCGCGAGCGGGTCAAGGACGAGTGGAAGACGGACGAGCGCATAGCCGAGCTCGAATCCGACCTCGAAGAGGCCCGGATGCTGCGGGCCAAGCTCGACACCAAGCTGCGCGCCAAGCGGGTCGAACTGGCGGGGCTGCGGGGCGAGCACGCGTCGCTGCTGCGGCGGTACGCGACCGCCGAGACCGAGCGCGCCAGCGCCCTGGAGGGCCGCCGGCTGCTGGCCATCGAGGCCGCCGCGTCCCCGGCCCCCGCGCCGAAGGAACTTCCCGCCGTCTCCGAGGAGCGCAACTCCGCGGGCGCGCCCACCTCGGTCGGCTACGCCCGGGCCCATGCGGCGCTGGACGCGCTGGCCCGCAAGGGGCAGGCGCGGGAGCTGCCCGTGGCCGGTCCGGCCGGCCCGGCCGGTTCTGTGGGCCCGTCGGCCGCAGCGGCTCCGGCGGCTTCGACGGCTTCGGCGGCCGCGCTCCCGGCCCGCCGTACGGCTTCGGCCGTGGCTCCGTACGCGGCCCAGCGCCGTACGGCCTCCCGTGTCGAGGGCGGCTTCGACTTCTTCGGCACCAAGAACGCGGCGCAGGCCCGCGCGGTGATCGAGGCGGTCCAGAACGAGGACCTGGCCGACGTGGTCGGTGCCGAGGCCCTCGCGGTCCACAAGGCGGAGTCCGCCCAGACGCCCGCCGAGCCGGCGGTTTGTGAGGACACGGCCAAGGCGGCGACGCCCGAGACCCGCGCGGTGGGCCAGGTCATCGACCTGACGGCGCACGACGAGACCGAGCCGATCGACGTGGCCCGGCTCCGCACCGCGATCTCGTAGGCCCCCTCGCGCAGACCCGGTCCTGTGGGCCGGTCCCGTGGGCCCGCTGCCAGGTCAGGCGGTGTACGAGCCCACCAGCCGGGCCAGGTGCCGGCCCGCGAGCAGGAGCGGCGTCCGGCTCTGGGTCACCTGGGCGGTCATCTCGGCGCCCTCCAGGGTGCTGATGACGGTCACCGCCAGATCGCGGGCCTCCGGCTCCGGGAGGCCCGAGGCCAGGAGCTTCGCGGCCACGAGGTGCTGCCAGTTGGCGAACGCCCGGGCGCAGGCTTCCTGAAGGTCCGGGAGGCGGCCCACCGTCTCCAGGGCGGTCGCCGTCACCGGGCAGCCGTCCCGCCAGTCCGAGGCCGCCAGGGCCTGCGCGAGCAGCACCGCCACCGCCTCCACGGCCGCTGCCGGGTCGGGGTGCGAGGCCAGGCCGGCGCGGAGCACCTCCGCGAACTCGTGGTCGCCGAAGTGGATGGCCTCCACCGCGAGTTCCTGCTTGCCGCCCGGGAAGAAGTGGTACAGCGAGCCCAGGGTGGCCTCCGCCTCGCGGACGAGCTGCTTGACCGGGGTGCTCTCGTAACCGCCGTGCTGCATGAGGCGGGAGGCGGTGCGGACCAGCCGGTCGCGCGTTCCCGGTCCTGTCTTCGTCGAAGCCGAAGCTGAAGCTGCTGCTGCCATGGGCGCGATCATACCGCCGATTCTGGATAGAGCGTTCGTTCTAGTCCGTGCTACGGTCGCTCCGAGCGCTGGATAGAGCGTTCGTTCTAGGCGATTCGTTTGGGGAGAACACCGTCATGAACCAGGTACCGAACCTGTCCGGCGCCACCGGCACCGCCATCACCGTCGTCGGACTCGGCCCCATGGGCCGCGCCATGGCCGCCGCCTATCTCGACGCCGGGTACGAGGTCACCGTATGGAACCGCAGTGCCGGCAAGGACGCCGAGCTCGTCGCCCGCGGGGCGCGGCGGGCCACGACCATCGCCGAGGCCGTCGCCGCGAGCACCCTGACCGTGCTCAGCCTCATCGACGTGGACGCCATGTACGCCACCCTCGGCGACACCGACCTCGCCGGCCGCGTGCTGATCAACCTGTCCTCGGACGTCCCCGACCAGGCCCGCAAGGCCGCCCGGTGGGCTGAGGAGCGCGGGGCCTCGTACCTCACCGGCGGGGTCAACGTGCCGCCGACCGGCATCGGCCAGGAGGGCTCCTCCGTCTTCATCAGCGGCCCGCGGGAGGTGTATGAAGGTCACCGCGCCGCGATCGACGTGCTCGCCGCCAGCGACTTCCGGGGCACCGACCCCGGCCACGCCCAGCTCTACTACCAGCTCAACATGATCCTCTTCTGGACCGCCTACACAGGCTGGTACCAGGCGCTCGCCGTCGCCCGCGCCAACGGCCTGACGGCGGCCGACATCCTCCCGTACGCCGGCCCCACGGCCGACAGCATGCGCGGCTTCTACACGCAGGGCGCCCCGCTCATCGACGCCGACGAGCACGGTGGCGCGTACGAGCGCCTCGCCATGTGCGCGGCGAGCGTCGAGCACGTCCTGCACACCGCCGCCGACTCCGGTGTGGACACCGGGATCCTGGCCGCGCACGCCGAGCTCTACCGGCGCGGGGTCGACGCCGGCTTCGGCGCCGACAGCAGCTCGCGCCTGATCGGGCTGCTGGGCATCTGACCCTGCGGGCCGTCTGCCGGGGGCCCTGCCCCCGGACCCCCGCGCCTCAAGCGCCGGCGGGGCTGGGTTTGTGCGGCCGGATCACCCAGGTCGGTGGCTTCGGGGTGGGGCGGTGCCCCTGCGGGGGCTCTCCTCGGCTTGCGAACCTTGGCGGGGTCGGAGCCCGGAGCGGTGGTTGGTTCGCCGCGCCTGCGGGGAGCCCCCGCAGTGTCCCCGCCCCACGGCCCCCCTGTACGAGGCGGGGTGGATCGGCCCGGGGTGGGGGTGCGGGGACGGCGGGGGGTGTCCCCGCAGGCGCGGCGAACCAACCACCCCGCCACTTCTCGGATTCCGCCAAGGTTCGCAAGCCGAGGAGACACCCCCCGGCGGCCCCGCGCCCCCACCCCCCGGCTCCGACCCCGCCGCACAATGCAGCCCCGCCGGCGTTTGAGGCGCGGCCACCGGGCCGCAGCCGGCTCAGAACAGCGGTAGCTGCCCCGGGTGTTCGGACAGCACGAAGCCGTCCAGCGTCGGCGCGCTCGCGCCGAGCACCACCCGGGCCCGGGAGCCCGGGCAGGACACCAGGTCGCCGCGGCCCCGCCCGGCGGGCGGATCGTGGCGGGCGATGCGGCCCGCCGTGACGGCGCAGTCGCGGCCGCAGGAGGGGCAGGCCCGGCGGGGGGAATGGGACATGCCCCCAAGTCTGCCCTGCCGCACCGACATCAGCCCTGCTGGGAGGCGAGCCACTCCTCGTGCGTCCGCTCCACCCGGCCCCACAGCGACGCCCGGTCGGCGGGGGTCAGGTCGTCGAGCTCCCGCCCGAAAACGGTGGCGACGGCGTCGAAGAACTCCTCCTGCGAAGCCAGTTCCCGCTTGCTCTGCCCGCCGTCCGTGTCGATGTGGAGCAGCACCTTGCCGTGCAGCCGGTGCACGCCCCCGGCGTCGCGCCGCAGCATGAAGAAGGACTGCATGAAGGGGGAGTCCGGGGCCGTGGACAGCCGCAGGTGCTCGGCGGCGAAATCGGCCATGGACGCCGGCGTCGAGCGGAAGTTCATCACCTGGAACGGGCTCTTGTCGTTGCGGAAGGTCCAGCCCGCGTCGTCGCCCTCCGCGCCCGCCAGCGGCTCCAGGCCGTACTCGAAGCCCTGCTCGTACCGGCCCTCGCGCAGCGGCAGCGGCTCGAGGGGTCCGTCGCCCAGGCCGACGTCCACGAAGTAGGACCGCTCGTCGATCCGTACGGTCAGGGTGAGGTGGTCGCCGCTCACGCCCCGGGCGTCCAGATCCTCGTACACCCCGCCGACGTGGCGCGTCACGTCGTACCCGAGGTGCTCCAGCAGCGCTGCGAAGGCACCGTTGAGGTGGAAGCAGTACCCGCCCCGCCCGGCGGCGAGACGGCTCACGGACAGCTCGGGGTCGATGCCCGGCGGCCGGCCCAGCTGGATGTCGGTGTTCTCGAAGGGAACCCGCTCCAGATGGGCGCGGTGGAGTGCGAACAGCCCTTCGACGGAAGGGGATCCGTGGTCGGCGATCCCGAGTCGGCGCAGATAGTCGGTGTATATCCCAAAGATCATCTGGCCAGCGTAGTAGGCGGGTTATTTGTCGATGTCCCCGACCACGAAGAACAGCGAGCCGAGGATCGCCACCATGTCCGCGACCAGCTGGCCCGGCAGCAGCACCGCCAGGGCCTGGATGTTGTTGAAGGAGGCGCTGCGCAGCTTGAGGCGGTACGGGGTCTTCTCGCCCTTGGAGACGAGGTAGTAGCCGTTGACGCCGAGCGGGTTCTCGGTCCAGGCGTACGTGTGTCCCTCGGGGGCCTTCAGGACCTTGGGCAGGCGCTGGTTGATCGGGCCCGGGGGGAGCTCGGCCATCCGGTCCAGGCAGGCCACGGCGAGGTCGAGCGCGTTGTGGGTCTGGTCGAGCAGGACCTCGAAGCGGGCCAGGCAGTCGCCGTCGGGGCGGGTGACCACCTTGAGGACGTCCTGGAGCTCGCCGTAGGCGAGGTACGGCTCGTCGCGGCGCAGGTCGAAGTCGACGCCGGAGGCGCGGGCGATCGGGCCGGAGACCCCGTACGCGTGCACGGCCTCGGCGGACAGGACGCCGACACCGCGGGTGCGGGCGCGGAAGATCTCGTTCCCGTGGACCAGCTTGTCGTAGACGTCCATCCGGGTGCGGACGTCGGCGATCGCGGCGCGGGCCCGGCCGAGCCAGCCGGCCGGGAGGTCCTCCTTGAGGCCGCCGACGCGGTTGAACATGTAGTGCATGCGGCCGCCGGAGATCTCCTCCATGACGGCCTGGAGCTCCTCGCGTTCGCGGAACGCGTGGAAGATCGGGGTGATTCCACCCAGTTCGAGGGGGTACGAGCCGAGGAACATCAGGTGGTTCAGCACCCGGTTCAGCTCGGCCAGCAGGGTCCGCATCCACACGGCCCGCTCGGGGACCTCCATGCCGAGCATCCGCTCGACCGCCATGACCACGCCGAGCTCGTTGGAGAACGCGGACAGCCAGTCGTGGCGGTTCGCGAGCATCACGATCTGCCGGTAGTCGCGCGCCTCGAAGAGCTTCTCGGCGCCGCGGTGCATATAGCCGACCACGGGCTCGGCGCTGACGATCCGCTCCCCGTCCAGGACGAGGCGCAGGCGCAGCACGCCGTGCGTGGAAGGGTGCTGGGGGCCGATGTTGAGCACCATGTCGGTGCTCTCCGCCGCCCCGCCGATGCCGACCGTGGTCTCCGTCATGCGGGCATTGTCTCAGCCGAAGGGGGTGGCCTGAGCGGCAGGCCACCCCCCTACTGTGGAGGGATGGAAACGGGGACAGTGGGTGAGACGGCGTCGCCCGAGTGGGTGGGGCTTCCGGGTGGGCTGCTCGCTCTGCGGCGGATGCTGCTGGTGCTCTGGACGGTCCTCCTCGCGGTGATGACCGGTGTCGTGCTCGGCCTGGTCGTGGGCCCGGTGTGGGCGGCGTTCGCGCTGGTCTGGGCGGCGGTCCTGGCCTGGGGCTGGGTGCTGCTCGGCCGGAACTGGCGGTCCTGGCGGTACGCGGAGCGCGCGGACGACCTGCTGATCAGCCGGGGTGTGCTGTGGCGGGAGGAGACCGTGGTCCCGTACGGGCGGATGCAGCTGGTCGAGGTGACCTCCGGCCCGCTGGAGCGGCGCTACGGCCTGGCCTCCGTACAGCTGCACACGGCGGCCGCGGCCACCGACGCCAAGATCCCCGGGCTGGCGCCGGCCGAGGCGGAGCGGCTGCGCGACCGGCTCACCGCCCTCGGCGAGGCAAGGTCGGCGGGCCTGTGACCGCCGGCTCGGCGGGCGACGACCCGCTGCCCGCCGCCGGCCCCGCCGCCGACCTCGTCGCCGTGCCCGCCGCCGAGCCCGCCGCAGGCCGTCGGCTGCATCCCTTCACCCCGCTGCGGCGCGCCTGGGTGCCGATCGCCGCGACCGTCGGCGTGGTCGCCCAGCAGGGCGACCGGGCCACGGAATGGGTGTCGGACCTGTCCGCCCTCCTGCGGTTGGCGGTGCTCGCGGGCCTGGTCCTGGTGTTCGGCGTGTACGGATTCCTGAGCTGGTGGTTCACCCACTACGCCGTGACCGACACCGAACTGCGCATCCGCAGCGGGCTGCTGTTCCGGCGCACCGCGCACATCCGCCTCGACCGGCTCCAGGCCGTGGACGTCACCCGGCCGCTGCTGGCCCGGCTGACCGGCGTAGCCTCCCTGCGCCTCGACGTCATCGGCACCGACGACAAGGACCAGCTGGCCTTCCTCGGCGAGAAGGAGGCCGTCGCCCTGCGCGCCGAGCTCCTCGCCCGGGCGGCGGGCTTCGCCCCCGAGGAGGCCGTGCGCCTCGGCGAGGCCCCCGACCGGGAGCTGCTGCGGGTGAGCCCGCGCGAGCTCGCCGTATCGCTGCTGCTCAGCCTCGGCGTGCTGGCGGCCCTGGCCGGCGGGGTCGTCGGTCCGGTGGTCCTGTGGTGGGTCAGCGCCAGCCCGTGGGCGGCCGTCGTCGCCCTGCTCCCCCTGCTCGGCGCGGTCTGGGCGGGCACCGCGGGCCGCTTCCTCGCGGAGTACGACTGGCGGGTCGCCGAGTCCCCGGACGGGCTGCGCCTGGACCACGGGCTGTTGGACCGGGCCCACGAGACCGTGCCGCCGGGGCGCGTGCAGACCGTACGGATCGTGGAGCCGCTGCTGTGGCGGCGGCGCGACCGGGTCCGCGTGGAGCTGGCCGTGGCGGGCTCGAAGAACGAGGTCCTGGTCCCGGTGGCATCGCGGGCCGCCGCGCACGCCGTGATCGCCCGGGTGCTGCCGGGGGTGGACCTGGCCGCCCTGTCCTTCTCCGGCTCCCCGCGGGCCGGGTCGCGCTGGGTGGTCCCGGTGTGGTGGAAGGGCTACGCCCTGGCGGTGTCCCCCGAGGTGTTCGCGGCCCGGCACGGCCGTCTGTGCCGCCGTACGGAGATCGTCCCGCACGCCAAGGTGCAGAGCGTCCGGCTCACCCAGGGCCCCTGGGCCCGCGCCCGCGGCCTGGCCGACGTCCACGTGGACACCGGCGCGAACGGCACGGTCACGGCCCGCCTGCGCGCGGCGGCCGAGGCCACCACCCTGCTGGCCGCCCAGGCCGCCCGCGCCCGCACGTCCCGGGCGTCGGCGCGGCCGGACCGCTGGATGACGTAGGCCGCGCAGGGCCGGACGAGGGGTTGATTGCGGCACGTGAGGTAACCGTGTGATGACCGTACTCGAGACTCAACGAGACGCCGATCCCGTCCGACATCGACGGCGGATCGGGCGACGACCGGATCACCGGCGGTGGCGGCGCCGACCGACTGACCGGCCCGGACGGCCGGAACGCCTCGTCCGGCGCCACCAACACCTTCGACGGCCGTGGCGCCAACGACACCATCGTCAGCAAGAACGGCGGCTTCGACCGGATCGTCTGTGGCCACGGCTTCGACATCGTCGTGGCCGACAACGCCGGTCTCGACACCGCCCGGCGGGCGCGAACTGCGAGTTCGTGATCCGCTGACGCGAGCGCGCCCGGGGGGCGAGCCGGCGGAGCTAGTGCTGTGACCCGGTGAACCTTTCCGGTCACAGCACTAGACCGCCGGTCCGCCGCCCGCGCGCACCAGGCCCGTCTCGTACGCCAGGACCACCACCTGGACCCGGTCGCGCAGCCCCAGCTTCGTCAGGATGCGGCCCACGTGGGTCTTCACGGTCGCCTCCGACAGCACCAGCCGGGCCGCGATCTCACCGTTCGACAGGCCCTGGGCCACCAGCAGCATGACCTCGCGCTCGCGCTCCGTCAGCCGCTCGATCTCCTTGTTCCGCGGCTCCTGCGTGGTCGTCGGCAGCATCGGGGCGAAACGGTCCAGCAGGCGCCGCGTCGTGGACGGGGCGACCACCGCGTCCCCGCTGTGCACCGAGCGGATGGCCGCCAGCAGTTCGGCCGGCGGGACGTCCTTCAGCATGAAGCCGCTCGCGCCCGCCTTCAGGCCCGAGAAGGCGTACTCGTCCAGGTCGAAGGTGGTCAGGATGATCACCTTGGGGTGCTCGTCCGGCTCGCAGATCCGCCGCGTGGCCTCGACCCCGTCGAGCTTCGGCATGCGGACGTCCATCAGCACCACGTCCACCTTCGTGGCCCGCAGCACCTCCAGCGCCTCCAGGCCGTCGCCCGCTTCGGCGACGACCTCCATGTCCGGCTGGGCGGCGAGCACCATCCGGAAGCCGGTGCGCAGCAGCACCTGGTCGTCGACCAGCATCACTCGGATGGACATCAGTTACCTCGTCCTCGTCATCTCTTCTTCAGGGGAAGCAGTGCGCTGATCCGGAAGCCGCCGCCGGGCCGCGGCCCCGCGTCCAGGGTTCCGCCGACCATACCGATCCGCTCGCGCATGCCGATCAGCCCGTGCCCGGCGCCGTCCGCGCCGCCGTCCTCGTACAGCTCGTGGGCCGCGCCCCGGCCGTCGTCCTCGATCAGCAGGCCGAGCCCGTCGTCGAAGTAGACCAGCCGGACGCTGGCCTTCGCGTCGGGGCCCCCGTGCTTGCGGGTGTTGGTCAGCGCCTCCTGCACGATCCGGTACGCCGTCAGCTCCACGCCGCTGGGCAGCCGCCGCGGCGCGCCCTCGACCTCGAAGTCCACCGCGAGCCCGGCGGCCCGTACCTGCTCGACCAGTACCTCGATCTGTTCGACGTCCGGCTGCGGCACGTAGTCCTCGGACTCCTGCGGCTCGCCGGTGCGCAGGACGCCCAGCAGCCGGCGCATCTCGGCGAGGGCCTGGCGGCCGGTGCCGGAGATGGTCTGGAGTGCCTCCTTGGCCTGGTCGGGGGCCACGTCCATGACGTACGCGGCCCCGTCGGCCTGGACCACCATCACCGAGACGTTGTGCGCGACGACGTCGTGCAGCTCGCGGGCGATCCGGGCGCGCTCGGCGGCCACGGCCACCTTGGCCTGGGCCTCGCGCTCCTTCTCCAGCCGCTGGTTGCGCTCGACCAGCTGGGCGTAATAGGCCCGCCGGGTGCGCAGGGAGTCGCCCAGAACCCAGGCGAGGACGAACGGGACGATCATGAAGAGGGTGAAGAGGACGTTGTCGACGTCGTTCGTGCCCTTGTCCACGCCGAACCGCAGGAAGTAGAGCGGGGCGGCGGCCAGCCCCCAGCCCAGGGCCGTGCGGGAGACCCACCGCGGGACGTCGCTCGCGGCGACGGTGAAGAGGATGACGAACATGGCGACGTCCCAGACGCCCATGGTGACGCCCAGGGCCAGCTGGTACCCGCCCGCTCCGAGGCTGAGCCAGAACATCGCCTGCGTCCACTTGCGGCGCAGGGCCACGGCGGTGCTCAGCGCGACGACCACGGGGATGGTCGCGAGCTTCAGGGCGGTGCTCGTCGGGCTGTCGGCCGCCACGTCCAGCATCGAGAACCCGAAGAGGAGGACAGCCCAGAAGCTGTCGACGCCCGTCGGGTGTCTGCGGAGGAAGTCGTAGAGGCGCTGCACGTAACCCAGAGTAGGGAACTGTGATAGGTGCTGGAGTCAACCAGAGGTTCGAACCTCACGTCCTGGGTGTACTCCCGAAGGTGGAGGCCGACCTTAGCCTTGGGGGGATGAGCACTCAGGGCCAATACGCGGCTCCGGTCCGGTGGCGCAGCGCGATGGAAACCGCGCTGTACGGGCCCGGGGGTTTCTACGTGCGTCCCGGCGGGCCGGGTCCCGCCGGGCACTTCCGCACCTCGGTGCACGCCTCGCCCCTGTACGCGGGGGCCGTGGCCCGGCTGCTGCGGTGGGTGGACGCGGAGCTCGGGCACCCGGCGGGCCTCGACCTGGTCGACGTGGGGGCCGGGCGCGGGGAGCTGCTGACCGGGGTGCTCGCCGCGCTGGAGCCGGAGCTGGCCGCGCGGGTGCGGCCGTACGCCGTGGAGCGCGCGGAGCGGCCCGCCGGGACCGACCCGCGGATCCGCTGGGTCGCCGAAGCGCCCGAACGGACGACGGGGCTGCTCTTCGCCAACGAGTGGCTGGACAACGTGCCGCTGGAGGTCGCGGAGGACGGGCGCTACGTTCTGGTCGCGCCGGACGGTGCGGAGACCGCGGGCGGTCCCCTGGACGGCGCGGACCGGGCCTGGCTGGAGCGGTGGTGGCCGGGCGGGGGCCGCGCGGAGATCGGCCGGGCGCGCGACGAGGCCTGGGCGGCGGCCGTCGGGACCCTGGAGCGGGGCCTGGCCGTGGCGGTGGACTACGCCCACACCCGCGAGGCGAGGCCGCCGTACGGCACCCTGACGGGGTTCCGCTCGGGCCGGGAGGTGCGGCCGGTCCCGGACGGCAGCTGCGATGTCACCGCGCACGTGGCGCTGGACGCGTGCGCGGGGCCGGGGTCGGTCCTGCTGACCCAGCGCGAGGCGCTGGCCGCTCTGGGCGTCTCGGGGGCGCGGCCGCCGCTGGCCCTGGCCTCTGCCGATCCGGCGGCGTACGTCCGGGGGCTGGCCTCCGCGGGCGAGGCGGCGGAACTGACCGCCCGCGGCGGGCTGGGGGACTTCCTGTGGCTCTGCCAGCCGGTGGGCGTCCGGGCGGCTTGGCCGGGGGCGACGACCGGCTGACGGCTGACGCGGCCCTGCGGCACCGCTGCCGGGGCGCTGCCCCGGACCCCGCGCCTCAAGCGCCGGCGGGGCTGGGTTGTGCGGCGGGGCCGACGGATCGGGGCTCCGCCCCGGGCCCCGCGCCTCAAACGCCGGCGGGGCTGGATTGTGCGGCGGGGCCGACGGATCGGGGCTCCGCCCCGGGCCCCGCGCCTCAAACGCCGGCGGGGACTGTGCGGCGGGGCTGGATTTGCCGGCCGGGCTGGAGCCGCCGGGCGAGGTCGGTGGTCGGCCTCGCCCGGCGGGTCGGGCGATTGTTACTGCTGGACCTCGTCGTGGCCCTCGTGCAGGCCGCCGCCGCTGCCCGTGCCGTCCGTCGGCTGCGAGACGACCGGCTTCGCCAGCGGGGCGAGGTCGAAGGCGTAGTGGCCGACCGCGTCCGCGATGACGTCGACGTTGATGTCGAGCGCCTTCTGGTCGATGTTGGTGATGTCGTCACCCTCGCCGTGGTAGTTCACGTCGTAGGCGACACCCGCCTGGCCGCCGAACTTCGCGGCCTGGGCGTCCGTCTTGATGCCCTCGGCGCCCGTGAAGGTACCGCCGGACGGGATGCCCACCTCGATGAACGGGCCGTAGTCCGAGCGGCCCGAGAAGTCCGTGCCCTCGTGCGGGACGTTCTTCGAGTCGAGGAAGTCGGTGATCCCCTTCTCCAGTTGGGCGGAGCCCTCCGGGCCGGGGCCCGCGCCGGTCGCGTCCGAGTCGTCGCCGTCGTAGACGAAGTACGCGGAGTTGGGCGAGGCGATCATGTCGAAGTTCAGGTAGAGCTTGATCTGCTTCTTCTGCTCGTCCGTCAGCCCGGCGACGTACGCCTCCGAACCGAGCAGGCCGAACTCCTCCGCCGACCACCAGGCGAACTTGACCTTGTTCTTGATCTTCGACTGGCTGCTCGCCAGGCGCTGCGCCACCTGGAGGATGCCGGCCGAGCCGGAGCCGTTGTCGTTGATGCCCGGGCCCGCCGCGACCGAGTCGAGGTGGGCGCCGAGGAAGACGGTGTTGTTCTCGTCGCCGCCACGGGTCTCCGCGATGACGTTGTACGTCTTGCGGTTCTCGCGCAGCTGCCGGATGTCGAGGGTGACCTCGACCGGGCCGGCCGCGGCCTCGGCGGCGAGCTTCTCGCCCTCCGCCTGGGTGACGCCGCCCGTCGGGACCTTGCCCGCGTTCGGGTCGCCGAGGGTGCCGTTGAGGGCGCCCGCGGTGTTGTTGTAGATGATCGCGCCGACCGCGCCGGCCGCGGCCGCGTTGGCCTGCTTCGCCGCGAAGGTGCAGCCGCCGCGCTTGACCAGGGCGATCTTGCCGGTGAAGGTGCCCGGGGCGAAGTCGCCTGGCTCGCAGCCGTTCGTACCGTCCGCGTCGACCGGGGCGACGGCGACCTGGGCCGTGATGCCGCCCTCCGGGGTGCTCGTCGTGTACGACATCAGGTGGATCGGGACGTCGCGGCCGTTCGAGCCGTTCACCGTGAGCTTCTCGGCGATGGTCTCGACGTACACGAAGTCGAACTCGTTCTTCGTGACCTTGTAGCCGGCCGCCCGCATCACGGCCTCGACGTACTGGGCCGACTGCACGTGGCCCTTGGAGCCGGCCACGCGAGTGCCCTTGTTGTAGTCGGCGATCGACTGAAGGACCTTCAGGTGGTTGTAGGCGCCCTTGCCGGTCGCGTCCTTGACCAGCTTCCTGGCCAGCGCGTCACCCCGGGCGGCATCGCTCTGCGGGCTGGTGGCACCGGCCGGTCCGGCGAGCAGCAGAGGTGAAACAAGGGCCGCGGCGGCCAGGGCGGCGGTTGCTGCGGCTATACGGCGTGAGGGCATGCAAGGTCCTTCCACGGCAAATGTGCGAGCAGGGAGGAGCAGTGGACGCACGTTAAGCAGCAACCAGCCACCCTGGCCAGACTTTTAGCTGATTCCGGTTTATGAATTCCGTATATCGGCGAGTGGGCGTCAGCGCAGGACGCCCTCGATGAAGTCGGAGCCGATGCGTGCGACCGCGGCCAGATCCAACTGATGCTGGACATAGCGGCCTTCGCGTCGCGTATGCGTCAGACCAGCCTTTTTCAGGACGGCCAGATGCCGTGACACCTCCGGCGCGCTGATCCCGTACACGGTCGACAGTTCGCTCGTCGTGTACGGCGCCCGGGCCAGACTCCGGCACAGCCTCATCCGCATGGGATGCGCCAGGGCCTCCATCCGCCGCTGGAGCAGCTCCACCGAGCCGGGCGCGGAGGCCAGTTCGGGGGTGCCGAGCGGATAGTGGACCACCGGACGCCAGCCCGGTGCGTGCAGCACGAGCAGATGCGGCCAGCCGAAGTTGGTCGGTACGAAGACCAGGCCGGCGCCTATTCGGGGATCGGCCGCGCTCGTCGACCCGTTGAGCATCTTGTCGACGGTGATGGTGGTGTGGTCCTCGTCGACGCTCAGCGCCGACGAGACCTCCTTCAGCGCGGCCGGCAGCCCCTTGCGCCGCAGCAGCTCCGTCTTGTGCCGGGCGTCGGCGCTCTGCCCGGGCTCGACGCGCTTCCACGTCTCGGCGAAGAAGGCCTCGTCGCAGTCCTCCAGGAGCCGCCGCAACCACACGCGTACGCCCGCGGGGTCGTCCAGCAGCCGGATGGAGAAGTCCAGCTGGCGCGGGCCGCGGGCGGCGGCCGTCTCCAGGGCCCTGGCCCGGGCCGCGGGGTCGTGGAGCGGTGAGGGCCAGCCGCCCGCGTCGTAGAGCGCCAGCCAGCAGTGCTCCAGGGCGGCCGTCACGAACCGCTCGTCGTCCATCCGGTCGAGTACGTCGAGCTCCTCGGCCAGGGTCGCGGCGGGCAGGCCCGTGCCGCCGGGGGTACCGGCGAAGGCCATGAAGATGTCGGAGAAGGAGCTCCGCCACATGAAGTCGCCCTCCAGCAGCCGTTCCGCGAGGGTCGCGTCGAGCGAGGCGGCGGTGGCGGTGGTCCAGGAGGTGAGGCCGGGGTGGTGGGCGGGCTGGGAGAGCGCGTGCAGCGCCATGCAGAGCTCTGCGAGGGGCGAGGGGGTGAACGAGATCCGCTCGGTGGGCAGGCCCGCGATGTCGATGGTGACGCTCATCAGGCCATTCTGCCGGTGTGCTTGTCTGACGAGTGATGGGCGCGAGGTGGCGGACGGGTGGTTCGGTGCGGCGCCGTTGCCGGGGGCTCTGCCCCCGGACCCTCGCGCCTCAAACGCCGGCGGGGCTGGATGGGCCAGCCCCGCCGGCTCCGGGCTAGGCGAAGTTCGGCGCGTTGCGTTCGTACACCAGGCGGAGGCCGACGAGGGTCAGCCACGGCTCGTGGTCGTCGATCACCGAGGACTCCCCGAGGACGATCGGGGCCAGCCCGCCGGTGGCGATGATGCGGACGTCGTCCGGGTCGCCGCCCGGTCCCGCGAGCTCCTTCGCCATCCGGGCCACGATCCCGTCGACCTGGCCCGCGAAGCCGTAGACCACGCCCGACTGCATCGCCTCGACCGTGGACTTCCCGATCACGTTGCGCGGCCGGGCCAGCTCGATCTTCCGCAGCTGGGCGCCCCGTACCCCGAGGGCCTCCATCGAGATCTCGATGCCCGGGGAGATCACCCCGCCCACGTACTCGCCCTTCGCGGACACCGCGTCGAAGGTGGTCGCCGTACCGAGGTCGACCACGATCGCCGGGCCCCCGTAGAGCTCGACGACCGCGACCGCGTTGACGATGCGGTCCGCGCCGACCTCCTTCGGGTTGTCCGTGAGGATCGGCACGCCCGTCTTGGTGCCGGGCTCCACGATCACCGCGGGCACGTCGCCGTAGTAGCGCCGGGTCACCTCGCGGAGCTCGTGCAGGACCGCCGGCACCGTCGCGCAGATCGCGATGCCGTGGATGCCGTCGCCCAGCTCGCTGCCGAGCATCGGGTGCATGCCCATCAGGCCCTGCATGAGCACGGCCATCTCGTCGGCCGTGCGCCGCGGGTCGGTCGAGATGCGCCAGTGCTCGACGATCTCGTCACCGTCGAACAGGCCCAGGACCGTGTGGGTGTTGCCTACGTCGATGGTGAGGAGCACGGGTTACACCGCCTCGCGCAGATCGAGGCCGATGTCCAGGATCGGGGAGGAGTGGGTCAGCCCCCCGACGGCCAGGTAGTCCACGCCGGTCTCCGCGTACGCCCGGGCGGTGTCCAGGGTCAGGCGGCCCGAGGACTCCAGCACCGCGCGGCCGGCCACCAGGGTCACGGCCTCGGCGGTCTGCGCGACCGTGAAGTTGTCCAGCAGGATCAGGTCGGCGCCCGCCTCCAGCACCTCGCCGATCTGCTCCAGGGTGTCGACCTCGACCTCGATCGGGACCTCGGGGAAGGCCTCCCGTACGGCCTTGAAGGCCTGCGCGACGCCGCCCGCCGCCACCACGTGGTTGTCCTTCACCAGCGCCGCGTCCGACAGCGACATCCGGTGGTTGACGCCGCCGCCGCAGCGCACCGCGTACTTCTCCAGCGCGCGCAGGCCCGGCGTGGTCTTGCGGGTGTCGCGGACCTTCGCGCCGGTGCCCTCCAGCACGTCCGCCCAGCGGCGGGTGGCGGTCGCGATGCCCGACAGCCGGCACAGGATGTTCAGCGCGCTGCGCTCCGCCGTGAGCAGGTCGCGGGTGCGCGAGCGTACGGACAGCAGCAGCTGCCCGGCCTCGACGGTGTCGCCGTCCTCCGCGTGCCGCTCCACCTCGAAGGCCTCGGTGCAGACCACCGAGAACACGGCCTCGGCGATGCGCAGACCGGCCACGACGCCGTTCTCGCGGGCGACGAAGTCGGCGATGGCCTCGGCGTCCTCGGGCACCGTGGCCACGGTGGTGACGTCCACGCCGCCGTCCAGGTCCTCGGAGAGCGCCATGTGCGCGATGTCCTCGACCTCGATGGGGTCCAGGCCCGCGTCCGCGAGCAGCTGGGCGAGCGCCGGGTCCAGGCCGCTCTCCTCGCCGTCGCCGCAGCCGCAGTCGTCGCCGCAGCCGCCGTCGTTCTGGTCGATCAGGGGAAGTTCGGGGGTGCTCACGGTCACTGCTCCAGGCTCGGGGGGTTCAGGGGTTCCACTGCGGGGAAATCCGCGGAATCGGTGGGGATGACGACCAGGGCACGCTTCTCGGTCGCCGAGAGGCGCACGACGAGATGGCGGCGCCAGTCGGCATCGTCGCGGTCCGGGTGGTCCTCGCGCCAGTGGCAGCCGCGGGTCTCCACGCGCCGCTCGGCGGCGGCGACCAGCACCCGCGCCACGCACAGCAGGTTCGTGGCCTCCCAGGTGTCCACACCCGGCTCGGCGGTCTTGCCGTGCGACTCCAGGTCGTTCAGGGCGGTGGCGTACAGCGCTTCGAGGGCGCCGGCCGCCGTACGCAGCGACTCGGCGGAGCGGAGCACGCCCGCACCGTCCGTCATGATCCGCTGGATCTCGTGCCGCGCCCCCGCGGGCTGGAGCGGGCCGGTCGCGGGAACCGGGACGACCGGGCCGGCGCCGCCGTACCGCTGCGTGATGATGTCCTCGGCGATCCGCTCGGCGAAGACCAGGCCCTCCAGCAGGGAGTTGGAGGCGAGCCGGTTCGCGCCGTGCACACCGGTGCAGGCGACCTCACCGCAGGCGTACAGGCCGCGTACGGTGGTCCGCCCCTGGAGGTCGGTCCGTACGCCGCCGGACGCGTAGTGCGCGGCGGGCGCGACCGGGATCGGCTCGGTCACCGGGTCGATGCCGTGGGACCGGCAGGCCGCGAGGATGGTGGGGAACCGCTGCTCCCACATCTCGGCGCCGAAGTGCCGGGCGTCCAGGTACATGTGCTGCGCGCCCTGCTCCTGCATGCGGCGCATGATGCCCTTGGCGACGATGTCGCGCGGGGCCAGCTCGGCGAGCTCGTGCTGGCCGACCATGAAGCGGACGCCGTCCCCGTCGACGAGGTACGCGCCCTCGCCCCGGACCGCCTCCGACACCAGCGGCTGCTGACCCTCGGCCTCAGGCCCGAGGAACAGCACCGTCGGGTGGAACTGCACGAATTCGAGGTCGGAGACCTCGGCGCCGGCGCGCAGCGCGAGCGCCACGCCGTCGCCGGTGGACACCGACGGGTTGGTGGTGGCCGAGAAGACCTGGCCCATGCCGCCGGTCGCGAGGATCACGGCGGGCGCGTGGACGGCGCCGACGCCGTCGTGCTGGCCCTCGCCCATGACGTGCAGCGTGACGCCGGCCGTACGGCCCTG
Source organism: Streptomyces sp. NPDC030995 (assembly GCF_055571215.1). Taxonomy (NCBI): domain Bacteria; kingdom Bacillati; phylum Actinomycetota; class Actinomycetes; order Kitasatosporales; family Streptomycetaceae; genus Streptomyces; species Streptomyces sp. NPDC030995. Next base: position 50,483 of record NZ_JBVIFS010000028.1, read on the forward strand.
CGCGTCCTGGAGCAGGTCCAGTACGAGCGCGTTCTCCACCGTCTCGATGCCCGCGGCCTGGACGGCCTCGACGAGCGCCCGCGAGATCTCGGCGCCCGTGGCGTCGCCGCCCGCGTGCGCGATCCGGCGGCGGTGGTGGCCGCCCTCGCGGGTCAGTTCTATCTCGCCGGTCTCCTCGGAGGTGTCGAAGACCGCGCCCGCCGCCATCAACCGCCGTACCGCGTCCGGGCCTTCGGTGACGAGCAGCCGCACGGCCGCCTCGTCGCACAGGCCCGCGCCCGCGACCAGGGTGTCGTCCAGGTGCTGCTCCGGGGTGTCGCCCTCGCCGAGGGCCGCGGCGATCCCGCCCTGGGCCCAGCGGGTGGAGCCGTCGTCGAGCCGGGCCTTGGTGACCACGACCGTACGGCGGCCCCCGGCGGCGCAGCGCAGTGCGGCGGTCAGGCCCGCCACACCGGAACCGACGACCACGACATCGGCGTCGAGGGACCAGCCGGGGGCCGGTGCGTGCAGCCGTATGCCGGTGCCCGCACCTGCGCCGTCCGACGGGATGCCTCTGCCTGGGGTGCTCACGAGTGTGCTCCGAACTCCAATGGGATGTTGTCGATCAGCCGGGTCGTGCCCACCTTCGCGGCGACGGCCAGCACGGCCTGCCCGGTGAAGTCGGGTCCGGCCTCGGTGAAGTCCTGCGGGTCCACCAGCGCCAGGTAGTCCAGTACGAGCGGCGGCTCGTGGCGGCCCGCCTCCTCCAGGACGTGGCGCGCGGCGGCCCGTACGGCGTCCGGCAGCCCCGCGCCCGCCGCCGAGACGGCGTGCGCGTCGGCGGAGGCGCGGATCTCGCCGAGCCGCGCCAGGGCGGTGGCCCGCTCGCCGCTGGCCGGGGCGGCCTCGGCGCGGGCGCGCAGCGCCGCCTGTGCGGCGAGCCGGTCCTGCCCGGCGAACAGGGCGCGGGACAGGGCCAGGGCGGTGTGCCGCTCGGCGGCGGAGAGGTAGCGGTTGCGGGACGACAGCGCGAGCCCGTCCTCCTCGCGGACGGTCGGCACGCCGACCACCTCGACGGGGAAGTTCAGGTCGGTCACCATCCGCCGGATCAGGGCCAGTTGCTGCGCGTCCTTCTGGCCGAAGAGGGCCAGGTCGGGGCGGGTCAGGTGGAGCAGCTTGGCGACGACGGTCAGCATTCCGTCGAAGTGGCCGGGACGGGTGGCTCCTTCGAGGCGCTCGCCCATGGGGCCGGCGCTGATCCGCACCTGCGGGTCGCCGCCCGGGTAGACCTCGTCGACGGCCGGGGCGAACACCGCGTCGGCGCCCGCCTCTTCGGCGATCCTCAGGTCCGCGTCGAGGGTGCGCGGATAGCGGTCGAGGTCCTCGCCCGCCCCGAACTGCAGCGGGTTGACGAAGACGGTGACCACGACCTGCCCCTCGGGCCCGGCGAGTTCGCGCGCCGTACGGACCAGGGTGGCGTGGCCCTCGTGCAGGGCGCCCATGGTCATCACCACGGCCCGGCGGCCGGTGCGCGGGAGCCCCAGGAGCTCCCCGGCGGAGTCGATCAGCAGCTCGCTCACTGGTCACCACCTTCGGGGTCGGCGCTGTCCGCGAGAACACCGAGCAGGTCCTCGGCGAGTTCGGGCTTGAGCAGACCGTGCGCGAGGGCCCGGTCGGCGGTGGTGCGGGCCATCGCCAGGTAGCCGGCGACCGTGCTGGGTGCGTGCTTGCGCAGCTCCGAGACGTGCGCGGCGACCGTACCGGCGTCACCGCGGGCCACCGGCCCGGTCAGGGCGGCGTCCCCGGAGCGCAGGGCGTTGTCGAGGGCCGCGCCGAGCAGCGGGCCGAGCATCCGGTCGGGGTGCTCGACCCCGGCCTTGTGCAGCAGCTCCATCGACTGGGCGACCAGGGTGACGAGGTGGTTCGCGCCGAGGGCGAGAGCCGCGTGGTAGAGCGGACGGTTCTCCTCCGCGATCCACTCGGGCTCCCCGCCCATCTCGATGACCAGGGCCTCGGCGGCGAGCCGCAGCTCCTCGGGAGCGGTGACGCCGAACGAGCAGCCGGCCAGGCGCTGCACGTCGACCTCGGTACCGGTGAAGGTCATCGCGGGGTGCAGGGCCAGCGGCAGCGCGCCCGCGCGTCGCGCGGGATCCAGCACGGCGGTCCCGTACCGCCCGGACGTGTGGACGAGGAGCTGCCCGGGCCGGATCGCGCCGGTCTCGGCGAGGCCCTCCACGAGGGACGGCAGCGCGTCGTCCGGCACAGTCAGGAGGACCAGGTCGGCCAGCTCCAGCACCCGGCCGGGCGCTACGAGCGGCACGTCGGGCAGCATCCGCGCGGCGCGGCGCACGGACGCGTCGGAGACTCCGGAAACGGCGACGGGCCGGTGCCCGGCCTGCTGGAGCGCGCGGGCGAGCGCCGGACCGACGCGGCCGGCTCCGACGACGCCGACGGCGAGCCGGGCAGGGCGCGGCTGCTGTGATGAGTTCACGCGGGGAGGGCCTTCCGTTCCAGTCCGCGGGGGGTACCGGACGTTACGCGGCCATGCTAGCTCCTGGGCTATTGGCGGGTCGGCGGCGACAGGGGCGAGGATCAGGCGTTATGAGCGACGACACCGAGGACACGGAACGCACGCGGCGGCTGGTGGCCGCTTGGCGCGGGGCGGAGCGCAAACTCTCCCGCAGCCTGCTGGAACCCACGGTCGGCGAGCTGCTGGCGCCGCTCGCCGAAGCCCCGTACGACATGGACGGACCCGCCGACGTGTACGGCGACGGGGTCGTGGAAGCGCTGGAGCGCCGGGTCGCGGAGCTGCTGGGGACCCAGGACGCGGCGTTCTTCCCGAGCGGGACGATGGCGCAGCAGATCGCGCTGCGGTGCTGGGCCGGCCGGACCGGGAACCCGGTGGTGGCACTGCACCCGATGAGCCATCCGGAGAAGTGGGAGGGGGAGGCGCTGTCGGCCGTCTCCGGGCTGCGGGTGGTGCACCCGACGACGGAGTCGCGCCAGCCGACGCCGGCGGAGGTCACGGGGCTCCGGGAGCCCTTCGGCACGCTGATGCTGGAGCTGCCCCTGCGCGACGCGGGCTTCCTCCTGCCCTCCTGGGAGGAGCTGGAAGCCCTGGTCGACGCGGCCCGCGAGCGGGAGGCGGTGGTCCACTTCGACGGGGCCCGGCTGTGGGAGTCCACCGTCCACTTCGGGCGCACCCTGCCGGTTATCGCCGCGCTGGCGGACTCGGTGTACGTCTCCTTCTACAAGTCGCTGGGCGGCCTGAGCGGGGCCGCGCTGGCGGGGTCGCGGGAGTTCGTGGAGGAGACCCGGGTCTGGCGCCACCGGTACGGCGGCCAGATCTTCCGGCAGTTCCCGCAGGCCCTGTCCGCGCTGGCCGGGCTGGAGCGGGAGCTGCCGCGACTGCCGCAGTACGTGGCGCAGGCGCGGGTGGTGGCGGGCGCGCTGCGCACGGCGTTCGACGAGGCGGGGGTCCCGTGGTCCCGGATCCACCCGCAGGAGCCGCACACGCACCAGTTCCAGGTGTGGCTCCCGTACGAGCCGGACCGCCTGACGGAGGCGGGCCTGCGGCAGGCGGAGGAGACGGGGACGGTCCTCTTCCGCCGGTGGTCTCCCGACGGGCCGCCGGGTCTGTCGATGACGGAACTGGAGATCACGCAGCCGGGGCTGTCCTGGACGGAGTCCGACGTGAAGGAAGCGGTCGCGGCCTTCGTGGCCAGGCTGTAGCCCCCGAAACTGGGGCTCCGCCCCAGACCCCGCGCCTCAAACGCCGGCGGGGCTGAAAATCCAGCCCGTCCGGCGTTTGAGGACCGGGGTCCGGGGCGGAGCCCCGGGATACGGAGAAAGGGCGGGGCGGGGACCAGCTCCGCGCAGCGGCACCCCCGCACCCCCCGGAGGACGGGCTTCGCCACGAAACACCGAATTCCGGGAAAGTCATCGGCCCGGGCCGGTCACGGCGATACCGTCCCTCCACGGCAATTACCGGCCACCGCACCCGGAGGAGACACCATGACCGCACAGCCCGCGTGGCAGAAGTCCTCGTTCTGCGGTGAGGGCGACGCCTGCGTCTACGTCGCCACCGCCCCCGGCGCCCTGGTCCGCGTCGCCGACCGCGTCGACCCGGCCCATCTCGTGCTCGCCACCACCCAGGCCGCCTGGGCCGATTTCATCCGGGCCGTCAAAGAAACCGCCGCGCCGTAACCGCTCACCCTCAGGGGATTTTGTCCGATTAGCGCGTATCTTCGGCCCATGCCCACGCCCTACGGATCCCGCGGCGGCATGGCGTTCAGCGCGGCTGAGCTGCACGTGCTCAGGCGCCTCCTCGCCCACGCCCTTCAGCCCTCCTCGGCCCCCCTGCCGGCTCTGACGGCTCTGACGGCCGCGGAGGTCCAGGACTGCCTGCGCCTCGCGCAGTCGGTGGACGACGCGGTCCAGGAGGCGGGCCGGCTCAGAGCGTTCCTCCTGGAGGATCTCGCCCGCTACCGCGGCGCCCTGCCCGGCAGCCTCTCCGGCTACCTGGAGCTGCTCCAGGACGCCCTGGCCGCCGGCTACGAGCCGGTGCCCGACGACCTGGCCGCCCTGCGCGCGCTCCGCGCCAATCCGGTCGCGGCCGCGCTGCTGGAGCGGGCCCAGTCCGTCGCGGAGCGCTCCGTACGGCGTCGGCTGTCGACGGCCCGCGCGCCCCGCACGCGGCTGCTCGCCCTGGCCGGCGGCAAGGAGGAGCCGCCGCGTCCCGCGCCGCAGCCCAAGGAGCCGCCGCGTCCCGAGCGGCCGGTTCCGACCCCCGGCGAGGTCTTCCCGCCGCGTCGCAAGCCCGCTCCGCCCCCGGCGGCCGGGTGGGCTTGCGGGTAGCTAGTCTGGGGGCATGGACTACGTCTCCGCGCTCGTGCCCCCCATCGCGATGGCCGCGTTCTTCATCGCTCTCGTCGTGACGATCGTGAAGAGCCAGGGCGGCTCCAACAAGGCCAAGGAGGACGCGGTGGTCGACGCCGTGATCGCCCGGGCCGAAGCCACCCAGCAGCAGAAGTAAGCCCCCTGACAACGGGCGTACGGCCGCACCGGCCGTGCGCCCGAATTTGTTGCGCGTTGCCGAGTGAATAGTCGGGCAATTCCGCACAACCCGCACTATCGTGCTGTTGTGCCTCGCCCCTTGGGAGAACTCGAAGACGCCGTCATGACGCGGGTGTGGCAGTGGAACCGCCCGGTCACCGTGCGAGAAGTGCTGGAAGACCTCCAGCAGGAACGGTCCATCGCGTACACGACGGTCATGACCGTTATGGACAATCTTCATCAGAAGGGCTGGGTCCGCCGGGAAGCCGAAGGCCGCGCCTATCGATATACGGCGGTCTCCACCCGCGCCGCCTACTCGGCCGCACTGATGAACGAAGCATGGTCGACGAGCGACAACCCGGCGGCCGCCCTGGTCGCCTTCTTCGGCATGATGTCGGCGGAACAGCGCGAAGCCCTCCGGGACGCCGTACGGGTCGTCCAGCACGACGACGAGTCCGGCGCCGACACGGCCGCCGAACCCTCCGCCGAACCCTCCGCCGAACCCCCTGCTGAACTCCCTGCCGAACCCTCCGCCGAACCTCCCGCTCCGGCAGCAGCCGAAGGGGACTCCGCCGAGCACTCGCGGGAGCCGGGGCGATAGCGTCCGCAGCCATGGGAGAGTTTTCCACTGCACATGCAGAAACAGTGACGATCCGCCGTGCCCGCACCGGTGATGTTCCCGCGCTGCGTCGCCTCCTCGACCAGTACGTGCAGCAGCGGATCCTGCTCGACAAAGCGCCGGTCGTCCTTTACGAGGACATCCAGGAGTTCTGGGTCGCGGAACGCGACTCCGACGGCCAGGTGGTCGGCTGCGGCGCTCTCCACGTGATGTGGGAAGACCTGGCCGAAGTGCGCACTCTCGCGGTCGACCGCGACTTGAAGGGCGCCGGCGTCGGCCATCGCGTGCTGGAGCAGTTGTTGCGGACCGCCCGCGCGCTCGGTGTGAGCCGGGTTTTCTGCCTGACCTTCGAAGTGGACTTCTTCGCGAAGCACGGCTTCGTCGAGATCGGGGAGACTCCGGTCGAGACCGATGTCTACATGGAGCTCCTGCGTTCCTATGACGAGGGCGTCGCCGAGTTCCTCGGTCTCGAACGAGTGAAGCCGAACACCTTGGGCAACAGTCGGATGCTTCTGCACCTCTGATCGATGGCCTTGGCTTTTCCCGCCCTCAGCACACCTGTGGCCTATGTCCGAATCGCGCACGTTTCCCGCCTCGTAGCGGTCTCGAACCTCTCCCCGGGGGTTTGTGTTTTCCAGGCAAAAGCGGTTTCCTTTCCGCGTACTGCTTTTCGATGAAAGGAAATCCCGGTGGCACAGAAGGTTCAGGTCCTTCTTGTCGACGACCTCGACGGTGGCGAGGCGGACGAGACGGTGACGTTCGCTCTGGATGGCAAGACCTACGAGATCGACCTCACCACCGCCAACGCTGAAAAGCTCCGCGGTCTGCTCGACCCGTACACCAAGGGCGGCCGCCGCACCGGTGGCCGTGCCACCGCGGCGCGCGCCAAGGGCCGCGGTGCCGCGACGGCCGCGAACCCGGACACCGCGCTCATCCGTGCGTGGGCGAAGGACAACGGCTGGAACGTGAACGACCGCGGCCGCGTCCCGGCCGAGATCCGAGAGGCCTACGAGAAGGCCAACGGCTGACGAGCCCCTGACGTACGCCGCCCCAGGCGGGCCCGGTGGCATTCCGTCGCCGCCGCGGCCACCAGGCGTACGAGATCGGGCCCGGCAGTGCCCTTGTCCGGACGGGGCCCCAGGGCCCTCCCCGGACCGGGCAGGGCCGGCAGCAGTGCCTCACACCCCTGCTCGGGGGGCCGCAGCCACACGGCGGCTCCCCGAGGGCCGTCTCCCAGGGGAAGCCCCGGGGGAGCCGGGGCGGTGATCCGGCCACCCGCACCCAGGGCGGCGAGATCCAGGGCGACCCCGCCCCATTCGAGCCAGTCGAGCAGCCCGTCGAGCTCCTCTGCGCTCCCCGCGGCCACCAGGAACCGCATCCGGCGCCCCATGAGCGCCACCGGGCCCGTGGCGACCGGCCTGCGCAGCAGCGCCGCCCCCGCATCGGACGGCAGCTCCAGTACGTCGAAGCGGATCCCGGTGACGAGCTGGGCGGGCGGCCCGCCCGTCACGGCCCAGCCGAGCACCCGCTCGTACCAGGAGGCATACGCGTCGCCCTCGGGCGGGACGCGGGGCATCGGGACGGTCGGCGGCACGGTCTGCGGGACGGTTACGGCCATGCCCGGAGCAACTTCGGAAACGCCCCGGGGTTACGGCCGGGGGCACCTGCCAGCGTTACCCGGGGGAGTGACACACCGCACCCACCCCTATGCGGAACGTAAACATCCGCGACAGCGACGTCCCACATTCGGGACGGAACTGTGTTCGCCCTTAGCGGAGGGAACCGGTGCCACCGGCATGGAGTGTCAGCCCTTACGGGTAAGACATTCCTAGTGGATCGGGGCGACACGCTGATTTGACGGGCTTCCGTTCGCCGTCGGCGTACACGCATGACGGGTATCTGCCTGGCCTGCGGGAACATCGTCTCGCACCATCGAGTTGGAGCAGTTGTCGGCTCTTCAAGCCGGTTTTCCCGCTGATGTAGGGGTGAGCCGCGGACGGATGTCGGCAGTTGGAATGAGCTGTCCCGCCCCGCGGGACTAGCATGCGGAAGGACAGGGCGGGGACCGACCCCGAACTGCCCGACCGCTCTGAGGAGCGATAAACGATGTTCGAGAGGTTCACCGACCGCGCGCGGCGGGTTGTCGTCCTGGCTCAGGAAGAAGCCCGGATGCTCAACCACAACTACATCGGCACCGAGCACATCCTCCTGGGCTTGATCCACGAGGGTGAGGGTGTCGCCGCTAAGGCCCTGGAGAGCCTCGGGATTTCGCTCGAGGCTGTTCGCCAGCAGGTTGAGGAGATCATCGGTCAGGGGCAGCAGGCCCCGTCCGGCCACATCCCCTTCACCCCGCGGGCGAAGAAGGTCCTGGAGCTTTCGCTCCGAGAGGCCCTCCAGCTCGGCCACAACTACATCGGCACCGAGCACATCCTGCTCGGCCTGATCCGCGAGGGCGAGGGCGTCGCCGCCCAGGTCCTCGTGAAGCTGGGCGCCGATCTCAACCGAGTCCGGCAGCAGGTCATCCAGCTGCTCTCCGGCTACACCGGCGGGGGCAAGGAGTCGGCCACGGCCGGCGGCCCGGCCGAGGGCACGCCCTCGACCTCGCTCGTCCTGGACCAGTTCGGCCGCAACCTCACCCAGGCGGCCCGCGAATCCAAGCTCGACCCGGTCATCGGGCGCGAGAAGGAGATCGAGCGGGTCATGCAGGTGCTGTCCCGCCGTACCAAGAACAACCCGGTCCTCATCGGCGAGCCCGGCGTCGGCAAGACCGCCGTCGTCGAGGGCCTGGCCCAGGCGATCGTCAAGGGCGAGGTCCCCGAGACCCTCAAGGACAAGCACCTCTACACGCTTGACCTGGGTGCCCTGGTCGCCGGTTCCCGCTACCGCGGTGACTTCGAAGAGCGCCTCAAGAAGGTGCTCAAGGAGATCCGCACCCGCGGCGACATCATCCTGTTCATCGACGAGCTCCACACCCTCGTGGGTGCGGGCGCCGCCGAGGGCGCGATCGACGCCGCCAGCATCCTCAAGCCCATGCTGGCCCGTGGTGAGCTCCAGACCATCGGTGCCACGACGCTGGACGAGTACCGCAAGCACCTCGAGAAGGACGCGGCCCTCGAGCGCCGCTTCCAGCCGATCCAGGTGGCGGAGCCTTCCCTCCCCCACACGATCGAGATCCTCAAGGGCCTGCGCGACCGCTACGAGGCCCACCACCGCGTCTCCATCACGGACGAGGCCCTCGTCCAGGCGGCGACGCTGGCGGACCGGTACATCTCGGACCGCTTCCTCCCGGACAAGGCGATCGACCTGATCGACGAGGCCGGCTCCCGGATGCGCATCCGCCGGATGACCGCGCCGCCGGACCTCCGCGAGTTCGACGAGAAGATCGCGGGCGTGCGCCGCGACAAGGAGTCGGCCATCGACTCCCAGGACTTCGAGAAGGCAGCTTCCCTCCGCGACAAGGAGAAGCAGCTGCTGGCGGCGAAGACCAAGCGCGAGAAGGAATGGAAGGCCGGCGACATGGACGTCGTCGCCGAGGTCGACGGCGAGCTCATCGCCGAAGTCCTCGCGACCGCGACCGGCATTCCCGTCTTCAAGCTCACCGAGGAGGAGTCCTCGCGACTGCTCCGCATGGAGGACGAGCTCCACCGTCGGGTCATCGGCCAGAAGGACGCCATCAAGGCGCTCTCCCAGGCGATCCGCCGTACCCGTGCGGGTCTGAAGGACCCGAAGCGCCCGGGTGGCTCGTTCATCTTCGCCGGTCCGTCCGGTGTCGGTAAGACCGAGCTCTCCAAGACGCTCGCCGAATTCCTCTTCGGCGACGAGGACGCGCTGATCTCCCTCGACATGTCGGAGTTCAGCGAGAAGCACACGGTTTCCCGTCTCTTCGGTTCGCCCCCCGGTTACGTGGGCTACGAAGAGGGCGGCCAGCTCACCGAGAAGGTGCGCCGGAAGCCGTTCTCCGTCGTCCTCTTCGACGAGGTCGAGAAGGCCCACCCGGATATCTTCAATTCCCTTCTCCAGATCCTGGAGGACGGTCGCCTGACCGACTCCCAGGGCCGGGTCGTGGACTTCAAGAACACGGTCATCATCATGACGACCAACCTGGGTACCCGGGACATCTCGAAGGGCTTCAACCTGGGCTTCGCGGCCCAGGGCGACACCAAGACCGGATACGAGCGGATGAAGGCGAAGGTCAACGAAGAGCTCAAGCAGCACTTCCGGCCCGAGTTCCTCAACCGTGTCGACGACACGGTCGTCTTCCACCAGCTCACCGAGGAAGACATCATCCAGATCGTCGACCTGATGATCGCCAAGGTCGACGAGCGCCTCAAGGACCGCGACATGGGCATCGAGCTGAGCGGTGACGCGAAGCTCCTGCTCGCCAAGCGCGGCTACGACCCGATCATGGGCGCCCGCCCGCTGCGCCGGACCATCCAGCGCGAGATCGAGGACATGCTCTCGGAGAAGATCCTCTTCGGCGAGCTGCGCCCCGGTCAGATCGTGGTCGTCGGCAAGGAGGGTGAGGGCGACGACGCCAAGTTCACCTTCCGCGGCGAGGAGAAGTCGGCCCTGCCGGACCTCCCCCCGATCGAGGCCACGGGCTCCGGCCCGGACCTGTCGAAGGGCGCGTAAGCGCTAGGCGCTGACCGTAGCGGTACGAAGGGGCGGCCCGGAACCCAAGAGGTTCCGGGCCGCCCCTTCGTCATGGCTGGGACTGCTCCGGCACCTCCAGCAGGGCCACGCCCGGGAAGCGGCTGCGCAGCCGCTCCTCGATCGCGGGGCCCGCGTCCTCGTACGGGTACACGTACACCTCCCGGAGCGCGGGCAGGTCCGCGCACTCCACGAGGCCGCTCAGCGTCTCGGCCGACAGGGCGAGCTCTTCGAGCCGGGCCAGCTGGGAGAGCTCGGACCAGGCGCCCTCCGCCGGGCGCCATGGGTAGCCGAGCCGCAGCCGCCGCAGGCTGCGCAGCCGTCCCAGACCCGCCAGGCTGCCGGGGGCGTGCTGGAGGTCGATCTCTTCCAGGGGCGCGTCCGGCGCCAGGGAGTGGAAGGACCACGGGGCGTGGTCCCCGTACAGGGTGAGCTTGCGCAGCCGGGGCCAGGCGGCGGTGGCGTCCCCGACGGCCAGGCGGTTGCCCAGGTAGAGGGTGACCTCCTCCAGGGGCAGCCCGTACAGCCCGGTCAGATCCTCCAGCTCGGGCCAGGACTGGATGCTCAGCCGTCGCAGCGAGTCGTGGCCCCGCAGGAACCCGGCGTCGGCCCCGCCGCGGAAGCGGACCAGGGACAGCCCCGTCACCGGGGAGCGGTGCAGGGAGGCGGACAGCGCCTCGCGTGACACGCCTCGGCCGATGAACAGCCCGGGAGGGCTCGTGAACCCGGGCAGGGCCAGGAGCTGGTCGTCCGAGGAGACCGGGAGCCAGCGGGGGGCCGGGTCCATGCGGGCGAGGACCTCCTCTGCGAACCGCCCGGTGTCGAACCGGGGCCAGAGCCGGGCCAGCGCGTTGCGCACGTCGGCCGACGGATGGCAGGCGTACCGGGTCAGGAAGGGGATCGCCTGGTCGTGACCGACCGCGCCGGCGGCCATGACGGTGAGCAGGGCGTGGAAGTCGTTGGGGACGTCGTCCGGGCCCGGCAGCAGTTGCAGGATCAGCGGGCCGACCCGGCCCAGGGACTCGGCGGCCCGGGTGGTGGCCGGCGGGACGAGCGTGCGGGCGGCCGCCCGCACGTCATCGCGCAGTTCGGATTCCAGCTCGGCCGCCTCCTCCAGGCAGGCGTAGGCGAGCAGCACGGCACGCGGCGATTCCTTGCCCCGAGCCAGCAGGTCCCCCATGATCTCGGCGCGGTCCCGGGGGCGGCCCTGGGCCACCGCCATGCGGATGACGTCCTCCCACTGGTCGTCCTCGGCGTGCCGGGTCAGCTCGCCGAGGCTGCCCTCGTCCAGGGCCGCCCGTGCGCCCAGGAAGTCCTGGAAGGTGCGGTGGACGAACTCGACGGTGTCCACCGTGGGGGCCCGCAGCAGGCCGGTGCGCTCCAGGAAGTGGCCGAACACGGCCGGTGCGTCGCCCAGCGCGCGGGCCGCCGGTACGGACGGCAGCGCGTCCGCGATCAGGGCCTCGGCCCGGCTCCGGTCCATCTCGGTGCGGCCGTTGCGGATCAGCCAGTACGCGAGCCGCTGGAGCAGCTGGAGCTGGGGCTCCTCGGCCAGGTACGGCAGCCGCAGCCCGCGCTCTCGGTCGCGCCGGTCCAGCAGCATCGACAGGGCGGCCGAGTACAGCTCCTTGCGGCCCGAGGGGAGGAAGCCCCGGCGCTCGCGGTGCAGGGCGCAGATCAGGCCGCACAGCAGCGGGTTGGTGGCCAGCCGGGCCAGGTCCGGTTTGCGGCGTACGGATTCCAGCAGCTGCTCGCCGTACTCCGGCGGGGCATGGTCGGCGGCGTGGTGCCAGCGCTCGATGAAGGCCTGGACGTTCGCCGGGCTCATGGGGGCCAGGGTCACCTCGGAGAAGTCCATGTCGGCGAGCCAGTCGCGCCGGACCGCCGAGGGCCGGGAGGTCACCAGCCAGCGGTTGCCGGGATGGGCGGTGATCAGGTCGGCCAGCCACTCCCGGGCGTGGCCGCGCTCGGCCTCGGGGATCTCGTCGATGCCGTCGACCAGCATCAGGGCGCGGCCGTCGCGCAGGACGCGGCCCTCCCAGCCCGCATGGGCCTCCCCGGCCACCGAGGAGCCGGCCAGGAACTCGCGGGGCGCGGGCAGCCGCTCGCCGTGCCGGGTGAGGGTGCGCAGGGGCAGGACGAACGGGATGGGCGCGCCGGGGTCGCGGGCGGCGGAGACGGCCAGCCACTGGATGAGGGTGGTCTTCCCCGATCCGGCCTCGCCGCGCAGCAGGATCCGCCGGTGCTCGGTGAGGAGCCGGTCTGCGGGGAGGAAGTGCGGTGCGGGGCTCTCGGGGGCCCCGAGGTCCCGTCGGCCGCCGGACGGGCCGGGCGCAGGTCCGGAGACCTCCAGGCTCACGTACGCCGCGTCCAGCGGCCAGCGGCCGGAGCCGGGGGCCAGGTCCAGGCCGAAGATGGTGAGGGCGCTGTGGCGCTGGGCCAGGTAGGACAGGTAGCGGGCCTCGAAGGCCGTGTCGCGGGCGTCCTGGCGGGGGATCCGGGTCAGCAGCTCGTCCACCTTGGCGATGGTGTCGGCGTGCAGCCGGGACTGTTCGACCAGGGTCGCGGCCACGAAGGTGGAGCGCTGGGTGAAGAAGTTCAGGATGTGCAGGCAGGCCAGGTCCACCAGGCGGGCGTGGAAGAGTTCGGCGTCGCGGGAGAGCCCGGTCCGTGGGGCCGCGGCCCGGAGGCTGCGGGCGAAGGCGCGCGGTCCGAGGCGGACGGCCTCCACGTCGGAGAGGGTGAGGTCGCCCAGCGCGTGCAGGGTCGCCGCGAGGGCGGCCGACACGCCGGCCTCCTCGCCGGGCGGGAGGGGCCGTTCCCCGCGGGCGCGCAAGGCCTCCTGGACCAGGTGGTCGGCGAGCTTGCGCAGGTCCGCCGCGTCGAGGTCGCGCTTCTCGCGCCGGGCCACGTAGGAGGAGATCCGCAGCGGCCGGTCCACCAGGCCCGCGCCCGCCCCCTCCCCCTGGAAGAGCTTCTTGACGAGAGGGGTCACGACCCCCGACGCCAGCCGGATCCCGACCACCGATGCGTCCACGACGCTGGAGCGTAGTGGCGGTTGCCTGCCGATGGTCCCGGATCGACAGGACGAAGGTCCTGAACCGGTGACAAGCCGCACAGGGCAAATCGGACGTACTAGGTGGATTCGTAGATCCAATGGGTCCGGGGACGCTCGGGGGCCCTGCCTCCCTCCGGCGAGGGGAGCCGTCAACCGGACGCGTCACACCCGCTCGGCTACGAGCCCCGGTAGTAAGCGGGACATTTGGGGAAGTCCGGGGCCACGGGTTACCAAAGGTGGGCCAACCCGGCACGTGCTGCATCGCAGCGTGCCGGGTCACTTCATGCCCGTGGCGGGCATGACCCGTCCTTGTTCCCGGCCCCGGAGGTCTGCTTCATGTCCGCGAAGCGCGTCAGCACCCGTCGTACCCGTATCGCCGTCGGCGCCACCGCTCTCGGTGCGGCGCTGGCCCTCGGGGCCGGGACGACCGCCGCGTTCGCCGACAGCACGCAGACCGCCTTCGGCGGGACCGCCGAGCTGGTGGCCCGGCAGGCCGTGGCCCAGGCCGCTCAGGCCGCCACTGCCGCCACCACCGCGAAGGCCGCGGCCGCGAAGACCGGCCTGTGGGACAAGCCGCTCGACAAGTACACGCTGTCCGCGACCTTCGGCAAGGGTGGCAGCATGTGGTCGCACAAGCACTCCGGCCAGGACTTCGCCGTCCCCGTCGGCACCCCGGTCAAGGCCGCGGCCGCCGGCGTCGTCGTCAAGGCGGGCCCCAACGGTGGCGGCGACGGTCCGGCGTACGGCAACGCCATCGTGATCAAGCACGCGAACAACACGTACTCGCAGTACGCGCACCTCTCGCGGATCCAGGTCAAGATCGGCCAGAAGGTCTCCGTCGAGCAGCGGATCGCCCTGTCCGGCAACACCGGCAACTCCAGCGGCCCGCACCTGCACTTCGAGATCCGGACCACCCCGAACTACGGCTCGGCCGTGAACCCGGTGGCCTTCCTGCGCAAGGCCGGCGTCAGCATCTGACTCCCGTCCTGCCCCGGCAGGCTCAGATCAGCTCAGATCAGCCAGGCGTGCTTCGGCTTGCCGAGCGTGTCGAGCTTGCCGGAGTCCAGCACCGCCACCTGCTCCGGGGTGAGTGCCTTGTCCCAGATCCGGATGCGGTCCATGGAGCCGACGAAAGAGCCGCTCCAGATCCCGTGGTGACGTGCCCGGCCCAGCTGTACGGGTCCCGGGCCCGCCCAGATGCCGGTGACCTGGGCCTGGCCGGCCGCCTTGTCGTTGACGTAGAGCGCGATCGTCTTCTTCTCGGCGTCGTACGTGCCGGTCAGCTGGGTCCACTTCTTCAGCGCTTCCGGCGCCTCCACGACGACCTGCTGGGCGGTGGCGGCCGCGCCCTTCTCGCTGGTCTGCACCCGGAACACCCAGGACTTCTTGCCGTTCACGACTTCGAAGCCGAGCTCGAAGGAGTACGAGACGCCGTCCCCCTGGCTGATGGCCATGCGGGAGCCCGTCTCGGTCACGCTGTAGACGCGCGTGGTCACGCTGAAGCTCTTCGTGACGTCCACCGCCGGCTCGGCGCCCTGGGCGAAGGAGTCCGGACCGCCCTTGAGGCGCAGCTCGTCGCGGTTCTCCATCTTGACCAGCTCGACACCGGGCGACATCGCGAGCTGCACCGCCGGGCCGTTGCTCGCGCGGTCACGCAGCAGCGTCGGCTCGCCCGGCATCGTGGGGGAGTCCGCGTCGCCGCTCTGCGAGGGGCTGGGGGATCCCGAGGCGTTGTTCGTGGGCTTGTCCTTCCCCGGCCCGTCCGAGCCGCCCGCGAAGACGAAGTACCCCGCGCCTCCGGCCACGAGCACGGCGACGACCCCGAGCGCGACGAACAGCATCTTGCGGCGGGAGCGCTCCGACTCGCTGCGATCGGCCATCGCCTGCCAGTCCGGCTGCGGCGTCGGGGGCAGGGCCGGGTGGGCGTCCTGGGTCGGGAGATCCGCCTGGGACGGGGGCCACTGGCCTCCGGAGCCCTGCTGGTACGGGTTCGGCTGCTGCCCGGGCTGCGGGTAGCCGTAGCCGCCGCCGGACGGGTAGCCGTATCCGCCCTGGCCGCCGCCCTGTGCGGGCGGGCCGGGCGGGAACCCGTATCCGCCGCCCTGTGCGGGCGGACCCGGCGGGAACCCGTATCCGCCGCTCCCGGGAGCGGGCTCGGGCTGCGGGTTGCTCGGGGGATTCACGGCGTCGGTCATGCCACGGATGCTAAAACACGACCCGCCGAGCCGTACCGCCCGGTACCGGTCCGGCCGTGATCCGGCCTGATCGAAGACGTCCCTAGCTCTGCGCCAGCTTGATCACCGGGAAGCTGCCCGTCGCCGTCGGCGCGTGTTCCGGGAGCCACAGCACCGCCACCGCGCCCGCCGCCGCGCCCTCGCGGTCGAAGCCGCCGGGGGCCGCCACGTTGCGGAAGGTCAGCCGGGCGCCCAGGACCCGCGCCTGGCCCTCCGCGATGGTCAGCCCCAGCCCGTGGCCCACGCCCGCGCGGTCCGTCGACCCGGTCCGGAACCGGCTCGGCCCCTCGCGCAGCAGCGCCTCCGGGAAGCCCGGCCCGTGGTCCCGCACCCGTACGACCCGGCCCTCGACATCGACCTGGATCGGCGGCTGCCCGTACCGCGCGGCGTTGGCCAGCAGGTTCCCCAGGATCCGCTCCAGGCGGCGCGGGTCGGTGCTGACGATCTCGTCCGCGACGACCCGTACGGTCGCCTCCGGCATCAGCGCCGTCACCCGTCGGCTCACGAACTCGCCCAGCGCCACGTCCTGGAGCTCCGCCCGCTCGGACGCGCTGTCCAGCCGGGCCACCTCCAGTACGTCCTCGACGAGCGCACGCAGTGCCTGCGCCCGGTCCCGCACCAGCTCGGTCGGCCGCCCCGGAGGCAGCAGTTCCGCCGCCGTGAGCAGGCCCGTCACCGGCGTGCGCAGCTCGTGCGCGATGTCCGCGGTCACCCGCCGCTCGGCCTCCAGCCGCTGCTGGAGGGCGTCGGCCATGGCGTCCACGGCCCGCGCGAGGTCGTCCGTCTCGTCGCGTACGACGCCGCCGACCGCGTCCCGCACCCGTACGTCGGGATCGCCGTGCGCCACCCGCTGCGCGGCGGCCGCGGCCTTGCGCAGCCTGCGCGAGATCTGCCCGCCGATGAGCACGCCGAGCGCCGATCCGCCGATCACGGAGGCGAGCCCGCCGACGACCAGGGCCCGGTCCAGGTCGGGGATCAGCTTGGCGCTCTCCCGGAACGGCGTGTGCAGCGACAGCACCTGCCCGTTGCCGAGCGGTACGGCGGCCCACACCTCGGGCATGCCGCCGTGCGGGTGCTCCTGGATGTACGTTCCGCGCCGGCCGGTCTGCGCCTTGTGCCGCAGTTCGGCGGGCAGCTCCGGGTCGTTGAGCTTGGCGCCCATGGGCGGCTTGCGCCCGGCCTCGGCGTTGCGGGAGATGAACTGCACGCGGTCCAGCTGCACCTCGCGGGCGCTCTCCAGCATCGATACGCGGGCAGCGCTGTGCACCACCAGGCTCAGCGCGATCGTGACGAGGGCGCCCACGGCGGCGATGGCGAGTGTGATCTTCCAGCGGATCCCCGTGCGCAGGGTGAACCGTCTCATGCCCATCTTCTTGTGTGAAAAGCCCCGGCTTCGGCCAGGGGAGGAAACGCAGCCTCGGCTCGGAGCCGTGGAGCGACCGTATACCGCTGCGTGATGCTTTGACCTGCGCTTGTGTTCGGATCTCGACCGCCTGGAAGCAGACCGAGGAGCTTGCTTACCTCAGCAAAGTGTCGTCGGTTCCGCTTCAGCAGACGCTCCGACACTTGCAGGCCGCGTTTGTGGGGTTCTGGGGAAAGCGCGCGAAGTACCTCCGCTTCAAATCGAAGCGCAGGTCCCGGGCGAGCGCCGAGTACACGCGCAGTGCGTTCCGCTTTGCGGACGGCCGGCTGACCCTCGCGAAGATGGCTGAGTCGCTGGACATCGCGTGGTCCCGTCCGCTGCCCGCGGGCGCGGAGCCGACCACGGTCACGGTGTCGCGCGACAATGCCGGGCGCTGGTTCGTGTCCCTGCTCTGCGAGGACGTTCCCATCCCGATGCCTGTCACCACGAGCGCGGTGGGCATTGACGCCGGGCTGACGGCACTGGTCACTCTCTCCACCGGGGAGAAGATCCCCAGCTCCAAGCTGTGCTCGGGCTGCGGGGCCATGGCCGAGGCGATGCCCCTGAACGTCCGCGAGTGGACGTGTGAGAACTGCGGGACGGCCCACGACCGGGATGAGAACGCAGCTGTGAATCTTCTGGCCGCCGGGCTGGCGGTCACTGCCTGTGGAGCGGGTGTCAGACCTCAACGGGAGTCCTCCTCTCGGTCGGGGCGGTCCGTGGTGAAGCAGGAAGCCCCACCCGTGAGGGTAGGGATCCCCTCCCGCTAAGGGGGGATCAGGTCAAGCTTTGAGTTTGTATCCGAAGCCCCGGACCGTCTCGATCCGGTCCTGTCCGATCTTGGTGCGCAGTCGCTGGACGTGGACGTCGACGACCCGGGTGTCGCCGCCCCAGTCGTAGTCCCAGACCCGTTCCAGCAGGCGGTCGCGCGACAGTACGGTGCCGGGCGCGGAGGAGAACTCCAGCAGCAGCCGCATCTCGGTCGGCGTCAGCGCCACCGCGGCGCCGGCCTTGCGCACCTCCATGCCCTCGGTGTCCACCTCCAGGTCGCCGAAGGAGAGCACTCCGCGTTCGCCGTCCGGACCCTCGTCCGGGGCGCCCGGTCCGCCGTTCTGCGGGCCGCCGGAGTGGTCGAAGCGGCGCAGCACGGCGCGGATCCGGGCGACGAGCACGGAGCCGTCGAAGGGCTTGGTGACGTAGTCGTCGGCGCCCGCCTCCAGGCCCAGCACCACGTCGATGGAGTCGGCGCGCGCCGACAGCATGATCACGGGGACGGTGGACTCGTCGCGGATGCGGCGGCACAGGCTGACGCCGTCCATGCCCGGGACCATCACGTCGAGCAGGGCGATGTCGGGCCGGTCGGCGCGGAAGGACTCCAGGCCGGAGAGGCCGTCGGGCATGGCGGTGACCACGAACCCGTCGCGTTCCAGCGCCAGGGTCGTGGCCTCACGGATGACGTCGTCGTCCTCCACGAACAGGACATGGGTCTCGGCCATGCGGAAGCCTCGCCTCAGTTCTTCTCTGCTGTGCTCAGTTCTTTTGACTCGTCGCCGGGGCGGGCTGGACGCCGCCGTCGACCACGTTGCTGTACTCCGAGTGCACTCGGTCCTGCTCGGTGAACTTCTCCCCGTTCCAGCGGTACGTGATCACGTCCTCGCCCGACGGATAGGCGAGCGCGTCGCTCTTTCCGTAGACCTGCTTCGTGATCACCAGGTCGCCCCGGTCGATCTCCGCGTAGACGGGTGGCTGTTCGTCCGAGAACACATTCTCGTACTTCCCGCCGTCCGCGCGGTACACGAAGCTGCCGCGGCCCAGGGCGTCGGCACAGGACAGGACGTTGATGACGATGTCGACGACGGGGCTGCCGGTGACCTTCCCGTAGCTCACGTCCACGGGGTACTCCTTGCCCGTGCAGGGCTTGAGGTCCCGCTTGATCTCGGCGCTGACCTTGGGGTCCGCCTTGAGCAGCGCCACCGGGTCGACCTTCTTGAGGGGCACGCCGGAGGCGGAGGCCGAGGAGGCGTCGGGGGAGGGGGCGTTCGGGGTGGTCTTCGCCACGGCCTCTGAGCGGGCCGGGCCGCCGTCGCGCAGACCGGTGCCGCCGCTCCCGCACCCGACCGCGAACACGGCAATGCCGACGAGGGCGACCGCCCCCGCCGACATCAGTACCAGCGAGCTCCTGCCGGACAGACCTTGGCCATTCAGGCCGCGCACCGCTCACGCCCCTCGTACCGGGTGGTGTGGTCACCGCGCTCCAGCGCACGCATGTCCAGGTCCCGGCTCTCCAGTTCCTGCCGGAGGCGGGCCAGCGCGCGGTGCAGAGTGCTCTTCACGGTCCCCGTCGACATCCCGAGCGCCGCGGCCGTCTCCTCGGTGCTCATCTGCTCCCAGTGTCGCAGCACGACCACGCTGCGCTGCTTGGGCGCGAGCACCTTGAGGATGTCCATCAGCAGGGCGCGGTCGGCGCGCTGCTCGGAGCCGTCCTCGACGGAGGCGTCCGGGAGCTGCTCGGTGGGGACCTCTTCGAGCTTGCGGGCGCGCCACCACTCGGTGCGGGTGTTGATCATGACCCGCCGGAGGTAGGCGTCGGCGAGGGACTTGTCGGCGATGCCGTCCCAGCGGCCGTAGGTGCGTACGAGGGCGGTCTGGAGGAGGTCCTGCGCGTCGGTGGGGTCCGGGACCAGGCGCCGGGCACTGCGCAGCAGCGCGTCCTGCCGGGTGCGTACGTACTCCTCGAATTCGAGTACATCGCCGTGCGCCATCTCAGACCGCCTCCGCTACCGTCCACCCGCTCATCCCCTGCCTTACGGATTCGAAGGTACGGAGGGCTTGTCACGGGCCTGTGCGTGCCAGCCTTCGGTGGGCGCACGGACACCCATAGGTTGTGTAACAGTGCCGTGAGCTGGGGTTTCCCGGCGAGAAGCGGAATCGGCGAGTCAGCTTCAAGGTCGGCTACGAGCGGTTGACGAGCCGTCACGGAGGCGTCATCAGGACGCCGTCCGGCGGTCGCCCGGACGTGGTCCGCCCGTCGCCGGGCCGTCTCGCCGGGTCGCATGCGATCAGCTCTGCGGGAGCCGGTAGAGGCCTCCGTCGAGCGGTTCCACGAGCCCGTCGGAGACCAGCCCGTCCAGCGCCCGGGCCCGCTGCACCGGCTCGTCCCAGACGGTGTCGAGCACGGCCTGCGGCACGGCCCCCACCGCCTCCCGGAGCACGGCGAGGAGCCTGCCGCGCACCTGCCGGTCGGTCCCGGCGTACGTCTGCCCGCGCCGCGGCGGTCCCTCGTGCGCCGGCTTCCCGGCGAGGCGCCACGCGCACAGTCCGGCCACCGGGCAGCGGGCGCAGTCCGGGCTCTTGGCCGTGCACACCAGCGCGCCGAGCTCCATCGAGGCCGCCGCCCAGCGGGCCGCGGTGTCCTCGTCCTCGGGCAGCAGGGCCCGGGCCAGGCGCCGCTCGGCGGCGGTGGTGGCGTTCGGCGGGTACTCGACGCCGGTGGCGGTGCGCGCGAAGACCCGCCGGACGTTGGTGTCGAGGACGGCGTGCCGCTGCCCGTACGCGAAGGAGGCCACGGCGGCCGCCGTGTACTCGCCGATCCCGGGCAGCGAGAGGAGCTGCGCGTGCTCCCGCGGTACGTCGCCCCCGTGCCGCTCCGTTATCGCGACGGCCGCGCCGTGCAGGCGCAGGGCCCGGCGGGGGTAGCCGAGGCGCCCCCAGGCCCGTACGGCCTCGCCGGGGGCCTCGGCGGCCAGGTCGGCGGGGCGGGGCCATCGGGCGAGCCACTGCTCGTAGACCGGCTGGACCCGGCTGACGGGGGTCTGCTGGAGCATGAACTCGCTGACCATGACCCCCCAGGGGCCGGCCTCGGGGCGGCGCCAGGGCAGGTCGCGGGCGTGCTCCTCGAACCACGCGATGACGGGGGAGTGCAGCGCGTGGGAGGGGGGCGGGGAGTCGGGGGACACGGCGGTGGCGGTGGCGGAAGCGGGAGATGCAGTCATGGCAGACGGCATCCTGGCACGTTTCGGACCTACGGGCCCGTGAACCAGACAACGGCGCGAGGCCCGCTCGCCCGCACGGAGGCGATGATCGTACTGATCGGACCGGTGAGCGCGAGGACGAGGAGCGCGGCCACCGAACCGCCCAGCAGCAGGCCCATCGCCACGTCGTGCGGGTAGTGCACGCCGGCGAACACGCGCGAGAAGGCCATCAGCAGCGCGAGCGGCACGGTCAGCAGCGCGAGCCGGCGTACGGCCATGGCCAGCGCCACGGCGGCGGCGCCCGCGATGACCGCGTGGTTGCTGGGGAAGGACCAGTCGCCGGGCGGCGGGCACGGGACCAGCGAGGCCGCGGCCCCGGCGACGGCGCGGCAGGGCCGCTCCTCGTCCACGGTGTGCTTCACGACCTCCGAGGTGGCGTAGGCGACGGCGGTGGCCGACGGCGCGAGGACGGCGAGCGCCACCGGGCGGGGGCTGCTCCGGCCGCGCGAGCGCCACCAGACGGCCGTGAAGAGCACGCCGAAGAGCAGGAGCCCGTACACCGTCCAGGCCTCGAACGCCGACTGCACCCAGGCGGGCGTGGAGCGGGCGAAGTCGGTTATGTCGCGGTAGAGGCCCGAGGTGTTCATGGTCACCAAAGGTACTTAAACCGGATAATCTCCGCATCCGGTCTCTGGCCGGATTCCGGCGCCCCCGAGTGTGCCCGCAAGATGATCATCGGCAAATCGAGCCTGCTGTGCGGCATGTGGGGCACTGATCGGGCCGCGAACTCTCGTAAAGTTCCGTCCGTGGGATCTCTGCGCAATCCGGTCGGGCCGCTCCCCTCCTCCATCTACTGGCGACGGAGGGCTGTGCTGGCGTCCGTTGTCGCGCTCCTCGCGCTCCTCGCCGTATGGACCGTCAGTTCCGGTGGGGGGAAGTCCAGTACGAACGGAAAGGGCCAGGGCGGCCCCGATCCCGTCGCCTCGATCACCCCCGGCCCGGCCGGTACGGGGCCGGCGATCAGCACGGCCCCGGGCGGGCGCGCGGAGTCGGGCGGTGGCGGAACCACCGGCGCCGAGGGCGGCGCCACGGGCGGCGCGGGCAAGAACGGCGAACCGGGCAGCGGCACGGGCTCGGGCGGCGGCTCCGGCGCGGGCGGTGCCGGCGGCGCCGGATCCGGCCCGGCGCCGGTCCCGGCGGACTCCCCGCTGCCCACGTGCGCGCCGGGTGCGCTGCAGTGGGAGGTCAAGAGCGCGAAGAACGAGTACGAGGCGAACGAGAAGCCCCGCCTCGAACTGGTCGCCCGCAACATCTCCGGAACCACCTGCAAGGTCGACCTCGGCCCGAAGCAGGCGGTCCTGACCATCCTTCAGGCGAGCAGCAGCAAGGCGGTGTGGTCCTCGGCGGACTGCCCGACGGGCGCGGGCAACGCCTTCTTCCGCCTCCCGGCACAGGGCGAGACGAAGCAGTCGCTGGAGTGGGACCGCAGGTTCAGCGCGGCCGACCAGTGCCAGTCGCCTCCGGCGGGGTCGGCGGCTCCGGACACGTACGTGGTCGAGGTCAAGGCCCCCGGCATGCCGGTGGCCCGCACCTCGTTCGTCCTGAAGCAGAACTAACGGGGGCTCCGCCCCCGAACCCCCGCGCCTCAAACGCCGGCGGGGCTACATTTCAGCCCCAGCAGTGGCGCGCGAGCCGGACTAGACGTACCGCTCCAGGATCGACGACTCCGCGAGTCGGGACAGGCCCTCGCGGACGCTACGGGCACGGGCCTCGCCCACCCCGTCCACCGTCTGGAGGTCGTCGACGCTCGCGGCGAGCAGCTTCTGCAGCCCGCCGAAGTGCTCGACGAGCCGCTCGATGATGGCCCCCGGCAGCCGGGGGACCTTCGCCAGCAGCCGGTAGCCCCGCGGCGACACCGCCGAGTCCAGGGTCTCCGGCGACCCCGTGTACCCGAGCGCCTTCGCCACGATCGCCAGTTCCAGCAGCTCCGGATGCGTCAGCGCGTCCAGCGCCGGCAGCGCCTCCTCCACCGTGCGGGAACGCTTCGCCGTCGGCTCCGGCACGTAGTCCCGGATGACCAGCTCCCGCTCCTGCTCGATCCCGACCGTCAGCTCGTCCAGCTGGAGCGACAGCAGCCGCCCGTCGGTGCCCAGCTCCACCACGTACTCGGCGATCTCGGTCGCGATCCGGCGGACCATTTCCAGCCGCTGCGCGACCGCCGTCACATCGCGGACCGTGACCAGGTCCTCGATCTCCAGCGCCGACAGCGTGCCCGCGACCTCGTCGAGGCGCAGCTTGTACCGCTCGAGCGTGGCCAGCGCCTGGTTCGCCCGCGACAGGATCGCCCCGGACTCCTCCAGGACCCGCCGCTCCCCGTCCACGTACAGCGCGATCAGCCGCATGGACTGGGACACGGAGACGACCGGGAAGCCGCACTGCTTGGAGACGCGGTCGGCCGTACGGTGCCGGGTGCCGGTCTCCTCCGTCGGGATCGACGCGTCGGGCACCAGCTGCACACCGGCCCGCAGGATCTTGGTGATGTCCTTGTCGAGGATGAGCGCGCCGTCGAGCTTGCACAGCTCGCGCAGCCGGGTCGCGGTGAACTCGACGTCCAGCACGAAGCCGCCGGTGCACATCGCGTCGACCGACTTGTCCATGCCGAGGACGATGAGCCCGCCGGTGTTGCCGCGGACGATCCGCTCCAAGCCGTCACGCAGCGGCTGACCAGGTGCGACCGCGCTCAGCGAGGCGCGCATCATGGCCTCCTGCTTGGAGCTAGCGCCCGACTTGCCGGATGCTGCTGCCCCGTCCTTGGCTGCCACTGCACTCCTCCGGTCGCGGGTTGCGCCGCCCTGCGCCGCGGGCACGAGGGCGTGCGTACGGCCGGGCGGACCATCCAGAAGTCTACCGGCGTGCGCCAGGAGCCCGCCGTGGCTTGACCAGGTAGGCCCCACCAGGACCCCGTACGGACCCCTGACCAGGCATCCGCTTCCCCCGGACAAGATCCACTCGTGGGTTTACTCGGAGGCCCGCTCCCTGGCCGGCGTACGGGACCGCCCGCGCGGCAGCACCCGTAGCGCATCGCCCATGTCCGCCACCTCGATGACCTTCATCCCGGCCGGCACCTTCCCCGGATCCGACGGCACCAGGGCGTGCGTGAAGCCCAGCCGGTGGGCCTCCGCGAGCCGCCGCTGGACGCCGGTCACCCGCCGCACCTCGCCGGCCAGGCCGACCTCCCCGATGGCCACCAGGTTCTTCGGGAGCGGGACGTCACTGGCGGCGGAGGCCAGCGCGAGCGCGATCGCCAGGTCGGCGGCCGGCTCGGTGAGCTTCACCCCGCCCACGGTGGCGCTGTAGATGTCGCGCTTGCCGAGCGCCGTGATCCGGCCGCGCTGCTCCAGCACCGCCAGCATCATCGAGACGCGCGAGGTCTCCAGACCCGAGGTCGTCCGCCGGGGGGAGGGGATCTGCGAGTCCACGGTCAGCGCCTGCACCTCGGCGACCAGCGGACGCTTGCCCTCCAGGGTCACGGTCAGGCAGGTCCCGGGCACGGCCTCGGCGCGCCGCGTCAGGAACAGCCCGCTCGGGTCGGCGAGCCCGGTGATCCCCTCGTCGTGCAGCTCGAAGCAGCCGACCTCGTCGGTGGCCCCGTACCGGTTCTTGATGCCGCGCACGAGCCGCAGCCGGGCGTGCCGGTCGCCCTCGAAGCTCAGCACCACGTCGACGAGGTGCTCCAGGAGCCGGGGTCCGGCGATGGCCCCGTCCTTGGTCACGTGGCCGACGAGGAGGGTGGACATCCCGCGCTCCTTGGAGGCCCGGATCAGCGCCCCGGCCACCTCCCGCACCTGGGCCATGCCGCCGGGCGCGCCGTCGATCTCGGGGGAGGCGACGGTCTGTACGGAGTCCAGGATCAGCAGGGAGGGCTTCACGGCGTCGAGATGCCCGAGCACGGCCGACAGGTCGGTCTCGGCGGCCAGGTAGAGGTGGTCGCTGAGGGCGTTGATCCGGTCGGCGCGCAGCCGCACCTGGCTCGCGCTCTCCTCGCCCGTGACGTACAGCGTGCGGTGCTCGTCGCTGGCCGCCTTCGCCGCGACGTCCAGCAGCAGCGTGGACTTCCCGACGCCGGGCTCACCGGCGAGCAGGACGACGGCCCCGGGCACGAGCCCGCCGCCGAGGACGCGGTCGAGCTCGTCCACGCCGGTGCTGCGCGCGGTCGCCGTCCGGCCGTCGACCTGCGCGATCGGCACCGCGGCGGTCGACACCCGGCCGGCGGCGGTGGTCCGCACGGCGGGCGCGCCCATCTCCTCGACGGTGCCCCACGCCTGGCACTCGGGACACCGGCCGAGCCACTTCGCGGTGGTCCAGCCGCACTCGGTACAGCGGTAGGACGGCCGGTCCTTGGCGGATGAACGAGCAGTGCGGGCAGCCATGGCGCTCACGGTAGCCGCCCGCACTGACAGCGAAGCACCCGCGAGCGTCAGGGCCGCGGTCAGCGCGACACCGATCTGTTCACCCGTAAGGACTAAATGTGCTGAAGGCTTCCGGGGCGCCACCGGCGTGCCGCCTACGGTCGCCAGGTGAACAGCAGCAGCCAGGCACACCCCTCAGCGCGCACCGGCGCACACCGGGCGCACGGGCGCACGCCCCGAGAGGGGGCGCCGCCGCCCCCCTTCCGGCACGAGCCCTACCTGGACGGTCTGTTCACGTACTGCCTGTCGGTCCTGTGCGACCACGACACCGCGACCGGCGTGCTCGGCGACGTCCTCGCCGTGGCCGAGCGGCATCCCGGCCGCTGCCCCGACGAGGGGGACCGGCGGGCCTGGCTCTACGCACTCGCCCGCTGGGGCTGCCTGCGTCGGCTGGCAGAACAGCGGCGCGCGCGGCAGGGAGCGCATTCCGCCCGGCGCGCGCCGGAGCACACCGAGCACGGTCGTGCGCCGGGCGGTGAGCCGGACACCGATCCGGATACCAGCCGCGCCCCCGAAGCCCATCGCGCCCTTGACGTGAACGCGTACCGTCGTACCGAGCTGGCCCGGCTCGCCTGGCCCGAAGCCGCCGGGACCACGCCCGCACAGCGCGAGGCCCTCGAACTCGCCGTCCGCCACCGCCTCGGCGTCCCCGAACTCGCCGCCGTGCTCGGCACACCCCCCGCCGCCGCCCGGGAGCTGCTCTCCGGCGCCGCCTGCGAAGTGGAGCGCACCCGTACCGCCCTCGCCGTCGTGGAGACCGGCAGCTGCCCCGCCGTCTCCCGGCTCACCGGGGACGGGCAGGTCCTGCTGTCCACCACCCTGCGCGCCGAGCTCGTCCGCCACGTCGACGACTGTCCCCGATGTCGCCGCGCCGCCGAACGCGTCGGCGCCGCGGCCCCCTGGCCGGGCTCCGGCGGCCTCGACACCGCCGCACTCCCCCTCGTACCGGCCCCCCGCACCGCCGTCCACGCCGCGATGCTCCGCTCCGGCCGGGGCCGCGGCCGCCGGCCCGGCCCGCGCTTCGACCGCACGGGCTTCCCCATGGACCCCAGGGACCGCGTGGCCCGCCGCGACCGGCTGCGCGCCCGGGCGGTGACCACCACCGTGGTCGCCACCGTCGTCGCGGCCCCGGTCCTGGCGCTGTGGGCGGCGTACCGCGGGGCGCCCAGTACGGGCGAGCCCATCGGCGGCGACTCCACGCGCATCTCCGCGAGCGAGTCCGAGATGCCGACGGCGCGGACCGACGGCCGCCCGCTGAGCGCCTACGAGAACACCGGCAACACCGCCACCACCACCGGGAGCCCCGGCTTCGCCCAGGACAGCGAGGCCCCCGACGTCTCCGTCGAGGTGATCAGCGCCGGCGCCCCGGCTCCCCCCGACCACGCGGGCGCCCCCGGCCACCTCACCGTGACCGCGTCCTCGCACGGGTCCACCACCCTGCTCACCCTCACCGCCGCCGGCGGCGCCCCGGTGGACTGGCGGCTCTGGTCCGACGCGCCCTGGCTGCGGGCGAGCCGGACCGCGGGCACGCTGGCCCCCGGAGAATCGGTCACCCTGCGGATCGTCGTGGACCGCGAGGCGCAGCCCGTGGGCGCGTGGACGGCCCGGGTCGGGGTGGATCCGAGCGGTGCGGTGGTCTCCATCCAGGGCCGTGGCCGGCCGGCGGCCACGCCGTCGCCGGACCCGACGGAGCCCGCGACTCCGACCCCGACCCCGACGGATCCGCCCACCCCGAGCCCGACCCCGACTCCCACGCCGACGGAGCCGACGATCCCGCCGCCGTCCCCGACTCCGGTGCCGTCGCCGACGGAGGGCTCAGGCGGAACGGTTTCCCCGGGGCCGGGGCCGTCGGTGTCACCGGCGTAGGGTCGCAGCGGCTCGGCGCCGTACCGCCGTAGGCCTGCCGCGGCTCAGACGGGATCGGCGGGGTGCGGGGCCATCGGCAGCAGCGAGGACAGCCTCGCCTCGCACAGCTTCACGAGGGCCTCGTAGCCCTCCTTGCCCATCAGCTCCGTCAGCTCGGCGCGGTACGACACGTACACCGGGTCCCCGGCGCCGTGCGCGGAAGTGGCCGACGTGCACCACCAGTGCAGGTCGTGGCCGCCGGGGCCCCAGCCGCGGCGGTCGTACTCGCCGATCGACACCTGGAGCACCCGGGTGTCGTCGGGCCGCTCGATCCAGTCGTACGTCCGGCGGATCGGCAGCTGCCAGCAGACGTCGGGCTTGGTCTCCAGCGGCTCGCGGCCCTCCTTCACCGCCAGGATGTGCAGCGAGCAGCCGGCCCCGGCGGGGAAGCCGGGCCGGTTCAGGAAGATGCAGGCACCGTCCCAGCGACGGGTCTGCTTCTCCCCGTCGTCGTCGTGCTGGGTCCAGCCGGTCTCGCTGCCGACGTCGTGGAACTGCCACAGCTCGGGCGTCAGCCGGGCGACGTGTTCGGCGACGCGCTTCTCGTCGTCGTCATCGGAGAAGTGCGCGCCGAGCGTGCAGCAGCCGTCGTCCGCCCGGCCCGCCTGGATGCCCTGGCAGCCGCTGCCGAAGATGCAGGTCCAGCGGGAAGTCAGCCAGGTCAGGTCGCAGCGGAAGATCTGCTCGTCGTCGGCGGGGTCGGGAAACTCCACCCAGGCCCGGGGGAAGTCGAGCCCCTTCTCGTCGGCGACGACGGTGACCTTGTCTTTGTCCTTGACCTTGACCTTGTCCTTGTCCTTGGGGGCTTTGGCCGTGACCTTGGTGTTGCCCTCGCCCGTGTCCTTCTTCGACCGGACCTTGTTGGCCTTCTTCGTATTTGGCACAAACACAAGCCTAAGCGCCCCTTACTCAACCCCCGCGCGTTCATCGCAGTAGCGTTTCCCCCTATGAGACTCGGTGTCCTGGATGTGGGTTCGAATACGGTCCACCTGCTGGTGGTGGACGCGCACCCCGGCGCGCGCCCGCAGCCGGCGCACTCGCACAAGGTGGAGATGCGGCTGGCGGAGCTGCTCGACGAGGGCGGCGCCGTCACCCCCGAGGGCGTCGAGCGGCTCGTTTCCGTCATCGCCGACGCGGTGCAGGCCGCGGAGGACAAGGGGTGCGAGGACGTCCTGCCCTTCGCGACCAGTGCCGTGCGCGAGGCCACGAACGCGGACGAGGTCCTGGCGCGGGTGCAGCGCGAGACCGGCATCGAGCTTCCCGTGCTCAGCGGGGAGGACGAGGCCCGGCTGACCTTCCTGGCGGCGCGCCGGTGGTTCGGCTGGTCCGCCGGGAAGCTGCTGGTCCTGGACATCGGCGGCGGCTCGCTGGAGATCGCGTACGGCATCGACGAGGACCCGGACGCGGCCGTCTCCCTCCCGCTGGGCGCCGGCCGCCTGACGTCGGGCTGGCTCCCGGGCGACCCGCCGGACTCGCTGGACATCCGGGCGCTACGGCGGCACGTGCGGGCGGAGATCGCCCGCACGGTCGGCGAGTTCCGCCGCTTCGGGGCCCCGGACCACGTGGTGGCGACGTCGAAGACCTTCAAGCAGCTGGCCCGCATCGCGGGCGCGGCCCGCTCGGCCGACGGCCTGTACGTGCAGCGGGACCTGAGCCGCAAGTCGCTGGAGGAGTGGGTCCCGCGCCTGGCCGCGATGACCACGGCCCAGCGCTCGGCCCTCCCGGGCGTCTCGGAGGGCCGGGCGAACCAGCTCCTGGCGGGCGCGCTGGTCGCGGAGGGCGCGATGGACCTCTTCGGCGTCGAGGAGCTGGAGATCTGCCCGTGGGCCCTGCGCGAGGGCGTGATCCTGCGGAGGCTGGACCACTTGCCGACGGCGGGCGCGGGGGCGTAGCGGGTTTGCGGCGCGCTTGAACCGACTCGGGGCGGGGTCGGGGGCGGGCGGGAGCTCCTTGGGCGGGATCAGGGATGCGTATGGGGGTTTCCCGTCAGTCTCATCGTCTCTCCGTGTCGGGCCGGTCCCTCAAGGGCGCTCCTCCTTCGTCGTCGCGTCGCTGCGCGATGGCCTTCGGCCACCCTTGACCGACCGTCCCGCCACGGACATACGAGGACTGCCGGGAAACCCCCAAAGGAACGGGCCGGGGCTTCCATTTCAGGGACGGGCCGATCAGGGATGGGCGGGCCTGGTGCCCGAGGCGCGTCAGATCGCTACGCGCTTCTCGATGACGGCGTCCGGCAGCCGTCCGGGGCTGGACATAGGCCGCCACAGATCGCTACGCGCCTCTCGATGACGGCGGCTGACTGCTGTCCGAGGCTGGGCGCCCCAGGGCCGTCGCACGCGCCGGGTCAGTCAGCTGGCTCGACGTTGTCGACTGCGGTGGAGAATTCGCGGCCGGACGGGCCCCGGATGTAGGCCAGCTCCATCCAGTGTTGGTGGACCGAGTCGGACACGTTCTCGTTGATCACGGCCATCAGCTCGCCCTCGACCCCGGACGCGACATCGCGTACGCGGCGGCGCAGCAGTCGATGAGGCACGTACTCGTACTGCTCAGTCATCGGTCAGCTCCTCGGCGGTGTCGAGGAAGCGTTCCCAGCCGATGAGTGCGCGGTCGAGGAGGTCCTGGCTGGGCTCGGGCCAGGGGCCGTCCTGGACGTCGATGCCGCGCACGCCTCGGGCGCAGCTATGGATGATTCGGTTGGTCATGACCACTCCCTCCGTCGTCAGCAGGCGGGTACTTTCCCTCGCTCGCTGATCGTTGTGATGGCCCCGCACTCCTTCCCCAGTCCAGGACGCGGATGCCGGCCGGGGCCGCGGCGTCAACCCAGCCCCCGCTTCCGGGTCTGGGTGATCCCGCGAGAGGAACCTACGGTTGCGCTGCGTGCGGTAGGACTGACTGTGGGTACGTGTTACGGCAGGGGCCGCACCGGGAGCGCGCACATGGCCGCAAGACCAATCACCGGCACGATCGCGGGATTTGTGCTGCGCACGGCTCGCGAGTCGATCCCTCGTACTCAGGCGGCGATGGCCGAGGTCCTCGGCGTCGACCTGGCTACGGTGCAGGGCTGGGAGTCGGGCCGACGACCGGTCGCACATATGCGGGCGGGGGATCTGCTCGGCCTACGGCGGCGGTTGGCCGCCATGGGCGCGGATGCAGCGGTCGTGGGGATGCTGGACGCGGCGATGGACGCGGACCGGATCATCAGTGCCACTCTCACCAGTACCGATGGGCCGCACCCTCTCGCGGAGTGGGTGCACACTCGGGACACCGCGCACATGCTCGCCTGGGCGCTCACCGGGACCCGACCGCCCTCACTCACGAAGATTCCCCACCAGCGGAGAAGGGGGCCGACAGCAGCCTCTCCGCTCCTCACGATGGGGGACCGGGCCGCGTTCTTCGAGCGGTTGCGGACCACGGCGGAGGCAGCACCCCGGACCGACCCTCAGGGCGTTCTACTGCACCGCCAGGCCCTGTATCTGACCTCGTACGACCAGAGCCCCGAGGCGGTGGCGTGGACCGCACGCGCTCTTCATGCCCGGCGGGGTCTGCTGGCGCGGAGGGGGTG
The DNA here is from genome assembly GCF_055571215.1 of Streptomyces sp. NPDC030995. Taxonomy (NCBI): domain Bacteria; kingdom Bacillati; phylum Actinomycetota; class Actinomycetes; order Kitasatosporales; family Streptomycetaceae; genus Streptomyces; species Streptomyces sp. NPDC030995. Next base: position 81,387 of record NZ_JBVIFS010000028.1, read on the forward strand.
GACGCCGCAGTGGGCCGAGGCGAGGTCGACGGCTACGGCTCTCGCTCGCCTCGGCGACCCCGTGCCCCTGCTGGACTTCATCGAGCGCGCGATCGTGGACGACGACGCGGGCGAGGCCGCGAACCTGAACTACTGGGCCTACTGGCTGGGCGGCACGCCGCTGCCGCAGTCCGATGACCTGTTCATGCGAGACCGGCAGCTGACCGGCTGGGACCCCGTCACGCTGCTACGGGGGCTGACTTATGGCCTGCACCACGCCCCTGGTTTCGTCGACCTGTACGCACACACCATGTGGGCCCTGCTGACGACCCATCCGTGGCTGCCGCAGGCGTCGGGCGTGCTGGTGCGCGAGCTGGCGGAGCGTACAGAGCACCTGCTGGACGGGGGCGGCGTCTCGGAAAGATCCCGCCGCGAACTGAGCACCGTGAATTACGTTCTACGTGATCGAACCTGAAACCGGAGGTCACCACATGGCAGACGAGACGGCGAACGCGCAGGGAACGGCCGGGTTCCTCTTCGAGATGGGCGTGCTCAAGAACGCCAAGCGGACCGGCTGGTGGTTCACGGGGAACAACAACCCCGAGTCGATCGCAGAGCACTCGTTCCGCGTTGGGATCGTCGGCGCCGTCCTGGCCATGATGGAGGGTGTGGACCCCGCCAAGGTGGCACTGATGTGCCTGTTCCACGACACGCAGGAGACCCGGATCGGGGACATCCCGCACATCGGCCGCCGGTACATCGACGCGGCGACGAACGAGACCGTCACCGCCGACCAGGTCTCTGCCGCGCATCCGGCGGTGAAGGCAGGGGTGCAGCGGGTGGTGTGCGAATACGAGAACGGTGACACGCCCGAGGCGATCGTGGCCAAGGACGCCGACAAGCTGGAGTGCCTGGTGCAGGCGGTGGAGTACCGAGCCCAGGGATACAGCCTGGTGCAGGACTGGATCGACACCTCGTTGAGCAGTCTCAAGACGGCTTCGGCGCAGGCACTCGCCGAGGCCGCGCTGACCATGTCCCCGCTGGAATGGCGGAAGACGTTCCTCGGCGAGTGACCCGGACCGCGACGGTGCGTGCCCGTAACTCACCTGTGTTCCGCCGGATCGGTGCCTAGGATTCTTTGATGATCGAAGGTAAATCGGTAAGGCTGCGCGCGTTGCGCGCGCAGGACGCGGAGCATCATCTCCGGTGGCGCAACGACCCGGAGGTGGTGCGCTGGGCCGCCGCCGGGGATCCGTGTTTCGGGCCCGTCACGGCGGAGGCCGTCGGGCTCGGGTTCGATGCCATGTTGCGGCTGAATCCGAGGGAGTCGGCCGTGTTCACCGTCGAGGACGTGGGCGGCGGGCGGGTGATCGGCATGGTCGACTACCGGGACCTCGACCCCTACGCCGGGGTGGCCACGCTGGGAGTGACCATCGGTGAGCGGGAGCTCTGGGGGCGCGGCCACGGCTCCGAGGCGCTGCGGCTGCTGGTGGACCACCTGTTCGGCGCGTACGGGCTGAGCCGGCTGGAGTTGGACACCTGGAGCGGCAACGAGCGCGCGGTGCGCGCCTTCACCGCGTTGGGCTTCCGCGAGGAAGGCCGCCGCCGGGCGGCCGTGTTGGTGGCGGGGGAGCGCTACGACCGGGTGCTCTTCGGGATGCTGCGTGAGGAGTGGGCCAAGCCCGCCTGATCGGCTTCTTGTTCCCGGAGTGAGTGGGGGCGGGGGCTGATCAGTTCTCGGGCCCGGTGGCGGGCGGGAAGCCCAGTCGGTCCAGGAGCGTGTCGAAGAGGTCTTCCACGAACGGTTCGTGCGAGCGCAGGGTCTCCGCGACCGCGGGGGACTCCACGCCCTCCCCAACTCCCGCGTCCCAGGCCCATGCCAGTACGCGGCCGGCGTCGCCGGGTACGCGGGCGTCCAGTTCGGCCGGCGGGCGGTCCGCCATCTCGGCCGCGATCGTCAGGTTCAGCCAGGTGTGCCACCGGTCGCCGCCCGGTTCCAGGCCCCTCACCAGCGCGACGTCGCTGTCGTGTACGGAGGCCACGCACGCCGGCGCGCCGGTCCACTCGACGACCGCGCGCAGGACGTCGTTCGGTTCTCCCGGCAGCGTGCCGCAGAACTGGAGCGTCTGCCAGCCGCCCGGTCTCGGCCACCACGCGGTGATGCCGCCCCTGTCGTCCTCCTGCGCGCCACCGAACACCGGTGCCTCCAGCAGCGGACGCTCGCTGCGGCCGAAGACCAGCTCACCCGAAAAACCCATGTCGTGCTCCCCTCCGAGGTCCTGTTCGGACCGTAGGGCCGACCACTGACAGCGTGTGTCAGTGCCGGTTGGCACCATTGCGATCATGAGTCACAACATCGCTTACTCGACCGCGGACAAGGCCGATGTGCTGGCCTTCCTGGGCAGCAACGGCAACCTCACGCCGGATCAGCAGCGCAACCTGGAGAACATGCGCAGGTGCGCCCAGGTCCAGCAGGACGACCTCGACCACGAGGGCGTCGACTGGGGCTTGTCCATTCCCGACGCCCTCGAACACCTCATCGCCGGGCGCACCGACTCGGACGCGCCGTGCGCGGGCAACGCGTACCACGCCGCCCTGCAGCACGTCATCGACCGCAACGCTTCGGACCCCAGCCAGTTGGGCACGTACTCCAAGCCCAGCACCTTCTTCGGCCTGGTGGACGACGAGATGCGCCGCCTCGGGGTGCCCGCCGACCTGTTGCCCCACGGGTTCCTCTACGGCGGGCCGCCCGACGACTTCCCGTACATCCCGTATTCGATGGACGGGTATCCGGCCATCGGCCACCTGCCGCTGGCCAAGGCCAAGCCCGCCGCCGACGCCTACCGGGCCGTCATGGACCGGATGGATCCGGATTTCCGGTACGACGTCGCGGAGCTCATCGAGAAGCTCGAATTCGAGCACGGTGAGTGGGAGTACGCCACGAAGAACGTCGGCTGGTACACGCAGGACACCCTCTTCTTCAGGCTCACCTGACGGCCGTCGCGCCGGCCCCGCGTGGTGGTCGTCACGTACCGGCCGGGCGGCGGGCCCGTACCCTGTCTCCGTGGCAGAACCAGTCCGCATCCCGACCGCGAAAGTCGCCCTCTCCACGGCCTCCGTCTATCCGGAGTCCACGGCGACCGCTTTCGAGATCGCCGCGCGCCTCGGGTACGACGGCGTCGAGGTCATGGTCTGGACGGATCCCGTCAGCCAGGACATCGACGCCCTGCGCCGGCTCTCCGACTTCCACCAGGTGCCGATCCTGGCCGTCCACGCGCCGTGCCTGCTGATCACCCAGCGCGTGTGGTCGACCGATCCCTGGACCAAGCTCCGGCGCGCCCAGGCGGCGGCCGAGCGGCTCGGCGCGTCCACCGTGGTCGTGCATCCGCCGTTCCGGTGGCAGCGCCAGTACGCCCGGGACTTCGTCAGCGGCATCTGGCGGATGGCCGACGAGACCGACGTCCGGTTCGCCGTCGAGAACATGTACCCGTGGCGCTACCGCGACCGCGAGGTGCTCGCGTACGCCCCCGAGTGGGACGTGACGAAGGACGACTACCGGCACTTCACCGTCGATCTGTCGCACACCGCGACCGCCCGTACGGACGCCACCGCCATGATCGACCGGATGGGCGACCGGCTCGCCCACATCCACCTCGCCGACGGGAACGGCTCGGCCAAGGACGAGCACCTCGTCCCGGGGCGCGGTACGCAGCCCTGCGCCGAGCTGCTGGAGCGGCTGGCCCGTACGTCCTTCGACGGGCACGTGGTCATCGAGGTGAACACCCGGCGGGCCATGTCCTCCGCCGAGCGCGAAGCCGATCTCGCCGAGGCCCTGGCCTTCACCCGGCTGCACCTCGCCACCGCCGAGCGCGCCCCGCGCGACGAGCGCGACGGGGCCCACCGCCCATGACAGAGCCCGCGGAGCCCGCGGAGCCCGCGGAGCCCGCAGAGGCCGCCGAGCCCGCGAAGCACGCCGAGCCCGCGAAGCACGCCGAGCCCGCGAAGCCGCGTCGTCGCCGCGGGCCCGGCCGCCCCCGCCAGGACGAGGCCGACGAGGGCCCCGGCACCCAGGAGCGGATCCGGCTCGCCGCCCGTGAGGTGTTCGCGGAGCGCGGGTACGACAAGACGTCCGTACGCGGCATCGCGAAGGTGGCCGGTGTGGACCCGGCCCTGGTCCACCACTACTTCGGCAGCAAGGACGAGCTCTTCGCCGCCGCCATCGAGGTGAGCATGGAGCCCGCCCTGGTGGTCCCGGCGATCCTCGGCGAGGGCCCGGACGGCATCGGGGAGAGGCTCGCCCGCTATTTCCTGGGCGTGTGGGAGAACCCGGTCACGCGCGTTCCGCTGCTCGCCGTCATCCGGTCGGCCCTCACGCACGAGGCCGCCGCGAAGGTCCTGCGCGGGCTGGTCCTGCGGCGGGTCCTGGAGCGCGTCGCCGCCGACCTCGACGTCCCCGACCCGACCTTCCGCGCCGAGCTCGCCGCCTCCCACATGGTCGGCATCGCGATCCTGCGCTACGTCGTCCAGGTCGAGCCCCTCGCGTCCGCGGACCCGGAGGCCATCGTGGCCCTCGTCGCGCCCACGCTCCAGCGCTACCTGACCGAGGAATGACCGAGGAGTGAGCCTCCCGTCCCGCCATCCGGACGGGCCGTCCGGATCGCGGGCGGTGGGCGTAGCCTCGTATCTGAGCCATATCCGCAGTCGCGGCTGACCGTACAGCCGCACTCATGGGGAGTGAAACCGCATGCCCGAGCTGAGGTCCCGCACCGTCACCCACGGCCGCAACATGGCAGGCGCTCGTGCGCTGATGCGCGCGTCGGGCGTAGCGAGCGAGGACATCGGCAAGCCGATCATCGCGGTCGCCAACTCCTTCACCGAGTTCGTCCCCGGCCACACCCACCTGGCCCCCGTCGGCCGGATCGTGTCCGACGCCGTCCGGGCCGCCGGTGCCATCCCGCGTGAGTTCAACACCATCGCCGTCGACGACGGCATCGCCATGGGCCACGCCGGCATGCTGTACTCCCTGCCCTCCCGCGACCTCATCGCGGACAGCGTCGAGTACATGGTCGAGGCCCACTGCGCCGACGCCCTGATCTGCATCTCCAACTGCGACAAGATCACCCCCGGCATGCTCATGGCCGCGATGCGCCTGAACATCCCCGTGGTCTTCGTCTCCGGCGGTCCGATGGAGGCCGGCCAGGCCACCCTTGTCGACGGCACCGTCCGCAAGCTCGACCTGATCGACGCGATGGTCGACGCCTCCAACGAGAACGTCTCCGACGAGGACGTCCTGCGCATCGAGGAGAACGCCTGTCCGACGTGCGGCTCCTGTAGCGGCATGTTCACGGCCAACTCGATGAACTGCCTCGCCGAGGCCATCGGCCTCGCCCTCCCCGGCAACGGCTCGGTCCTCGCCACCCACACCGCCCGCCGCGCCCTGTACGAGGACGCCGGCCGCACGGTCGTGGAGATCACCAAGCGCTACTACGAGGGCGACGACGAGTCCGTCCTGCCGCGCAACATCGCCACCCGCGAGGCCTTCGAGAACGCCATGGCCCTGGACATCGCGATGGGCGGCTCCACGAACACGATCCTGCACCTGCTGGCCGCGGCGCAGGAAGCGGGCCTGGAGTACGACCTGACCGACATCGACGCCGTCTCGCGCCGCGTCCCGTGCCTGTCCAAGGTCGCCCCGAACGTGGCGCCCGGCGGCACGTACTACATGGAGGACATCCACCGCGCCGGCGGCATCCCCGCCATCCTCGGTGAGCTCCACCGCGGCGGCCTCCTGAACAAGGACGTCACCTCCGTCCACTCGGACAACCTGGAGGACTGGCTGGCGAAGTGGGACGCCCGCTCCGGCACGGCCAGCGAGGAGGCCATGGAGCTGTGGCACGCGGCCCCCGGCTGCAAGCGCTCCGCCACCGCCTTCTCCCAGTCCGAGCGCTGGGAGACCCTGGACCTCGACGCCGAGGGCGGCTGCATCCGCTCGGTGCAGCACGCGTACTCCAAGGACGGCGGCCTCGCCGTCCTGCGCGGCAACATCGCGGTCGACGGCTGCGTCGTGAAGACGGCGGGCGTCGACGAGTCGATCTGGACCTTCGAGGGCCCGGCCGTCGTCTGCGAGTCGCAGGACGAGGCCGTCGACAAGATCCTGCGCAAGGAGATCAAGGCGGGCGACGTCGTCGTCATCCGCTACGAGGGCCCGCGCGGCGGCCCCGGCATGCAGGAGATGCTCTACCCGACGTCCTTCCTCAAGGGCCGCGGCCTCGGCAAGGTCTGCGCCCTGGTGACGGACGGCCGCTTCTCCGGCGGCACCTCGGGCCTCTCCATCGGCCACGCCTCCCCGGAGGCGGCCTCGGGCGGCACCATCGCCGTCGTCGAGGACGGCGACCGGATCCGCATCGACATCCCGAACCGTTCGATCGAGCTCCTGGTCGACGAGGCCACCCTCGCCGCCCGCCACGAGGCCCTCGGCGGCGTCTACGCCCCGAAGGACCGCGAGCGCACGGTCTCCGCGGCCCTGCGCGCCTACGCCGCCATGGCCACCAGCGCCGACAAGGGCGCGGTCCGCGACGTGAGCCTTCTTTCCTGACGACCTCGCACCGCTCGGCCCTGGCGGGCCTCCCCGGCTTCGGCCGTCTGCGCCGGACTCCGTCCGCCGACCGCGCGGGCGGCCCCGGCTCCCCGCTCCCCGGACCCCGCCGCGCTCACCAGCCAGCGGGGTTCGCCGCGTCCACGGCGAACACCGACCCGTCGGGCGCGCTCCCGAAGACCCGCCCGTCCGCGACCACGGGGGCGGGCACGGTCGCCGTGTAGGCGTGTCCCGTGCCCATACGGGGCTTCGTCTGGCCGATGAGACGGCCTGCGGCCACGTCCACCGCCAGCAGCCGCCCGTCCACCGCGGTGAGGTAGACGCGGCCGCCGTCGGCCACGGGCCGCGAGGCGGCCGACACTCCGGTCTCCAGCCGCCACTCCTCCTTGTCCGCGCCGACCGCCGCCAACGCGCCGGACATGCCGAAGACGTACACCGTTCCGTGGGCGTCGACCGCCGCCTGCGCCTGGGGGAGACCCAGCAGCGGCGTCTCCTTCACGGCTCGCGTCCGCAGGTCCACCCGCAGGACCGCGCGGGTCCTCGAATCGGAGTCGGTCCGCAGCAGGTGCAGCGCGCCCTGCGCCACCCCGACCGGCTCGGCCGTGCCCTGGGTGCGCTGCTGCCACCGCACCGTGCCGTTCGCGCAGTCCACGGCCGAGACCTGGGTCGACCGGCCGTCGCCGGCCGGGGTGGCGACGTACAGGAGGCAGCCGTCCGGGCCCTGGGGGCCGGCGAGCCAGAGGGATCCCACGCCACCGATCTGCTTCGTCCACAGGGTGGCTCCCGTGGTGACGTCGAGCGCGGTCGCCTTGCCGTCCCCGCCCGTCACCAGTACGGCCCCGGCGGCGGGCAGGATCCGTCCGCCGCCGGGCATCGGCTTCTGCCAGCGACGCGTGCCGGTCGCCGGGTCGAGCGCCTGCACCGTCTGACTGCCCGGCGTCACCGTCAGGACGAGCCCGCCGACGTACAACGGGGACTGGCTGTCCGCGCCCGGTGTCGTCGCCCGTACCGACCAGGTGACGGCGCCGTCCACCGGGTCGAGCCGCGCGGCGGCCAGACCGGGTGTCGAGCAGTACAGGGCGCCGGGTGCCGAGGAGCAGGACACGACGAGGTTCTCGCGGCCCTGGCTCTCCAGGGAGGTCACCCAGGCACTGACGGGCTGCCCTTCGGGCTGTCCTTGCCGCGACGGCTCCGTGGCGGACGTCCGTACGGCCGGGCCCCCCGGATCCTCCCTGAACTGGAGGTATCCGCCGAGCGCTCCCCCTGTGAGCAGCAGGCCCGTTCCGAGCGCCGCGGCCGTCCGCCACCGCCGTGGGCGGGTCGTGCGCCGGGGCGGCGCCTCGACCCGTACCCGCCGGTGGGTGTCCTCCTCGGCCGCCGGTTTCGCCTTGGCCGACAGTGGCCGCCGCGGCTGCGGAATGAAGGCCCGGGTCTCGTCGGCGGTCGGATACGCGGCGGCCCGCAGCTCGCCGAGCAGGGCGCCGGGGGTGGGCCGGTCGGCGGGGTCCTTCGCGAGGCAGCGTTCGACGACCGACGCGAGCGCGTCCGGCACGCCGGTCAGATCGGGCTCGCTGTGCACCACCTGGTAGGCGACGAGGTAGTGGCTGTCGGAGTCGAAGGGCCCGCGCCCCGTCACCGCGTGCACGAGCACGGCGCCCATCGCGAACACGTCCGCCGCCGGCCCGACCTCCCGCGGCCGCTGGAACTGCTCGGGCGCCATGAAGGGCGGTGTCCCGATCAGCTTGCCCGTCTCGGTCCGCAGGTCGCTGTCCACCGGCCGCGAGATCCCGAAGTCGATGACCCGCACCCCGTCGGGAGCCATCAGGACGTTGCTGGGCTTCAGATCCCGGTGCACCACGCCCGCCCGGTGGATGTCCCGCAGCGCTTCCGCGAGCCCGGCGCCGAGCCGGGTCGCCTCGGCCTCGTCGAGCGGCCGCTCCCGTACCCGCTCGGCGAGCGTCGGGGCGTCGATGAACAGGGTGGCCATCCACGGCCGTTCGGCATCGGGGTCGGCGTCCACGACCGGCGCGGTGAACGCCCCGCTCACCCGACGGGCGGCGGCGACCTCCTGCCGGAACCGGGCCCGGAACTCCGGATCGACGGCGTGCTGCGCGTGTACGACCTTCACGGCGAGGCGCAGGCCGGACGCGGAGGTGGCCAGATGCACCACCCCCATGCCGCCGGATCCCAGCACGGACTCCAGCCGGTACTGCCCGGCGTACTCCGGAAAACCGGCCCGTTCCGCGCACAGTGAATGCACTGCCGACCACCCCCGCCGGAGCCTAGTCGATGGCGCATATGAATCGGTAAGGGCCTGCTACCCTGCGCGAGTTGCAGAGCGTCATGCGCAAGGGGGAGATTTTGCATGTCGGTTGAGAAGTCGGAGACGTCGGTCGAGAACGAGATCGACCAGGTCCAGGGCCTTGCCGAAGACGGCATCGAGTACTTCCCGGTCGCCCCGGGATACCGCGTCAACGTGCGCAGCGGTCCGGGTACCAATTACTCGATCATGAAGGTGCTGCCCTACGACGCCACCGTGGGCATCCGCTGCCAGTGCCCGGGCACCACCATCTCGGGCCCGTACGGCACCACCAACCTCTGGGACTGCATCGGGAACGGCCTCTTCGTCTCCGACGCCTACGTGAAGACGGGCAGCGACGGCTACGTCGCCAACCGCTGCGGCTGACGTGCCGGCGGGCGCCGCCCGGCGCCCGGCGCCCGTCTGACACGTGAGACACACCCCGGCCCGACGGGTCGGGCGGTGGATAATCGCTGGTGTGAGCGACGACGACCAGCGAGACCAGACCCCAGCCGCGACGCCCGCCCCGGTGCCCACCGGCCCCGAGCCCGAGCCGATCCGGTTCTTCGGCACCACCTGGGTGAACCACGACGGCGGCTACGCCCTGCGCCGCGCCGGCGTGGCCATCGGCTCGCTCGTCACCGCCGTCGCCGCGGCCGTCCTGCTCCGGCTCTCCTACGAGGGCCTGGAGATCGGCAACGTCGGCCCCTTCCTGAGCATCTCCGTCGTCATCCTCTTCGCGATCGCCAGCTCCATCGCCTTCGCCAAGACCTGGGACTCCTTCAGCCGCCGCCCCGCCCCGTCCTCCGACGAGGCCGCCCTCAAGGGCCTCAAGGCGATCGGTTTCATCGGCTCCCTCATCGCGTACTTCCTGCGCTGCCTCGTCGAGGCCCCGGGCGAGAAGCTCCGCCGCGCCGAGTACGAGCGCGCCACGGCCGAATTCGCCCGCCGCCGCAGCTCCCGTACGGGCAACCCGGCCGCCCGCCGCCCCAAGCGCAAGAAGTAGGGCCCGCGAGCCCACGGGTCCGCGAGCCCGCGAGCCCGGCCACGAGGCCGTCCCCACACTCACACCTCCCGGCGATTGACGCCCTGGCACAGCCAGGAGCATTATTCATCACATGATGAATAACAAGCCCGAGGGAGACCCGGCCGCCGTCCACGCCCACGGCCTGACCGTCCGCCGCGGCACCGGCCGCGCCCTGCCACCGTCATCGACGACATCGCCTTCGACGTCCCCCGCGGCCGCATCACCGGCCTCCTCGGCCCCTCCGGCTGCGGCAAATCCACCCTCATGCGCGCCATCGTCGGCACCCAGGCCCACGTCACCGGCACCCTCGACGTCCTGGGCCGCCCCGCCGGCCAGCCCTCGCTCCGCTCCCGCATCGGCTACGTCACCCAGGCGCCCTCCGTCTACGACGACCTCACCGTCCGGCAGAACCTCGACTACTTCGCCGCCGTCCTCGACCCCGGCCGGGCCGCCGCCGGCCGGCGCGCCGACGCCGTCACCCGCGCCGTCACCGACGTCGACCTCACCACCCGCGCCGACGCCCTCGCCGGCAACCTCTCCGGCGGCCAGCGCAGCCGCGTCTCCCTCGCCGTCGCCCTGCTCGGCGCCCCCGAGCTCCTCGTCCTCGACGAACCCACCGTCGGCCTCGACCCCGTCCTGCGCCGCGACCTGTGGAACCTCTTCCACGACATCGCCGCCACCCGCGGCGCCACGATCCTCGTCTCCTCGCACGTCATGGACGAGGCCGAGCGCTGCCACGACCTGCTCCTCATGCGCGAGGGCCGCATCCTCGCCCAGGACACCCCCGACGCACTGCGCACCCGTACGCACTGCGCCACCGTCGAGGAAGGCTTCCTGCGCCTCGTCGACGAGGCCAACGCCCAAGCTGAAAAGAGCGCCCGATGACCGCCATGACCGCCACGACCGCAATGAGCGGCGCCCGTACCCTCGCCACCGCGGCCCGCGTACTGCGCCAGCTCCGCCACGACCCGCGCTCCATCGCGCTGATGCTCCTGGTCCCCGTACTGATGCTCGCCCTGCTGCGCTTCGTCTTCGACGGCAGCCCCCGCACCTTCGACGGCATCGGCGCGTCACTCCTCGGGATCTTCCCCCTCATCACCATGTTCCTGGTGACCTCCATCGCGACCCTGCGCGAACGCACCTCCGGCACCCTCGAACGACTCCTCGCCATGCCCCTCGGCAAAGGCGACCTCATCGCCGGCTACGCCCTCGCCTTCGGCGCCGTAGCCGTCGTCCAGTCCCTCCTCGCCACCGGCCTCGCCCTCTGGCTCCTCGGCCTCGACGTCGTCGGCTCCCCCTGGCTGCTCCTGCTCGTCGCCCTCCTCGACGCACTCCTCGGCACCGCGCTCGGCCTGTTCGTCTCCGCCTTCGCGGCCTCCGAATTCCAGGCCGTCCAGTTCATGCCGGCCGTGATCTTCCCCCAACTGCTCCTGTGCGGACTCTTCGCACCCCGCGACACCATGCAGCCGGTCCTGGAGTCGATCTCCGACGTCCTGCCCATGTCCTACGCCGTGGACGGCATGAACCAGGTCCTCACCCACACCGACATGACCGCCGACTTCGTGCGCGACGCGATCGTCGTCGCCGCCTGCGCCCTGCTCGTACTCGTCCTCGGCGCGGCCACCCTCCGCCGCCGCACCCCCTGACCGCACTGCGGACAACTCCGCCCGGTCACCTGCCCGGGTGCGAGGATGAGGACGGATACGCAGCTCACGCGCAAGAACAGTTCGGCGAGGTGAATCGGGCATGACCCAGACAGTCGCAGTCCTCGGTACCGGCAAGATCGGCGAGGCCCTGCTCAGCGGAATGATCCGCGGCGGCTGGCCCGCCTCCAAACTCCTCGTCACCGCCCGCCGCGCCGAACGGGCCGAGGAGCTCCGCGCCCGCTACGGCGTCGAGGCCGTCTCCAACGCCGAGGCCGCCAAGCGCGCCGACACCCTCATCCTCACCGTCAAGCCCCAGGACATGGCCAAGCTCCTCGACGAGCTCGCCCCGCACGTCCCCGTCGACCGCCTGGTCATCAGCGGCGCCGCCGGCATCCCCACCTCCTTCTTCGAGGAGCGGCTCAGCCCCGGCACCCCCGTCGTCCGCGTCATGACGAACACCCCCGCCCTCGTCGACGAGGCCATGTCCGTCATCTCCGCCGGCAGCCACGCCACCGCCGAACACCTCGCCCACACCGAGGAGATCTTCGGCGGCGTCGGCAAGACCCTGCGCGTCCCCGAGTCGCAGCAGGACGCGGCCACCGCCCTCTCCGGCTCCGGACCCGCGTACTTCTACTTCCTCGTCGAGGCCATGACCGACGCCGGCATCCTCCTCGGCCTGCCCCGCGCCCAGGCCCACGACCTGATCGTCCAGGCCGCCATCGGCGCCGCCGTGATGCTCCGCGACAGCGGCGAACACCCGGTCAAGCTCCGCGAGGCGGTGACCTCCCCGGCCGGTACGACGATCAACGCGATCGTGGAGCTGGAGAAGCACGGCGTACGCGCCGCCCTGATCGCCGCCCTCGAAGCGGCCCGCGACCGCAGCCGCGAGCTCGCCTCCGGCAACAGCTGACACACGGGTACGGGCTCCCGCGCACGCGGCAGCCCGTACCCCCAGCGGCCGGCCGTCCCTACGGCGCGAGCAGCCCGATGGCCTCGTACGCCCGGTCCACCACGGGCCGCGCCAGCGCCCGGGCCCGCCCGGCGCCCTCCCGCAGCACCTTCTCCACCCCGCCCGGATCGGCCGCCAGCCCGGCATGCCGCTCCTGCAACGGCCGCAGCAGCTCCACCACCGCGTCGGCGACATCCCGCTTGAGCGCCCCGTAGCCGCTGTACCCGTCGGCGAGCGCGGCCGGATCACCCCCGGAGCACGCCGCCAGGATGTCCAGCAGATTCGCGACCCCCGGCCGCGCCTCCCGGTCGTAGACCACTCCGTCGTCCCCGCTGTCGGTGACCGCCCGCATCACCTTCTTGGCGATGACCCCCGGCTCGTCGAGCAGGTACACGATCCCCGCCCCGCTCTCGTGGGACTTCCCCATCTTCGACGTCGGATCCTGAAGGTCCATGACCCGCGCGGCCACCGTCGGGAGCGTGGCCTTGGGCACGGTGAAGGTGTGCCCGTAGCGCTGGTTGAAGCGCACGGCCAGATCCCGGGTCAGCTCGACGTGCTGCCGCTGGTCCTCACCGACCGGCACCTCCGACGCCCCGTACGCCAGGATGTCGGCGGCCATCAGCGCGGGATAGGTGAGCAGCGACAGCCGCACGCCCTCCCCGGTGGTCTGCGCCTTCGCCGCCTTCTCCTTGTACTGGATCATCCGCCGCAGCTCCCCGTCGCTGGCGGTGCACTCCATCAGGTAAGCCAGTCGCGTGTGCTCGTCGACATGGCTCTGCACGAACAAGGTGCATTTCTCCGGCGACAGCCCGGCGGCGAGCAACAGCGTCGCCGCCTGCCGGCTCAGCCGTCGTACGCGCGCCGGCTCGTGCTCGACGGTCAGCGCGTGCAGATCGACGACGCAGAACAGCGCCTCGTCCGGCTTACGGTCGGCGGCGACCCACTGCCGCACGGCCCCCAGGTAGTTCCCCAGCGTCAGATGCCCGGTCGGCTTGATCCCGCTGAAGATCCTCGTCGTCATGTCCCGCTCTCCCTCTGTCCGGTGTGTGAGTCGTGCCGAGGCCACTGTGTGCGGCGACCGAGCCACTCCCGGGAGGGGAGAAAGAAAAACGGCCGCCGTAGCGGCGGCCGTGAGCGCATGCGTGCTCGCGTTGAAGGTCGGCCGCCGTCAGGCGGCCCACCAGCGCAGGTTGAGCGTGAGCGCATGCGTAGTCATGGGCCCAGAGTAGACCGGTGGGGATGAGGTTGGGGTGAAGTTCTTTCATCTCGCGGGGCCGGTCAGCCGGGGGTTGACACAGGTGTGCCCGATCCGTAAGGTTCTTCGAGTTGTCCGAAGTGAGCGCCGACCCCGGTCGGTCCCCGGACAGCCATCCCGCACTACACATTCGAACGAACGACGCACCGTGTCGTCTTGTTTTCATGCGTATTTGCGAATGAGGAATCCGTGTCCACTGGGCGCAGTCGCCGATTAGGTTCGGCGGCAAGGAATCCGCTACTGTCTCACTCGCCGGAAGGGCCCAACAGCCCGGAACGCAAGCCCCGCTGACTGGGGGTCAGGCCCGAAAGGATCTGATAGAGTCGGAATCGCCGGAAAGGGAAACGCGAAAGCGAGAACCTGGAAAGCAAGCGAGACCGACTCTGGTAGAGTCGGAAACGCAAGAACAGAACGAAAGCCCGGAGGAAAGCCCGAGAGGGTGAGTACAAAGGAAGCGTCCGTTCCTTGAGAACTCAACAGCG
>NZ_JBVIFS010000029.1:0-86399 GCF_055571215.1 Streptomyces sp. NPDC030995
CCCCTCCCCCCCCCCCCCCCCCCCCCCCCCCCCCCCCCCCCCCCCCCCCCCCCCCCCCCCCCCCCCCCCCCCCCCCCCCACACCTGCTTCTGCTGCTGGTGGCTGGCAGTTCACAGTCCCCGATGGTGTGGCTGCCGGCCTGGGTTAGCGGCGGTGGTTGTCGTGGTGACCGTGGTCGCCGCGACGGCCCCAGGATTCGGTGTCGATGACGCGGCCGCGGTTGTCGCGGAGGGTGGCGGTGTCGCGCTCGTCCCAGATCTGGTGGCGGCGGTCCTGGTAGACGTCCCGGCGGGTGTCGCGGCCGTGGCCGGTGTGGACCTTGACGCTGGAGCGGCCGTCGAGACGGAAGTCGGCGAAGCGGTAGCGGTTGCCGTCGCGGTCGGTGAGGGTGAAGCCGCGCAGGTTGACCGAGTGGCGGCCGGTGTTCTTCACCTCGACCCATTCGTGGTTGAGGGCGCGGTTGTCGCGGCCGCGGCCGCGGCTGTCGTTCTGGACGTCGCCGATGACGATCGAGGACTGCGAGCCCCGGTGGTCGCGCCGGTCGTCGTCGTGGGCGGCGGCCGGCAGAGCGGCCGCACCGACCAAGGCGCCGGCGGCCAGGACCGCGGCGAGGGCACGGCGGGTGGCGAGAGAAGCAGACATGCAGATGACTCCTTCAACAGTCAGCCCTTCCCGGCCTCGTGCAAGCCGGGCGGACTCCGTACGTTCTCGGCGTCTTTGCCGAGGAGCCACACTCTGGCCTGGATGCACCATCAACCGCCACAACTCAGGACGCGTGTTGCTCAATACGGACATGTCCGTAACTCTCACTTGCAAGATGCAAGCGTCAAGGTCCAGTTGACACGGACGGGCAGGAGGTGAGGGCAGCCCGTCCGGTGTCGGGGCAAGGTGGTTTCGGCCACATAAGCAGTTCATTCACGCCAGGCATGTGCTGTGCGCCGAACGGGTTCAGGGCTCTGTAACGGGAGCTTCTGCCGTTTCCTCGTACGGAGTTGCGTGCCACCGCACTGATGTACAAGGGTGGGCGGCGGCTGGCGCTTCGGCGGCCAGCAGAACGCGGCCGAGCGGGGCCGGCCTTGCCACACCTGGTGATGCGGCCGGCCCCGCGCCTTGCGCTCGGCAGACCTCCAAGCGGCGGCAGCGGCTGGGACTGGCGCGGCGACGGACGCGTCCGGGGGCGCTCTCGAAATCGCCTGGCTGATCGCGGCCGGCGCCGCGGGTGAGGCGCTGCGGCAGGCAGGCAGGCAGGCAGGCAGGCGGGCAGGGCGGCGGGCGGAGAGGCCGAGGACACCCGGGAGGCATCTGACTGCTTGCGCGTGTGACAGCGCGTGTGACGGGGATCGAGTGCGCTGGGCGTGAGGGGCTGCTGGGGGGACGGACCGCGCGCCCGTTCGCGTTCGTCACCCAGAGCTGAGCGGTTTCCCCCTATGGTGACGGTGAGTGATGCCATCCTCGTTGTGATCCCTCAGGGGAGAGGAGTTGTGCCGTCATGCCCATGCTGTTGATCAAGGGTCAGTACGAGATCGTGGGGACCCAGCCGGACGGGGACACCATCCATTTCCGGCCCGACACGCCGGATGAGTGGGACCTCATCGGCGGTCCACGTCGGGTCAAACGCAATGGGGCTGGCCGCGGCAAGCTCCGCCTGGAAGCCATCGACTCGCTGGAGACCCATTGCTCCCGCACGGGCCCCGAAGTCGCCCAGCCGCCCCCGTACGCGGAGGCGGCCAGGGAGGCGCTGCTGGACTGGGTGGGGTTCACCGATGTGGTGTGGGGCGGGGACGGGAAGGTCGCCTCGACGGTGCCCGCGAGTGTGCCCGGCTACGTCCTGACACGGGGCGTGGACCCCAGCCGCCGCTGCATCGCCTTTGCGGGGAAGGGCGCTCCACCGGCCGCCAGCGGCACCCAAGTGTTCATGGACCCCCCGATGCTGCAGACCACCCTCAACCATCACATGATCTCGGAAGGGCTGGCCTACCCGCTGTATTACCAGACCCTCTTCCGCGACCTGCGCAACGCGGTGACCGCCGCGGTCCAGCAGGCGAAGTCGGATCCGGCCAAGGGCGTGTGGAAGGTCGACAAGACCATGACCGGGGCAACGGTCACCGGGCTGAGCTCGATCACCGACTCCGCAACGCCCGCCGACAGCGCAGTCGTCCTCCCCAAGCTGTTCCGCAGGCTGGTGGACTACCTCAACCTCGGCGACCCGGACCTGGCCGGCTTCCCGGCCTTCCTCGATCAGGAAGCGGACCGCTTCCTGATCCTGCCCACGGGGCAGTTCACGACCGGCCTGGACGAGGTGGTCGAGGTCGACGGGACCACCGTGAAGATGACCCGCCCGCCCGAGGACCTGGTCTTCCAAGAGGACTGAGATGGAGCCGACCGCCATGACCCACGCCGCGGACTTCCGCGCCCTGTCCGAACTCCTGACAGGCGAAACGCCCCTCGACCAAGCCACCGCCGACGCACACCGCACCCGCCTCGAAGCCCACTACCCGGCAGCGCTCACCCGCCTGGTCGACACATTCCGCACCGCCTCCGGCCAGCCCGATCCCGGCGCCGCCCTGTTCGCCGCGGTGAACGCCGATCCCGAACTCGCCCGCGTCGCCCGCGAGACGCTCGCCATCTGGTACACCGCCCAGTTCAGCCGGCCCGACAACACCCAGTCCGGACCCGACACCCCCGCCCGCTACCGCGACGCCCTCGTGTGGCAGGCGATCAGCGCGCACCCGCTCTCCGCGCCACCGGTGCCCGGCGGGTACGGCTACTGGGCCCAGCACCCCTGAGACGAGGACACCCCCATGGACACTCCCTACGACGTCGTCATCATCGGTGCCGGCGTGGCCGGAGCCCTGTGCGCCTGCCGGATCAAGGAAGCCAAGCCCCAGGCCCGCGTCCTGCTCATCGACGCCGGCGACAACGGCATCGATGACGGCCAGCGCGCCGCGTTCGTCGACGCCTACCAGGTCTCCGCGTCGAAGAACGTGCCCTCGCCGTACGCCGCCCTGCCCAACAACAAGGACGGCTACGCCCCCTCCTCCGACGGAGTCGGCGACCCGGTCGCCATGAACCGGTATTACGTGGAGACGGGCCCGGACCTGTACAAGAGCGGCTTCCAGCGCATGATCGGCGGCAGCACCTGGGCCTGGCGCGGCAACAGCCCCCGCTTCCTGCCCAGCGACTTCGAGATGAAGACCCGCTTCGGCATCGCCGTCGACTGGCCCCTCACCTACAACGACCTTGAGCCCTACTACGCCCAGGGCGAGAACGAGCTGGGAGTCTCCGGCAACCACGACGAATGGACGGCGCTCACCCCGCGCAGCACCGAGTTCCCGATGCCGGGCATCGTCGCAAGCTACGGCGACGAACTCATGCGGGCCGCCCTCGCCACCATCGACCCGATCGACGAGATCCCCGTCACCGTGGTGACCACCCCGCAAGCCCGCAACTCCGAGCCCTACCAGGGCCGCAGCGCCTGCCAGGGCAACTCCAGCTGCATCCCCGTCTGCCCCTCGGGCGCCAAGTGCGACGCCTCCGTCCACGTCCGCAAGGCCCGCGACGAACTCGACGTCGAGGTACGAACCGGCTGCACCGTCACCCGCCTCATCCCGCGCCCCGGCACCGCCTCGCCGACCGTGGTCTTCCGTGACTGGACCACCACCGACCGGGCCGAGCAGCAGGTCAACGCCACCCATGTCGTCCTGGCCCTCAACGCGATCGAGATCCCGAAGCTGTGGCTGATCTCCGGCCTGGACAACCGCAGCGACCAGGTGGGCCGCAACCTCATGGACCACCTCGCCGAAGAAGTCGTCGGCCTCTTCGGGCAGCCCGTCTTCCCCTTCCGCGGACCCCAGTCCACCCTGAGCATCGAAACCTTCCGCGACGGCGACTGGCGCCGCACCACCGGCGCCTTCCGCCTCACGATCGGCAACGACGGCTGGGGCCGCTTCGAATCCCCCGCCGCCGCACTGGACAAGCTGATGTGGGACCCCACGGGCAAGAAGCTCAAGCACTACGGCGACGACCTCAAGGAGAAGCTCGCCGAGCGCGTCACCCGCATGGCGCGCATCGGGTACTCCACCGAACAGCTCCCCGACCCCGCCAACCGCGTCACCCTCTCCGACCAGCGCGACAGCCTCGACGTACCCCGCCCCAAGATCGCATACAAGATCGACGACTACTCCAAGCGCGCCCTGGCCTACGGCCATTCGGTCGCCCGCCGCATCTGGCAACACCTCGAGGACACCGCCGACGCGGAAGAGATCGAACCGCTCCAGCCCACCCTGAAGTACAACGGCGCCGGACACCCCATGGGCACCACCCGCATGGGCACCGACCGCGCCACCTCCGTCGTCGACGCCGACGGCCGCTCCCACGCGCACCCCAGCCTCTGGGTCGTCGGCAACTCCGTCTTCCCCACCGGCAGCACCGCCAACCCCACCCTCACCCTGGCCGCGCTGACCCTCCGCACCGCGGACAAAATCGCCTCCGCGCTCTGACGACCACATGACCGTCGCCGCGCGGCTCGTCATCGCCCGCCACGGACAAGCCCGGTGCAACGTCGAAGGCCGCGTCGGCGGTCCCAAGACCTGCACCGGGCTCACTGACACCGGGCGCCGCCAAGCAGCAGCCCTGGCCGACAGACTCGCCGCCGAACAACGCGAGGGTGCGCCCGCCTTCCACGCCCTGTACACCGCCCCACGCCTGCGCGTCCAGGAAACGGCCGGCATCCTCGCCCCCGCACTCGACCTGCCCCTCATCACAGACGAAGGTCTCGACGGCCCCCACCACGGAGAGGCCGACGGTCAGCGCTGGCGAGATGTCGAGGACACCTTCCGCGGCGCGCCGAACGCCCACCCCGACCAGCCCTACGCCCCCGGCGCGGAGACCTGGCTCGCGTACCTCGCCCGGACCACGGCCCACCTGGCCGGACTCCTCGGCCGCCACTCCAGCGAGAACATCCTGGTGGTCGGGCACGGCGAGACCGTCCACGCGGCCTGCCACCTCCTGCTCGACATCCCCGCCGAAGCGAGCTCCGCCATCGGCTTCGCCAACGACCACACAGCCCTCACCCGCTTCGAGCACCGCCGCGACCCCTACGGCAACGAGCAGTGGGTCCTCACCTTCCTCAACGACACAACACACCTCACCCACTCCCGCCCTCGACGGCCATGCTGATGTGTGAAGTGGAGTACTGGTGGCGGCTGGAGTCCTGGACGGACGTGTCCGGGGTTGAGGGCATTTTGTACACCAAGTTTGGTGTTGACCGATTGACCACCATGATGGCGGTCCGCAGCTCTACCCGTTACGACTCCTCCGTCCCAGAGCCCCGCGCAGCCCGACATCGCTACGATGCTCACCGACCAGACCCGTGCCTGCTCGGCAGCACGCCACGCCATCGCCGCCGGCTGCCAGGTGGTGGTCTGGGACAAGGAGGTGCCCCATTGGATGGTTGCCGGCATCGCTGCGACGAGGCTGAGCCGCCTTCGAAGGTGGGTGGTCAGAAGCTCCAGCTGTAGAGGCCGCCACCGGTGTTCACTGCATGCGCCGCGAGCCGGGAAACTCCCTGCAGGACCGCCAGTAGATCATCGTCGGTCATGTCGTCCCCGTCCTCAAACCGGAGCCGCGTGGTCCATCGGCCTGCAAGCTCTTCCAGCTCGGCGGAGCTCGCGTTGGCCAGCGCCCGGGTCAACCGTTGCGGCAGAGCGAACACCTCAACGCCGTCGTTCAAGGGGGCAGTGACCCACTCTGGCCACGCCCACCCAAGGAGCTGCTCAACCGGCGGGGCCTCGGCCGAAGGCTCCTCGAAGTACATGTCCCATTCGGCGATGGCACTGTCCGGCTCAATGAGCTTCTTCGAGTTGGCCACCGATCGGGTGATGGGCCGTGAAGCGCAACGAACGAGGCCCCCGAGCTGTTGATCGAGATGTCTGACGTCTCAATCACGTTGCTCGGGAGCCTCGTTGGTCATCCATCCTGCAGCACTCGACCTGCCGCATGCGCTCGTGGAATGGGTCACCATGCTGGTTGTCACCCGTGAGGGCGACCGGCGCTACAAGCTCCGTCCGTCTCAGCGGGCGATGGTGGCACTGGTGTACCTACGAGAGCACACCACTTTGGCGAAGATCGCCGCCGGGTTCGGGATCAGCGAGTCCACCGCCCATGCCTACATCAGCGCGGTCGTCGACCTGCTCGCCGCGCGTGCGCCGGGTCTGCTCAAGACGCTGCGCGAGCATGATTCCGACTTCGTCCTGCTCGACGGAACCCTCGCCGAGTGCGACCGGGTCGGCGACGGCCGGGCCGACTACTCCCACAAACACCGGCGCCACGGCGTGAACGTGCAGGTCGTCACCGACCCCTGCGGCCGGCTGCTGTGGCTCTCGCCCGCCCTGCCGGGCCGCACACACGACCTGACCGCCGCCCGCACCCACCGGATCATCCGGATCTGCGAGCGCCAGGGCGTTCCCATTCTGGCCGACCTCGCCTACCAAGGTGGCGGGCCGTGGCTGGCGACCGGCATCAAACGCAAGCCACTCCAGGAACTCACTCCCACTGAAAAGACCCTCAACCGGGCGCTGGCCGCAGCACGAGCGCCCGTTGAACGCGGTGTCGCGATCCTGAAGTCCTGGCGGATCTTCCGCAGGTCCCGGTGCAGCCCCAACCGCATGACGTCAATCGTCAAGGCCATCCTCACGTTGGAGCGGCAGCGCTGAAGAAGCTCCGTGAGCGCTTCGTCTGGCGATAACCGCCGCATGAAGCGCTCACGCGGAACCGAAGCCCCTGGGGTCAGTCCTGATCTTGGGTGTACTGAGCCGCGTACCAACTGGAGTCGATGGCGGGGTTGCGCAGCGCCCCCCAAAATCGGTCGTCAGGTATCGGTGGCAGTGGCGGATTGCCCAAGTCCGCATGCAGATCCGCACGCCAGTCGAGAGTGAAGTGACTCCGGGTC
Source organism: Streptomyces sp. NPDC030995 (assembly GCF_055571215.1). Taxonomy (NCBI): domain Bacteria; kingdom Bacillati; phylum Actinomycetota; class Actinomycetes; order Kitasatosporales; family Streptomycetaceae; genus Streptomyces; species Streptomyces sp. NPDC030995. The sequence goes on from NZ_JBVIFS010000029.1 coordinate 6,950, forward strand.
TCCGCGCTCTCGCACACGGATCTGTAGGGGGACCCCCAGAGCCCGAGGGCTATCTTCTCGGCGGCCCACCTGCGAGTGACGTCTCGGCCGGTGTCGGCCTGTGCGAGCACCGCGCGGAGTCGCAAGGCGAGCGGGCCGGTTTGGTCCGGCCGCGGTAGGGCCACACCACGCTCCCACGCGTCCAGGGCTGCCTTGACCTCCGGGTAGTTGTTCAGCCCCGTTTCGACCGCCAGTCTGCGCAGCTGCTTCCGCGCGGCCTCAACCACCTGCTCATACGGCAGGACTGCGATCAGTGCACCGAGTTCCTCATGTCCGTCCAGGTGGCTCACGTGGAGGAGGTCGGTGGGACTGTGGGACAGGTCCAGCTCTGGCAGCTGCTCATCCGGTGCGGGAAGGGGCTCGTCGGCACTGCACTCCGGCCTGGCAGGCAGAGGCGCCTCCCAGAACAGTCGGCCGTTGAAGGTGACGACACCAGCCTCCTGGCCGCGCTCAAGCGTGTCGGCCAGTTCGGCCAGATACCCACCCAGCGAGTCGGCCTGCCCAAATCTGGTGCCGGTCTCGTCGAAGAACCGTCCGATCGCACCGAAGGAGTCCCGCTCAGTACGGCAATCCATCAGAAGACCGTCCGACGTCACGTCGTAAGAACCGAACTTCACGTAGTCGTGAAGCCAGTAGCCCTCGGTCTCCCCGTCGAGGCCCTGGTCGATGCCGCGCATGAAGCCGGTGTCCCCAAGGATTCCGCTCACTCCGAGCAGCCGGTCGCCCGTACTGAACCGGAAAGCCTCAGGTCCCTCCAGCGCACCGTTGTGCCGTTGGAGTGAAGCGACCAGGTCCGGAGGAAAGGTGACCCCCAGTTCCTGTTGCGCTGCTGCGATCTCCTCGTCTCCTGCGGGCGGCCGAAGCGTGGCAAAAGTGCGGGGCGCATGCTCGCGCAGCCACGCGTCGATGCGAGTCCATGAGTCCTGGACCAGGTCTGATGTCATAGGGCCGACCTTAGAGCCAGCGGCTGACAACAGCTTGATCGTCGCTCACCGGCCTTGCCGCCGGGTCGGCGTTCAGGCCGGCAAGCTCGAGTGGACCCTTGTCCCGGCTCACCAAGCTGCTGGCACCGGACGCTGCAGCCGCCCACTCGACACTGAAGCGCTCAGTCGCATTCACCCGATCGGTGGCCAACTCGAAGAAGCTCAATGAAACGGCAGGTCACTGACTCAAGGGCCTCACCAGGTCCCCGCAGGCGCGTCGCAGCAGCGGTCTCGTCGTCGGGGGCGAGGAAGAACACTATGTCGTGAGCCATCTGAGCATGATGGCAGCCCGCCGAACTGACGCGGGTGACGGATATCGAGGCCAGGTGACATCTGTCTCGACCAGTCACATGCGGCTGAAAGCCCGCTCTGGACTGCACGGCTTCTGTCAGTGGCCTCTGTCAGGATGCCCCGGTCAACATCGTGATCAGGAGAGACCATGGGTACTTGGGACGTCGGCCCCTTCGACAACGACACCGCAGCGGACTTTGGCGGTGACCTTGATGAGGTAGCTGCAGGCGAACGTGAGGGCATCGTCCGCAGTGCGCAAGGCAGTTGCGGCGCCATCTCCATCTCGCGGTATTAAAGAAGTAATAATGCGGGCGGAGTGACTTTCCCTCAGATCCCGAAACATCTGAGCCGGGTCATGGGCAACACGGCATACAGATGTCGAGGTTCAACAATTTGAACGCGCAAAAATAGAAGCGTCTCCTAGAGACTTCATGCCGTGATCCCCTGAGATGCACGCTTCGTCGAGGCGCGGAAGACTGAGATATACGCGATTGGTGCGTGATTCCTGCTAGGAGCATGCAATGGCTGAAGCGTCATTCTTCGACAAAAATCGCTTGCGCGACGTCACTCAGCAGACGATCGACCTACTCACATCTCCCCCGTTCGTTGAGGCGATGCAGGCGGTGCGGAACGCACCTCCGGACCAGCGGCTCATGGAAGGGTCTAAGCGACTCAGTCGTCAGGCTCTGGCCGAGCGCGGGGTTCCGATCCCCGAGCACATGAGAATCTCCAGCCGTTACTTCGAGCAAGGACTCCCGGGTCCCGTGAACTTCGGAGACGGCACAGGGGGGAGGGCGAACATTGTGAACGGCCTGAACGAGACGGCGCCCGGACTCCTGGATCGCCTGCGGGAGAGCAACCCATCTCTCTTCAAGGAACTCGTGACAAGCCGTGAAGAGGAGGACCTCCTTCGCTGGGGTGGCTGCGCCTGTGCCGGCGGGACGTCTTTCTGCGCTGGCGGCGGGTACTACACCATGGAGCGGTAGTACGTGCATCCACCGACATCCAATCCAAGGGATGTCGGCGGACGGCGAGCAGATAGCCGCGCCAGGCACGAAGGAAACACTCCACAATCCTGACCCTTAACAGGGAGAACCATGTACCCAGGACTGGACTTCGGTCGCGAAGAACTGTCAGCGGTAATGCGCCGAACCTACGACGAACTGATCGAGTTCGTCACCACCCCTGAGTTCCAGGCGGTGCACAGTGAACTCATGGAGCTGCGGGAGAACGAGCGCCCAGAGTTCGTTCAAAGGGTCCTCCTTGATCCCGAGGAACTTCGCAGTAGGGGTGTGATGGTCCCTAGCGGAATCCTCATACAGATGTCGGCCTTCGGCGATCGTCGGCCGACGCTCTACGCGGTGAAGAAGTTCCTCCCCGAGAAGTACCATCGCGCATGGGAGAACGTGAACCTCACCTTCAATAACTCCTACGACGAAAGCGCCATACCCAGGGATGCAGAGACTGCCTGGAGGGCCCCGCTGCCCGTCGCTCTGCAGAACGAACTGATCGCACAGAAGGTGGATCTGGAGGCGGTGCCGTCGGAGTTCGAGAAGAAGGACATACACCGCTCATCGGCGGTGCAACAAAACTAGAGGCAGTGCGGCGATCAGGCGGCGGATTCTCCGGGACGGTTAGGTCGATCGGGTCTCCGCTTCGGGCCGGGCGGCTCGCATCCGCACGTCTGGTCGGCCTCGCGTCGTCGACTGCCGCGGCAAGGAACGCGAGGGCGAGCATGGCCAGGGTGACGTGCCGGTGCCAGGCGGTCCAGTTCCAGACTTGGTACTGGTCCAGGCCGACCTGGCCCTTGGCCGCCTGGAAGCACTCTTCGATGCACCAGCGAGTACCGGCGACGCGCACGAGCTCTGACAGCGGCACGGTCCGGGGCGACCAGCACAGGTAGAAGGCGAGCTCGCCGGTGGTGGGATTGCGGCGAATCAGCACGTGGCGGTGCTCGTCAGTGCCGATGTGCACCCCGGCTCAGTCGTAGTAGCGGGGCCCCTTCGCCCCGGAGCCGGCGCTCTGCCGGTGCCAGGCCGAGGCGGGCAGGCGAAAGGCGGCCTCGTCCGCGCGGATCGCCGTGCGGCCCTGGTTGATCCGCACTCTGGTCGCGCAGGAGACCGCCAGCACGTAGCCGACCCCGCGGGCCTCCAGCCCGGCCCGCAGGCCGGGGTCCTGACCGTAGGCCTCGTCGCCGGTCACACACGACGTGCTCACTCCGGCGTCCAACGCCTGCTCGATCATCTGCAGGGCGAGACGGGGCTTGGTCGTGAAGACGACGTCCTCGGGTACCCCGGCCTTGCGGCGCCGCTCGGAGTCCCGGCTCCATGTGTCTTCGGGCAGGTAGAGACGGCGGTCGATTAACGCCCGCCCTCCTACTGGAGGCGTAGGCGAGGAAGACGCCCACCTGGCTGTTCTCGATCCGCCCGGCGGTGCCGGTGTACTGCCGCTGGACACCCGCCCAACCACCACCCTTCTTCAGGAAGCCCGTCTCATCCACGATCAAAACATCGTCATTGGCGCCGAGATGGTCCACGACGTAGTGGCGGACCTCGTCGCGCGCCGCATCCACGTCCCAACAGGCGGACCGCAGTAGCCGCTGCATCGGACCGGGACGGCTATGGCCGGCGTGCTCCGCCAGCTGCCGGCAGTTCTTGCGCTCGGTCCCGGACAGCAACCCGAGCAGATCGGCGCGGGCCGCTGCCCGAGGTTCCACTCGACCGGACAGGCCCGCAATCCGAGCCATGGCCTGGTCGAACAACGCCTGCCATCGAGCAGGGTCTACGCTACGGCCCGCGGCCACCGCACGATCTTCAAGAGTCCACACAAACCCTTGATCATCTCGCGGTGGCCGCGCACATCAGGCGTCGTGGTAATCGCCGTCGTCAACCTGGACCTTCGCCTCCAGAACCTCCGTCACCTCGCGCATCGTCGCGATCACCGCATCGCCGGGTTCTTGGACACGATCCGCCCGGCGCTCCACCACATCGGGGCCACCGCGAGGCCGGGATCGGCAGCGACCGCCGCTTCCCAATCCGCTGCGGTGATGTCCTGGCCCTCACCGTCAGTTGTATCCGCCTGGTTCGTCGCCTGCCGTCTTGACCTGCTTGCGGTAGGCCCCCGGCGGCGACCCGAAGTGTCGTTTGAAAGCTTTGGCGAAGGCGAACTCCGACGTGTACCCCGTGTGCTGCGCGATCGTGCTCAGCGGGGCCGGCGATTGGTGCAGCAACCGCGCCGCGGTGGCCATCCGCCAGTTGGTCAGGTAGGTCAACGGCGGCTCGCCGACCACCGAGGCGAAGCGGCGGGCGAACGCCGCGCGGGACAGCCCGGCGCGGGTGCCCAGAGACTCCACGGTCCAGGGATGGCCGGGATCGTCGTGGATCGCCTTCAGGGCCGGGGCGACTGCCGGGTCGGTCAGCGCGGCCGCCCAACCCCGGGTCCGCTCCTTCGGTAGTTCGGCGTACCACGACCGGAGGATGTACAGCAGCAGCAGATCGATGAGCGCCGTGACGACCGCGTCCGAGCCCGGCTGCGGCGCGTGGAACTCGGCGCACAGCTGATCGATCGCCGAGCGCAGCACCGGGTGGCGGCCGGGAACCGCGGGGAGGTGGATGACCTCCGGTAGATCGCTGAACAGCGGATGCGGGCGATCAACGTCGATCGCGTACGCGCCGCACACCAGCACCGTGTGCGGCCCCGGTCCGTCCACGGTGACCTGGCCGATCGGCGAGGAACGGTCCACGCGGTCCGGTACGAAGTCCACCGGATCGCGGCCCGGCATATCGCACAGGGTGTGTCCGCTGCCGCGCTGCAGGAACACGATGTCGCCGGGTCCGAGCGCGAGCGGTTGGCCGTGCGGTGGCAGCAGGTGGCAGTGCCCTTCCACGACCACGTGGAATCCGGCTCCTGAGATGGGTTGGAACTTCAGGGCCCACGGGGCGTGCGCGTCGGTGCGAGTCACCATTGGGCGTCCCGTGCGCAGGACTTCGAGGGTGTCGCTCAGGATGTCTATAGCGCCACTCTAGTGCCTGTATGGCGAGACGATATGACAGGGAATCGAGACCTTAAGTCATTCACCGTCTCGATGTGGAGGCGTACGTTCTTGCCATGGCGGTTGCCGAACCCCGGCACTGCATCGACGAAGGAATGGATCCCATGTCTCTGGCTGGCAAGAAGATCGTGATCATCGGTGGAACCTCCGGCATCGGCTTCGCGGTAGCTCAACAGGCCACGGCGGCTGGTGCGGACGTCTTGGTCGCCTCTAGCAATCAGGACCGCGTGGACGCCGCGACGAAGCGGTTGGGCGAGCCGGCCGAAGGCCGCCGCCTGGACGTCGCCGACGGCAACGCCATCGCCGCGTTCTTCGAGCAGGTCGGGGAGTTCGACCACCTCGTCTACACCGCGGGCGAATCTCTGCTGATCAAGCCGTTGGTCGACACCACCCCGCAGGAGGCCAGGGCCGTCTTCGAGCGCCGGTTCTGGGGCGCGTTCCTCTCCGCCAAGTACGCTGCACCGCGACTGCGCGACGGCGGCTCGATCACTTTCAGCTCCGGCGTCCTCGCGATCCGCCCCCTGTCCGGAACCGCGCTCACGGCAGGTATCACCGGCGGCATCGAGGCCCTGTCCCGGGCACTCGCCGTCGAACTCGCCCCTCTGCGCGTCAACGTGATCCAGCCCGGTGTGATCCGTACCGAACTGTGGGACGGCAGTGTCCCGGACCCGGAGGCTTTCCTCCAGGGCGCCGGGTCCGAGCTGCTCACGCGGCGTGTCGGCACTGCCGAGGAAGCCGCGGCGGCCTATCTCTTCGTCTTGGCCAACGCCTACGTCACCGGCACCACGCTCGCGATAGACGGCGGCGCGGCACTGGTGTGAAATAGGCGCCACACATAACAGCCAACGGAGCAACGCCGCACCGACGCGACGCGTTCCTTGCCGCGGCAGTCGACGACACGAGGCCGACCAGACGTGCGGATGCGAGCCGCCCGGCCCGAAGCGGAGACCCGGTCGACCTCACCGTCCCGGAGATCCGCTGCCTGATCGGCGCACTGTTCAGCCCGCCGATCACGGCCCTGAACGCACTCCTGCACCGGTCGAACTGGCGCAGAAGCTGCCAAGCTTCGGCACGTCGCAGCCACAACCGGCAGCGGCTCTCCGCCCTCTCCAGCGCGTAGATCGCGAAGTCACACTGGAGTACTAGCTGCGCCCAAAAGGGGCGACGGGATGATCTTGGGGCCCTGAGCCCCGAATTCACCTCCTGTGGCGGACCGCAGGGTCGCTCTCAGCGACGTGCCGGGCGACCGCGTCGACGCGGGACGAGAGCCGGGCCCGGCCCGTCTCAGGGCACACGTCCAGTGATGGCGTCCCTGCCGGGGCCTTGCGGCCCGTGAGGAACAGCGGGCCGCGGGTGCGGCGGCCGATCAGGCGGGGCAGCATGCCCTGACAAGATCTGGCAGGGCAGAAGACCGTACACGCTGGCTGCGTATGCCGAGCGGATCACTGGCGCCCACCACTGGGATTTGTGGTGGGGCTGATCCGGCACGCGATGGTTGACACCTCGCTGGCGAACCTGATTGGTGGGGACGGAGTCGGTCATCGGGGGCGGCGGGGCAGCGGGGTGACCGCACGGGCGTCGTGGAGCGCGGTACGCAGGCAGTCGTTGTCGATAGTGAGGCGTTGAATGGCGGCGATGGTGCTGTTCGGCGAGGTCGCGGTTGTCGCGCCGGAGCCGGGCATTGTCGGCTTTGACCTTGCCGTAGCGTCTGCGGCCTCCGCGCCGCCCGCAGTGCCCGGGGTGTCGGACAGTTCGGTGCAGATGCCGGGGAAGTTGCTGCGGAAGATGGTGTTGGCGAGGCCGAGTTGCGCGCCGCCCAGCGACCGCGGAACCCCGACCGGGGCAGGCCGGCAGCATCGAAGCCACGCACCCCCACGTCCCGCCACAGCCGATAGGCCACCGGCGGAAGCCACTTCACCTGCGTACCTCGCGTATCCCGCGCGTACGTGGCTGGCCGCTGCTCGTCCGCCGTCTTGGCCAGCCGGGATCCGACGCCGTCGCGGCGCCGTCAGACCAGGTAGGCCAGGTGATAGGCGTCCGTCGCATCCCGCCGGCCCTTGCCGCCGCGCGACACCCACAGGAACGTCAGGAAAGCGGCCAGATCCCGGGCATAGCCGAACTGGGTGTTCGCCGGGTGCATCCGCATCCCGGCGACTGGAAGAAGCGGTTCAGGACGATGTCGTACTCGAACACGGGCGACATCAGGAACGGCGTGCCCGGATCCAGCCCGACGTCGCGCAGCCACTCGGCTCGACCGTCCGTCAGCAGCCTTGCATCGAACCGCACGCCGTCCCGCGGAAGCTCAACCTCACCCATCGTGGCCCGGACCCGCCACGCATTCGCGGTCATGTCCGTAGGTATATGGTCAGTGACCGTCTGTGCACAAGGGGTCGTGGTCAAGGGCATGAACCATCCCTCCAGTCCGAACCACAGACGTGGTGTGTGAACTGCACCTTCTCAGGCTCGTTGGGCGGCGTGATCCGCAAGGCGAGCCGTGCAGGACCTCTAGCGCGGAATCACCCAGCCCGGCGCCCAGGTCCCGGTGGCGTCGTGGCCGGCCGTTGTGGCGGCGAGGTGGGCGCGGAGGGTGGCCAGCGCTGGGTGGGGGTTGTCGCGGTGCCAGATGAGCGAGTGCGGGTAGACGGGCGTCGGGTCAGTCACCGGGATGCGGCGCAGGCCGTGGCCGGCCGGCCAGACGAGGCGGGTCTGCCCGCCCATGAAGGTGGCCAGGGCCGGGGTGTCGGCGATGGTGTCGAGGAGCGCGTCGGAGCCGAAGTTGGGGCCGGTCGCCTCGATGGTGAGGCCGAACTCGGCGACGAGGTCGTCGTAGTAGGCGGCCCACTCGGTACCGGGGACGATGCCCGGCATCCAGATCCGGTGCCCGCTGAGCTGCGCGAGGGGCACCGACCGGGCGCCCGCCAGCGCGTGGGCGGGGCCGGTGAGGAGCTGGAGCGGCTCGTCGACCACCCGGACGGACTCGATGCCCTCGGGAAGGGGCCGGCCGGGCGCGGCGACGGCGCGGAAGGACGCGTCGATCGCACCGGACCTGACGGCGGCGACGGCCGTCTCGATGTCGAACAGCGTCACCACGTCGAGTTCGATCCCGGGGTGCGCGCGATGGAATCCGCGCATCAGGCCCGACGCCGCGCCCCGCAGGTTGATCACGTCGACGCGCAGCGGACGGCTGCCGGTGCGTACGGACGCGACCGCGCGCTCGGCAACGCGCAGCAGTTCGCGCGCGTGGGGCAGGAACGCCTGTCCGTCGATGGTGAGCTCGGCGCCGCGCGCGGTGCGGGTGAACAGCCGCACGCCGAGGTCGCGCTCCAGCGCGGCCATGCGCTTGGAGACGGCCTGCTGGGTGATCGCCAGCTCGGCGGCGGCCTGCTGGAACTGCCCCGTGTCGGCGGCGGCGACGAAGGTCCGGACGGCGTCGAGGTCCATACCGACACCCTAGGGGAACAACCGTTGGTTGTGGCCGGACGGTCCTGTGGTTGTTTGACCCCCGGGTAAGGCGCTCGCTTTGATGCTTCCGATCGCGGATCGGTTGTGCGGGTGAGTGGCGAGGGGCGGTGGGCATGAGGAACGGACACCGGCTGGGACATCTGCGTGGACATCGGCTGGGGCGGCGGTTCGGGTGGCTCTGGGGAGCGTACGGAACCAGCGCGCTCGGCACGTGGCTCGCCTTCGGCGCGTTCCCGCTGATCGCCGTCGAGGTGCTGCACGCCGGACCGGCCGAGGTCGCGGCGCTCTCCTCCGTGGGGGCCGCGGTGGGCGCGGCCGTCGCGGTGCCGCTCGGTCCGTGGGTGGAGTTCCGTCGCAAGCGGACGGTGCTGATCACGATGGACCTGGTGCGGTTCGCGGCGCTGCTGACGATCCCCGCCGCGTTCGCGCTCGGCGCGCTCACATTTCTTCAGCTCCTGTTGGTCTCGGTCGTGGTCGCGGCGGCCGACATCGCCTTCCGCGCTGCCTCCGGCGCGTACCTGAAGACGCTGCTGCCGGCCGAGGACCTGCTCGTCGCCAACACCCGGTTCGAGTCCACGACCTGGACGACCACGATCATCGGACCGCCGCTGGGCGGGGTGGCGATCGGGCTCCTCGGTCCGGTGGTGACGGTGGTGGCCGACGCGGTCAGCTATCTGCTTTCGGCTCTGGGCATCCGCGCGATGGGCGGGCACGAGCCGCCGCCGCCCGAGCGCCGGGAGGCCGCGCGTATGCGGGCCAGGGACCTGTTCGACGGTTGGCGGTACATCCTCGCCGACGTGACGCTGCGTCCGCTGTTCTTCAACACCGCCTTGTTCAACGGCCTGGTCATGGCCACCCAGCCGCTCCTTGTCGTCCTGATGCTCGGCCCACTCGGGTTCGCACCGTGGCAGTACGGCCTCGCCTTCGCCGCGCCCTCGATCGGCGGGCTGCTCGGATCGCGGCTGGCCCGACCACTCGTCACCCGGTTCGGTCAGCACCAGGTCCTGGTCGTGGCCGGAGTGCTGCGCGCGCTCTGGCCCGTCGGCCTGGCCTTCCTCGGGCCGGGTACCGCAGGGTTGTTGCTGGTGATGGGTGTCGAGCTCGGACTCATCTTCTGCTGCGGGGTCTTCAATCCCGTCTACGCCACCTACCGCCTCGAGCGCACCCCGACCGACCGGGTCGCCCGAACGTTGTCCGCCTGGGCGGTGACAACCAAAGCCTCGACCGCGCTCCTGACGGCCGTCTGGGGCGTACTGGGCGTCCTGCTCGGCCCGCGTACGGCGATCGGCCTGGCCGGTGTGCTCCTACTGGCGACCCCGCTGCTGCTGCCCCGCCGCGCGGCAGCGCATCTCTCGGAGCCGGAGCCGGAGCGGGAGCGGGCACCGAGGCGTACCTGACGGGCTGCGGGTTGCGTGGCTCCCCCCCCGGCTGTCGTAGATGCGGCAGGGAGACCGTAAACACGCACCACGCGCTGACCTCGCCGCGAAGACGGAGCAGATCGTGAGGGCGAGGAGACCCGCCAAGGTCCAGGGCATGCGAGCCCGGACCTGCGCACGCCGCCGCTGCCTGGGACCGCCCCGATCAAGAAGCGGGGCCGCCGTGTCGGGGAGGTCCCGACAGGCGTGCCGATGGTCAGCAGTTGTTGCCGACCGCGTCCATCTTCCCGCCGAACCGGCCTTGGTAGTTGGAGGCGTAGTCGCCGACCCGGACCGGATGGCAGTCCTTTCCGGTCGCCCAGTCGATGAAGGCGCCGGTCCTGTTGGCCCGGAACGAGCCGACGTGGTCCACGAATTTGCTGGGCAGGTCCACGTAACCGCCGCGCCACACGTACACGTCGCCGGTCCCGTCCTGGAAGCGCCACAGACAGATGGCGTTGCTCGGGCACGCGGGCAGGGCCTGCGCTGCTGTGGGAGAGCCGAGTGTGGCCAGTACGACCGTCCCGGCAACGAGCAGGGTGCGCATGGTACGTGCCCTCATGTGATTCTCCTTCGCGGCGTCGTTCCCCCCATCGTCCTCGCCTACGCGAGGCCCTGGGAAGACGGCCTGCCCCGAAGCTCTGGAGACCTCGTCCACGCAAAGGGGGTTGTTCGCGATCCACGCCCGAGCACGCAAGCCATCCCGTACGGCCGACTCGGCATGTGGGTCACGGCCGGCCGGCCAGGCCCCAGGACCCTGTTGCAGTGGAATAAGGATTCAGCCTGCGGATTTGACCCGGGCTGATTTCGGATGTCATGGTCTGCTTATTGCCGAGTCGGACATTCCGGATATCGGGTTCGGCGTTCAGGCTTACTTTATCGACGTGTGACGGAGGTGGTCGTTGTGCTGTACGGCGATCCTCCCAGTTGCGCGCATCCCCTCTCGCGCTGAACGGCTGAGACTTCCCTCGCTCGTATCGCGGCCGCGGGCCGGCCGCTGCCCGGCCCAGCGTCGACTTTCTTGATATCCCGTCCCGGGCCGTGCCCCGGCGGCTTCGTGCCGTCCCTCCTGACGCGCCCGCAACACATTCTCGGGTTCCCCATGCCGAAATTCCGTCACCTTTCATCCTCCGGCGCGCTGCACGCAACCCGTCAATTCGGGATGCCCCAGCCCCGGCACCGCTTGCTGTTCCAGTCTTTCGGCCGGCCGGCCGGCCGCCTTCGCCGACAGCTCAGCGGAACGTCGAACGAGGCCGTGCCCCGGCCACCCCGGACGCGCGTGATCCCCTGCGATCGGCTGGCCCTCTGCCGCTGGCGAACTGTCAGGTCAACACCGCGATCACCTGGGGCCGGAACACCGAACTCTTCGACTTCGACTTCGACTTCGACTACGACGCTGGCGACCGCGTCCTGCTGCTGCCCGACGACCACGAAGTGCACGCCGCCTGACCCTTGCCTGGTGGGGGTCGGAGGCCGGCGGCTGCCCCACCCTCCCAGGCCCCACCAGCCAGTTGAAGAAAGCGAGAACAAGAGTTCATGACCCGCAGTACCCGGCGGGACCGTTCGGGGGGCCGCCCCCGTCGCACCGTACGTATCGCCGTCCCCGCCCTCCTCCTCACCGTAGTGCTGCTCTTTCCGCAGCTGCTGCCCAATAGACCGGGCAACCTCGGCAGCCTCGCCGAGACCATCGTCCCGTGGTTCGGTGCCGCAGTACCGGTCCTCCTCCTGTGGGCGGCGACGCGCGGCTCACGTCTGGCCATGGCTGCAGCCCTGGTCCCCCTGGTGGCCTGGTGCTACCTCTTCGTACCCGCCCTCGCCGCGGCCCCTCGCGCCGGTCACGCCGACTTCAAGGCCCTGACCTTCAACGTGGGTGGGAACCGCACCACCCCGGAGGCCGTCGCCCGGGAAGTGATCGCCACCGGCGCCGATCTCGTCGCCCTGGAGAAGGTGCCCGTGCCGGCCATGGCCGAATACCAGCGGGCGCTCGCCGGCACCTACCACCACAGCGCCACCCGCAACACCCTCGGCCTGTGGTCGCGCTACCCGCTGCACGCGGTCGAGGTGATGGACCTGGGCGGCCCCTGGCCACACGCGATCCGGGCCGTCGCCGGCACCCCTGGCGGTGACACGGCCGTCTACGCGGTGCGCCTGCCTTCCGTACGGGTCCGCGCGAGCGAGGGATTCACGATCGAGCCGCGCGACGCCGCCGCCGCCGAACTGACCGACCGCATAGCCAAGGACCCGGCCACCCGCGTGATGCTGCTCGGCGACCTCAACGGCAGCATCCGCGACCGAGGCCTCGCCCCCCTCACCCACCACCTCAGCCCCGCACAGGCAGAGGCGGGCCGAGGCTTCGGTTTCACCTGGCCCGCCGCCCTTCCCGTGGTCCGGATCGACCACGTGCTCCTGCGCGGCCTGGAGGCAACCACCACCAGCGTCCTGCCCGATCTGGGCAGCGACCACCGCCCAATCCTCACCGGGCTGAGACACGCAGCATGATTGAGGCGCGACGAAGACCGGGTAGATGGAGCGCTTCACCAGCCGCGTCAGGTGGTCATGGGTGAAGCGGCATACTGTGCGCCGTGACGACGTATGACGGCATTGGTGCGACCTATGGCCATACCCGACGACCGGATCCCCGCATCGCCGCCAAGATCCACACGGCGCTCGGCGATGCTGCGACGGTGATCAACGTGGGCGCGGGCGCCGGCTCCTACGAACCGCCGCAAACGGTGCTGGCGGTAGAACCGAGTTCAGTGATGATCGCCCAGCGTCCGGCCGGATCCGTGCGGGCCCTGCAGGCATCCGCGGAGTCGATCCCTCTCGCCGACGACTCCGCCGACGCGGTCATGGCCCTCCTGACCGTGCACCACTGGACCGACCTGGAAGCCGGTATCGGGGAGCTGCTTCGAATCGCGCGGCGGCGCGTCGTTATCCTCACCTGGGACCAGAACATCCTCCGCAGGTTCTGGCTGGTGGACGAGTACCTGCCGGAGGTGGCGGCGTTCGACGACACGCGGGCTGTCGCGATCGACCGGCTGACTGCACTGCTGGGAGGCGCCCGCGTCGAGACGGTCCCGATCCCGCATGACTGCACCGACGGATTCAGCGCCGCCTTCTGGCGCCGACCCGAGGCCTACCTTGATCCGGAAGTGCGGGCCGGTCTATCCATGCTCGCCCAGACCGGTGAGGACGTACTCCGTCCGGGCTTGGCCCGGCTGTCGGACGACCTGTCTTCCGGTCTGTGGCACGACCGCCATGCCGACCTGCTCAGCCGCGAAGCACTCGACATCGGCTACCGGCTCGTCATCGCTGAGCTGTAGGTAGGAACAGGCGAGCGACGCGATTCCACGCTCAGGCAGGCGCGGGCCTTGACTTAGGTAACTATCAATACCGTCAGAGTGGTTGACGTCGGCCATGCCGCGAGGGCCGGGACGTTCGACGAGGTGTCCCGCGTTCGAGGCGGGCTCCGGCCAGGACGAGCGCGACAGCGCGGCGGGTTGCCATCGCGGCCGGCTGCGGTGGTACGCAGGTGGAGCTCACCCCCGCTCCGTAGGCGGGGTGAAGTCGGGTCCAGGGCGGTCAGAGACCGCCTCTGGCGAACTCCAGTGCGGGCCGCCACCACACGGTGGCCGCCCGCACGGTCGTGTTACCTGGAACAGGTGGAGGCGGTGACCCGCCGCCGGGACTTGCCCGGTCTGCCCGACCCGCCCAACCTGTTCGACCGGCACGTGCCGCCTGAGCCGGACCGGGCCGTGGTGCTGCTCGGTGTCCGCCGTACGGCGCAGTCAGAGATAACCGGGGCCGGTCATCTCTTGCCGGCGATGGCGCTCGGGATCCGGTGCACCGACTCGATGATTCCGGCGCGAGGCTGCTTCTGCCCGGACGCCCCGGGACAAGCGGCGGTCACGGGGGGAACTCCGTGAACTTCACGCTGTGGTACTCGGGCAGCGTGCCGTTGTCGCCGGGGTTGAAGAATCCGAAGATCCCGCCACTGCAGTTGCTCGAGAAGTACACATTGGCTACCCGGTTGGTTTGGTTGGAGACCTGGCCTCCGCCGTTTCCGAGGCGGAAGCAGGCGTCGTCCACGGGGTTGGTCAGGTCGCGCTCAATGTCTCCGGGCTGCTCGTGGTAGAAGAAGTTGCCGGTGGCCGCCTGCGCGGTTCCCGTCGGCATGGTCAGAGCCAGCAGGGCTGCAGCGGCGGGTGCGTACAACGCGGCGGTTCGGTATCGCATGACATGACCTCCAGTGTGCGGTATATCCAGCACAGCAGAAGATGTCGGCAATCATTACCGATAGGTGCACAATTCCTCCGAAGGGTGGGTCGGACCTCCGGCATGTGATGGCGCCCGGTGGGCCGAGATCCAGCCTGTGAGTGGGGCCTGGTCGGGCATGGTGTGCGCATCGACCGCGGCGGTTGCCGGGCGAGCGCGGCTGACGTACGAGGGCCAGGGGCGTTTGTGTGGCGTGCCTGCCGGGCTGCTGCCGTCGGAGTCCGTTGCCCGGGGGCGGCGGTATGAGCGCCGGCGTCGGGGGTTTGCCGGGCGGCCCCGTGTCCCGGCCGGGGAGGGGGCCGGGACGTGGGGTGTCCGGGTGCCGTACGGATCCGGGCGGCAGCCCGTCGTGCTGGCGGGCCTGCCGCAGGACGCCGGGGGGATAGGCGCCATGCGGCGGGGCCCGCTCCGGAAGCGTCCCCACCCGCGGGGTGTTCGCTTCCGACATCCACGCGTCTAACCCGGCTGCGCTCCGGCAAACGCCCTCCTCTCCAGAAGTTCTGAGGAGACGTCAAGGGCTGCCCTGCTCTCTCGCTTCACGCGAACGGTCCATCCATTGCTGTTCGGCGCGCGGGAGTGAACCCGGATGCCGCCCTGGCCGTCCCGCCGCACTCTGGACTCATGGCGGACCAGACAGAGATCGTGATCCACCCCGTGTCGCCGCAAGGCGGACGCAAGGTCACCGTGCACGCGCTCGGCGTGGACGCGGACCTGGGCCGGGCGTTCACGATCGCAGACGTGTCGGAGTTCCTGCGCCGGGCCGGCCTGGAGGATGTGGAGCTGTCCGAGGCCGGGCCGATCCGGTGGGAGGGGGGCGGCCCCGAGGTGTGGACCAGCGACATCTGATCCGCCGGGCGCACAGGCAGCAGGGTGCTCCGCCCTGACATGAAAGCTCGGCTTCCCGGTCTGAGGGCGGCCGCTCTCGAAGCTGCGGCGCTCGGCGGTCCCGTCCCGTCCCAGCGAGCGGCCAACGCAATGAGGCTCATCGGTACCATCCGCCTTGCCTGACCTGGTACGGCCGTCAGCACGGACTCGCCAGCGGATGGCCTCGGTGAACCGATGAAGCCGAGAAGGGCACAACTCGGCGCCCAACCAGGGTCTCCTCCTGATCGGGCGCCGCTTGGCTGTCATTCCGGCCGGGGGCAGCGCCGCAGGCCGAACACTCCGCGGGGGCTGCCGACGCCCGTGGGGGCGTCGTAGCCGCGGACCGTTCTGCACAGGTAGGTGTGCTGGGACAGGCGACGCCGACCACGCCGCGGTCGATGTCCCAGAAGTTCAGGCGGTGGGCGTAGGGGTAGGAGTTGGGCCGGTGGGCCGGGCCGGGCGTGCCGGCCAGGGCGTACATGGCGGCGATCAGCGGCGAGGACACGCTGGTGCCGCCAACCACCACCCAGCCCGTCTGGAGGGCTGGAGTGGGAGTTGTGGTGTAGACGGCGATACCGGTCGCTGGGTCGGCGACCGCGGAAACATCGGCGGAGGTGCGCCGGAGGCAGAGGGGATCGGCCGTATGTGCGGCGGTATTGCGCCAGGTCGGCTTCGGCGGTGGGGTAGTGGTAGGCGACGACGACCGCCACCGTCCGGCCGAAGCCGGCGAAGCGTGGCAGCTGGTAGGCGCTGCGGATGTCGGCGGGACCGAAGCCGGCCGGGAGGGTCCGTGGGGCCAGGCTCCTTACCGCCGGGAGGTCGGTGCGGAGCAGGGCCATACAGGCGGCGCGGCCGGTCTTCGGCGCGCACACCCGCTCGGCTGTCACCGCCTTTTCTGCCCGGCCCGCTGCGGGTGTCGTGACCGGTGACCGCTGGTCTCCGGGGTCCGCTGCCCGCCAATGCCCAGAGCCGGGGACGAAGGCCAGAGTCGCCACCAGCGGCAATGCCCCCAGCAGCAACCGCAGAATGCGCACAGGCCGCATGGCCCTCCTTCGTGATCGGATTCACAGGTGAACCCGACCAGGGCAGACGCGACGCCTATACCCTCCGACGCCTTCGCGGAGCCCGGCAGACTCGCCCATCATCGACAGCGGACCGGCAGCGAACCCGCGAACAGCACCGGGCAGGGCACCCCATGCAGTAGCGTCCTCACCTCGACGGCCCACTCGCGCCGAGGAACGGCTGACGGCGCCGCGGCCTCACGACTCGCGGCGGAGAGCGGCAAGGCCCCGGCTGTACGAGCACGACCTACACGGACGAGGAGCTGCGCGCCAGGTTCACGTCAGGAAGCGGCCGGATCTGTCGCTGCTGGGTGCCGGGACGACGAAGCCTCCGAGCGCCGCCGGAGGCTTCCGAGGCGTCAGACCATAAGCAGGAGCCGTGTGTGCGGTACGAGCTTCCGGTTCACGCTGGTGCTCTGCACGAAGATCGTGAAGTCGTCGTTGTGATCCGGCTTGACGCGCGCTTCCACGCTCGGCAGGCCGAGCAGGGCTCGGGCCTCGGGCCCCGTGTACACCCGGTCGGTCTTCTTCTCCAGTACCGCAATCTGCTTCTGCGCCTGGATCTTCTCCGACTTACTCAGTTGATAGAACGCACAACCGGTACGGTAGGTGTGCCCGCATTCGATGACCCAGTCCCGGATCGCCGCGTCACGAGCCACCGGAATCAGCTGGTACTCCGACGGATTCACCGGGGTGAGACCGGCCGCCTTGACGGTTTCCTTGTTGACCGCGTCCGCACCCGTGGAGAACACCGCTCGCGATCCCCGGATGCCCTGGGCGCGGCCCACCATGAATTTCTCGGTGGCCTGCTGGATGACCTGCCCGGCTTCCTCCAGACCCTGTGTGCTCGTGGCGTCCCAGATGGCGATGTTTTCCTTCGGGAAACCGCACTGCATGGCCTCGCGCTTGCCCATCTGGTCCGGTACGAGGACAGCCAGCGTCCAGTTGTCCTCCTGTGTCTCGATCATCTCGGCCACGGCCTTCACCAGTTCACGCGGATCCCTGGCAGGGGCATCCGAGGATCGATGACTTGCGTTCTCCTGCCCGTCGGTCAGAACGAACGTCAGGAAGCTGTGGTCGCCGTACAGTTGAGCCGTCTGCGCCAACTCCCGCTGTGACTTCAGTGCGGCCGCCAGCAGAGCCGTCATTCCACCGACCCGATACAACTGCTTCAGCGACGGCATCCGCAGCACGTCCTTGTCGTAGATGACGCACTCCACCTTGTCCGCGAAGACGTACACCGTGACGCGGGTTTCCTGGTCCAGTTCCCCCGATCGGCGGGCAAGATATGCGATCTGCTGGTCGGCGACTTCGACGACCTTGCGGCTCAGGTGCGACATGGACGAACTGGCATCCAGCACAAGAGCAACGTGATTGATGTAGTTCTGGCTTCCGGACATGACATCTCCCCCTCGTTCCGACTCGATGTACCTACCGTCTCATCCACCACTGACAATCGATCTTGGTCGCCAGCTGGATGAAGAGCCCACCCCACCAAGGGTGGAGACCAATGGGTCGTGCATGACGCCGAAAGCGGGTGGTCCTCGTCCGTCGGGGGCTGGAGACGGGGTTGGGCACGGCGCCGGCCGTGGGACCGCTGCCTGATCGACCTGGCGCCGGGGCGGGCAGCAGTTCATCACGGTCTACCACGGGCAGCCGGACGTCGCCCTTCACCGCCACCCCAGCGGGGAGGCTCCTGACTCACCCGAGGGCCCCGACGGCAACCCGGTCCGCGGGCCTCGCGCTCCGCTGCCGACACGATCCAGCGAACTGGCTTCGTTCACTTCTCGGAGTAGCGATTGTCCATGTGCTCGGGAGGCAGTGAGAGACGAGTCGGCATGCGGATGTTCAAGAGAAAGGAAGGCACCTGACACTCCCATGCGACGGACGGCCGTCACCCCTGAAGCGGGTGACGGCCGTCCGTCGCATGGGTCGGGGGAGTGTCAGCTGTGCTGTCCGTGTCGCCAGAGGACATGAACAACACGGATCACCGCAAGAAGGCCAGCGACCCAAGCCCCGGCGACCAGTAGGAACTTCTCGACCGAAGGAGGAAGGTCCCAGACAGCGGCCGGCCCGGCGATCGTCGCGAACACGACGGCGCCGAGGAAGCACGCGCTCAGCAGCGCATAACCGATCTCAACAGGGATCTCGTCTCGTTCGGCCTGGCTCCGTCGTCTCGTCGTCATAGCTGAAGAATTGCACTGGGGCCAGCTGGTGGTCCATGAGGTCAGCCGGCCTTGGCCGATTCTTCGGCTCGGGCTCGTGTGCTGGCGAGGCGGCATGAGGCTACATGCGGCATGCGTGACGCCGTAGAGAGGCTGACAGGACAGTGTGAGGTTGGCGGAAACGGTGCCTTCGGCATACAGAGGCCGATGAGCCGGCTGGCCTGACCGCACTCCGCAGGTTCTGCCAGCCGCAGTTACCAATAACGGGGAGCGGCGCGGCCTCCAGGACCTGCAAGGCATGGACGGTGAGCCGAGCTGAGCCGGGGCCTCGGGGGCAACGAGCTGGACGACGGTTTCGGTGACGTGCAACCGGTCGCCGGGCTGGGTCTCGCGCAGCAGCACGTCGACGATGCGCGGGTTCTTGATGGTGCAGGCGTACACGGTCTCCGGAGCGTCAGGCGCGATCCGGTCCGCGTCGGCGGGGGAGTGGCAAGGTGCGTCTGGGGATTCATCAGCTGGCCGCCGCCAGGGACTCGGTGATACGCGGGAGCGGGGTCGGGGGTGCATTGTGCGAGGACCAGGACCTTGCGGCTGCGGCGCTGCTGCTCGGGTGCGTGGGGCCGGGCCCATGGACGAGTCGGCGCTGACGGCGAACCGGTCGCCTGCCGCAGCCCGCAGCCCGCAGCCCGCAGCCCGCAGCCCGCAGCCCGGAGGCCGAGGCGAGGCGGAAGGCGGCCAACGACGAGTGGTTCGGGCGGATTCGGGGGGAGAACGCGAAGCGGAAGGCTGCGGCAAAGAATGAGGCCGGGGACCGGAAAGCGGTCAGTGTTGAGGCGTCCCCGGCGGTGGGCGGCGTCGTTGAGTTACTCGCGGGCCTGAGCGTTCACTGTGGGATGCGACGCGTCAGCGCTGTCCGCGCCCAGGCCCGCGAGCAGGCGCAGCCCGTCCTCGGCGGGGCTGCCGGGGGCAGCGGACAGCACCAGCAGCTCCATGCCTGATTCGTCAGGTAGTGCGAAGTTCTCCTGGTGCAGTTCCAGCATTCCGACCAGCGGGTGCCGGTACGCCTTGCGTCCATGTGTGCGGGCGCGCACGTCCGCCCGGGCCCAGAGGCGGCGGAAGCGCTCGCTGCCCATCGCCAGCTCGCCGATGAGCGAGGCCAGGCGGGGGTCCTCGGGGTACTTGCCGGCGGCCAGGCGCAGGTGCCCGACCACGTCGAGGGTGCATTGCTCCCAGTCCGCGTAAAGGCCGCGCTCGGCCTCCTCAAGGAAGAGGTGCCGGGCGGTGTTCAGGCCCGGCATCGGCCGGCCGTAGAGGAGCCCGGCGAGGCGGTTCCCGGCGAGCACGTCCAGGCGGTAGTCCATGATCAGCGCGGGTGCGTCGGCGACCAGGCCGAGGACGCGCAGCACCTCCGGCCGGACCCGCCCGCCCGGCGCCTTCGCGCGGCGCCGGCGCTGTCGCGCGAGCCGGTAGAGGTGCCCGCGTTCGGTCTCGTCGAGGCCAAGGACGCGGGCGAGCGCGTCGAGGACCTGCTCGGAGGGCTGGGTCGCGCGGCCCTGCTCCAGGCGTACGTAGTAGTCGACGCTGACTCCGGAAAGGTGCGCGACCTCTTCGCGGCGCAGCCCTTCGACCCGGCGGCGGCTGTCGGTGGGGATGCCGACGGTCGCCGGGTCGACCCGGGAACGCCGGGTCCGCAGGAAGCCCGCAAGATCGTCCATGCCCCCAGTATGGCCTCGGTGATGCCCGTGAAGGTGGTCCTGCCGGTACCAGGAAGTCCCGTCCGATGGAAGAGGCGCCCCTGAACGCCGGGCGCCGCAGCGCCCAGGATCGAAGGCATCCGATCCGAAGGAGTTCCCATGAAGACGCTGATCGTCCACGCCCACCCGGAGCCGAAGTCGCTCAACGGCTCGCTGAAGGACCTCGCGGTGTCCACGTTGGAGGCCGCCGGGCACGAGGTACGGGTGAGCGATCTGTACGCGATGAACTGGAAGGCGGTCGTGGACGCCGCGGACTACGGCCCCGACGCCTCAACTCCGCTGAAGGTCGCCCTGGACTCGGGCCGGGCCTCCGATGCCGGGACGCTCACCCCGGACGTCCTCGCCGAGCAGGAGAAGCTGCTGTGGGCCGACACGATCATCTTCCAGTTCCCGCTGTGGTGGTACACGATGCCCGCGATCCTCAAGGGCTGGGTGGACCGGGTGTTCACCTACCACTTCGCGTACGGCGTCGGAGAGCACAGCGGCACCAGGTACGGCGACCGCTTCGGCGAAGGCACCCTTGCGGGCAGGAAGGCTCTGCTGTCGGTGACCGCCGGTGGCCCGGAGTCGCATTACGCCGCTCGCGGGATCAACGGCCCCATCGACGATCTGCTGTTCCCGATCCACCACGGCATCCTCTACTACCCGGGCATCGAGGTGCTGCCGCCGTTCGTGCTGTACGGCACCGACCGGTTGACCGGCGAGGACTACCCGGACGTCGCCAAGGCCTGGGAACAGCGCCTGCTCACCCTGGAGTCGACCGAGCCGATCGCGTTCCGGCGGCAGAACTTCGGTGACTACGAGATCCCCTCGCTGCACCTGAAGGAGGGACTGGAGCCCGCGGGCCGCACGGGTTTCGGGCTGCACGTGCGCGGCTGACCGCCGGTGATGGCACCCCATCGCAGGAGGCCGGAGCCCAGCAGGCTCCGGCTCCTTGGGGCGATGGCACGGGAAGAGCGCCAGCGCCGCGCGAACTGCTGGGTGGGCTGCCCGTGGCCCCGCCCGTTCACTGCTGGCAGCGCCCGAAGGTCACGACGTAGGTTCCGCCCTGGCTCGCGCCGGCCCCGGCCGGGTCCGCCGCACCGGGCTGGGCCCAGGCGCCGATCTCCTTCATCGACGGGTCGAGGACGATCTGGCGGTGGCCCCAAGTGCTTACGTTCACCCACCAGTTGACTGCGGCCTGCGGGGTACCCGAGCCGCCCCAGCCGGTGTACGTGATCTCGGCGACGGCCCATGACGTGGGGTTCGGGCAGTAACCTGCGGCCTTGATCCGGCTTTGCGGTGTCGAACCGGTCTGCGGGTTGCGATGCGAATCCTTGCCCGGTCCCCACCACTTCAGTTGCACGGCGGCGGCGGAGTGCTGCTGCGCCGCAGTTGTCAGGGCCTGGTTCGTGGTGAGGGCAGACAGCCCTCTCTGCGTGCGCTGGGCGTTGATGAGGCATACCACCGCATCTCGCGCGGCGCTGTCGTTGCTGCTGCTCGGGGCTCGGGCAGCGGCCGCAGCGTCGCAGGTGACGGCCGTCGCCGGTGCTGCCGAGACCGGTACCAGTGCGGCCGACAGGAGTCCGGCCACAGCGAGACTGCGTGCGGTTCTGGTGAGCGAAGCGTGCCTGCTCAAGGAGGTCCACCTCCCGCGAACACGAACAGTGGTTTCCAGCGGTCGAGGCGCCACGTCGCGCAAGTGGCGGCACGTGGCATGGCCCGCCGGTACGGCTTCCCCTCCAGGCTGCCACCCGACGCGCCGACTCGCCATCCGGGATCCCGGGGGAGGTCCACCCGGCACGGCCGAGACACGGCGCCCCCCTCAGAGCCGCATGGCGAAGCCGTGTTTCGCGCCCGACGCGGGTTACTCCGTTGCCCATCGGTCGGTCGGATCGAACCATCCCAGATCCGGGTACCAGGCGAGGCAACGGTCCGATGCCTGGGCCCCGATGAGCCAGAGGTGGGTGAACTCCTCCGGGAGCAGAGGCGCCTTCGGGGGAAGACGGCTGTCACGGGCGAGCGCACGATGGGCCGGCCACGGGGTGGTCGTGGTCACACCGATGACGGCGTGGCTCTCGTCCCCACCCGCTTTTCTGAGCTTCTCCCGGTTGCCCCGCATGTGCTTGGTATCTGCATTGACCTCGGCGTCGACCCACGCGTGGAAGGCCTCCCAGTCATCCGTCGCGAGACCACCCGCTCCCCACGGGACGAACCTGACGCGCCCTTCGCCCTCTTGCTGAGCGGGGCGCGAGGCCAGGCCGCGGATGCCCAGAGTTGCGGCCCGCTCCGCCAGGGGGCCGGGGTGTACCGCAAGGTTGTCCGGACTCGGCACGAACTCGTACACGTGGCCCGCGGCTTCGAATTCGGCCAGCAGTGCGGGGACCCATTGCCGGTAGCTCCGGCCGTCCTTCTTGAGCGGGAACTGCCGGTTGACACGTACGGTCCACTCCCGGCCCAGGCCCGGAGCGGACAGCTCGGGTTCACGGCTGAGGGCGCCCGCCACTTCGGCGTGCTTGGCGTCCAAGGCCATCCACACCTCGGCGAAGCCGACGCGCCCGTCTGCGTACTCAAGGGAAACGTCCGGCATCTGCTGTGTGCTGCCGTCGTCTTGGAGACGGACACGCACGCCTGTGAACCGTGCCAGCACCCGACCGACCTGGTATTCGAAGTCGGGCGAGACGTGATCTCGGAAGGCCTTGGCGCGCTGCTGCGCAGTGCGTTGATCGATCGGGTACCCGGGTCGCCACTGGTCGTCCATGTTCTCAGTGTGTCTCCGCAGGGACAGCGCGTGCCGGGATATCCGGATGACGTCGGCATCTGCCGGGCTCTACCCTCGCCAGGCATGACGAGCATCGATCCCCGCATCACGGGCTTCTACAGCGAGTACGACGAGGCGGCACGACTTCACTCCACGGCGACGGGCCGCCTCGAATTCGAGCGCACACGGGAGCTGTTACGACGCTACCTGCCGCCACCGCCGGCCCGTGTACTGGACGTCGGCGGAGGCCCGGGTACGCACGCCCGGTGGCTGGTCGAGGAGGGCTACGAGGTCCACCTCGTGGATCCCGTGCCGAAGCATGTGGAGCAGGCCCGCGAGCGGGCGCCGGGGTGCGTGGCCACGCACGGGGACGCGCGCCGGCTGGACTTCGCCGACCGCAGCTTCGATGCGGTGCTGCTCTTGGGGCCGCTCTACCACCTGGCGGAGCGCGAGGACCGGCTGAAGGCGCTGCGGGAGGCCCGACGGATTGCGGTCAGGGGTGGTGTCGTGGCGGTTGCGGGGATCTCCCGGTACTCCCTGATGCAGGACTACACCGTCAGCGCGGGCCTGTCCCCGGAGCTGCTGGCCGGCGAGGTCTCCCAGGTGGTGCGTACGGGTTCCTACGACGGCAGCAGGGGGTTCACGGTTGTGCACTTCCACACCGCTGCCGAGCTGCTTCAGGAGGCCGGTGAAGCGGGGCTGGGCGGTCTGCACGTGCACGGGATCGAGGGCCCGGGATGGGCGTACGTCGTCGCGGCCGGCCGATGCGCGGGCCAGGAGGAGGCGGGAGCGCTCGTCGCGGATGCGATGGCGACGGCGCGCCTCGCCGACGAGCACGGCGTGTTCCACGATGCATCGGCGCACATCCTTGTCGTTGGCTCGGTCTGAGCTGTCCCGCCTCTTCGCGTCCTGTGGCGAGCAGGGACACGTGGTGGTACGAGGCTCAGGCGGCCGCATGCCAGGCGTTGACCTTGACGGTCCTCACGCGGCCCGCGGCCGACGGGGAAACTCGCGCTGGGCGACCTCCGAGGCCATGCCTGGGGCCGTCCGGGAGGCCTTGACCGGTGTCGGGGCGCGCGGAGACTGGACGTAGTACGTGTGCATCCTTGCCGGCGGTGTACCGGTAGATGGCCATGGGCTCCACACCGAGGTCGGCGGCGAGGCGCCGCCTGGTCGGCCCTGCGAGCCCTTCCCGGTCGACCAGGGCGACGGCCGCGGCGAGCACCAGCGGGCGGCTCAGGCGCCCCCGCCTCGCCGGGGTGTCCCGCTCAACCAGGTCAGCACTTCGATTGCGGGCGGCCAGACGTATGTATGCCGTACGTACTGAAGATCGGGCAGGACGCCTCGTCCCTGAACGGGCATTCCCTCCTGGGATGGGCCCAGTCCCACCCCGCGCTGGCATCCCTGCGCCGCCCGCCGTCCCTGCCGACGGCGTTCGACCCGGCGACGGCGGAGAAGAAGCTCGCCCCGCTCGTGTCGGCGTACGCGGCGGCCACCGGACACGGCGCGCTCCTGGGCTCCAACGCTCCTGCTGTGCCTGGAGTGCCTGGTGTGCCGTCCGACCCGGGGGATGAGGAACTGCTGTCGTCCATGGCGGGATTCGGCACCGCGCTCCACCGGGCCAGGACCGGCAAAACCGACGCGGTGCTGCCGGCCGGTCAGGCGATCGAGGTGATCGGGGACAAGCAGGCCGAGGCGAACTTCGTCACCCCGGGAGACCTGCTGCGCACCATCTCGCTGACGCAGACCCACCGGCAACCTGGACTGCTTCGCCCGTTCTAAGCTTCGGCGCATGAAGATCACTGTGGGGTCGGCTGACGGGTGCGGCGGTGGTCCACCGCCGTCCAGGGACCGGATCGGCCGGCGTCAGCGGCTCGATCCGGTCCCACATCGCATCAGTGATCACCGACCGGACAGGCGCATCCGATCAACTGACCAACCATCAAGGACATGCGCGCTAGCGGCGTGTGTCCACCACGGCGAGGAGCTTGCCGCTGGTCGGGCTGCGGTCCAGCGACGCGCCGTCGACCGCCTCGACCGCCAGGTCCAGCAGCCGCTCCGTCACCGCCGAGCGGAGCTCCGGATAGCCGGCCAGGAAGACCTCCCGCAGCCGCTCCGGGTCCGTCGCCCCGGAGCGCTCAACCCGTACGGTCAGCCGCTCGCGCGCCTCCGTACCGTCGAGCCGGATCTGCAGCTCGCCGCGATGGCCGCCCCGTTGCTCGGCCAGGTCCAGGAAGCGGCGGTGATTGAGGAAGTACGTCGCCACCCGCATCACGTCACCGGTGCGCCCCCTCAGCTCGAAGCGGGGCGCGTGCCGGCCGCAGGCGCAGCGGCCCGCGATTTCCCGGCCGAGGTCGCCTATCACGTACCGGCCCAGGTGCTGGCCGCGCCGGGCGTGCGTGGTGAAGACCAGCCGGCCCGTCTCGCCCGGGGCCACCGGCCGGTCCTCGGTCAGGTCCAGGATCTCCATCGTGTGGAGGTCGGCGTGCAGGTGGTGGACGCCGCCGGAGCTCTCGGTGCACTGGTAGCCCAGCGGGCCGAGGTCGGTGCTGCCGTAGGTGATCGAGCGGACGACCTCGATTCCGAACTCGGCCTTCAGCGTGCGCTGTTGCTCCTCCGTGAAGTGCTCGCCACCGTAGAAGATCTTGCGCAGGCCTCCGTACGCGCGCAGTGAGTCCGCCTCCGCGTGGAGCAGTTGCCACAGGTAGGAGGGCATTCCGAAGAGGGTGTCGGCCCCGTGGTCGATGACGGCCTGGGCCGTCGCCCGGTGGTCGGGCCCCGCGGACAGCGGCAGTTGCACACCGCCGAGCCGTTCCAGCACGGAGAAGAAGCTGATGAAGCTGCCGTACATGCCGCCGCAGTAGAAGAGGTTGGCGGTGCGGTCCCCGACCGGGTCGTAGCCGGCGGCGAGCAGGCCGCGGGCGGCGGCGTGCATCTGCGTGTCGTAGTCGTCGTAACTGAAGATCGACAGCGCCGGTGCGCCGGTGCTGCCGCCACTGCGGAAGTACAGCTCGGCATCGGCCCGCGTGATCTGCCGGCCCTGCTCCTGCACGTCCTCCTTGCCCAGCAGCGGGCCTGCGGGCCGCGGCAGGACGACGGGCCGGGCCAGGTCGTCCAGGCAGGCGGTGGTGGCGAAGCGGGCCGCGTCTGCCTGGACGGCGACGCGGCGGCTGTAGCGCTGCAGGGCGTAGACGCCGTCGTGCGGCTCGCCCGCGTAGCTGTCCAGCATGGCGCCGACCGGCGTGACGCGGGTGACACCCGCGGCCAGGACGGTACGGGAGAGCTCGGCGATGTCGGTCCGGCTGCCCGCCAGGCCCGCCGTCTGCAGATAGCGGCGCATCGGACGCAGGGTGGCGATCAGCCGCTTGCGGGGCAGCGGCTTGACCCACACGCTGCGGTGCAGCGGCGAGGCGGTGAGCGGGGACCGGGTGTCGGCCATGACCCGCCACGATCCGTCGGCAGCGGCGAACACCCGGGTCAGACCGAGGTGTTCCTCCAGCCGCGCCACCAGCTCGGTGGTGGTCAGCTCTGCCTCCTCGGCGGGGTCCGGCTCGCCCGCCGAAGGGGCGGTCACGGCCGGCGGCCGGGCCGCGAGGACCGCGGCGAACCGCTCGGCGAAGGCGAACACCTCGCCCTCGTCCTCGGTGTCCAGGTAGACCACCTGGGGGCTGGAACACGCCTGCTGCTCGTGCAGGCACACGTCGTCCGCGAGGGCTTCGAGCGTCCCGGTCTGCGACCAGGCGTCGCCCGTCAGGTACGCGAAGGAGATCCGGTGCCCCCACTCCACCAGCCGGCATCCGGCCGGCACATGGGCTGCCACCCCTTCGACGGCGCCTTCCCCGCCCCATACGGCGACGGCGTCCGCAGGCGCGCACATCAGGCGCAGCCACTCCTGCCGGGAGGACGGGAAGCACAGGACGACGACCCGCGCGGCCAGTGCACCGCTGGGGTCCAGGGCCGCGAGCTCGGCCATCAGGTGCTGGGTCAGGAGGGTGTCGGCGCTGCTGGTCTTGAGGATGTTGACGTTTCCGGCGAGCAGGCCCTCGACGATGCTCAGCGGCGCGACCGTCGCGGCGTTGCCCGGGGCGATGTGGGCGACCAGGCCGACGGGCGCCCACGCCTCGTAGACCGTCTCGCGCGGATCGGCCCGGTTCAGCCGGCCGGGTGTCGCGCCGCCGAGTTCCCGGCTCAGCTTGCGGGTCAGCTTCCGCCGGCCGAGGAGGCCGCCGAGCTCGACCAGTACGGCCGGGTCCTCCCCGTCGGGCAGGTGCGTGGCGAGCCGGGCGTGCACCGGGTGGGCCGGGTCGCGCAGGGCGGTGGCGAGGGCGTCGCAGGCGGCCAGGACGGTCTCGGTCTCCAGCACGGTGGCCAGCGCGGCCTCGACTGCGGCCGGCAGGTCGGCGAGGCGGCGCCCGGCCTCCTCGTCGTCGATGAAGGCGCCCTGCCAGTAGTGGTGCTTCTCGGTCTCGGTCACGCCATGCCCTTCATCAGTTCGGCTGCGGCCACCGCGCAGCTGCGGTTGCGGCTCACCCCGGCACGGCCGTGGACGGTGAACCAGGGGGTCTCCAGCTCGCACCCGCAGGCGTCGCCCGGCTGGAGGGAAGCGAGGTCGCCCATGACCACGCTCTGCGCCGGTACGGAGGTGATGTACGGCGACACGAGGTGCAGGTAGCCCCGCTCTCCGTACGGCAGGGGTTCGAGCGTGCGCGTGGAGCGGATCGTCACCCGGGACCAGACGGGCGCGTGCAGCCGGTGGTGGTCGCACTCGATGTACGGAATGCAGTGCTCGACCGACCCGAAGGTGTCCCGGATCCGCTCACCCGGTATGCCGAGCTGCTCGGTGACGCGGGCGTACAGCTCCTCCTTGCCGATGCGCCGGTCGGCGTGCCCCTTCCAGCCGCCGCCGAGGACGACGAGGGAGCCCTCGGGCAGGCGCAGCGGAGGCAGTCCCATGGCCCGCATCCGCTCCAGGGTGAAGAAGAGGAAGGCCGGGAAGCCGAGGATGCGGACCGGGGCGTCCTCGCGTTCGAAGCGGCGCAGCGCGGCGATGCATCCGAAGGGGTCGAACTCGTGGTCGCCGCCGGTGTTGCGCAGCGCGTATTCGACGCTGCGCGCCGGGGCGAAGTCGCACAGGTAGTTGTCGGTGAAGGCGGTCCCCAGGTTCAGGGAGGGGGCCGGCTCGTAGCTGTACAGGAGGTAGTTGACCTCCTGGTCGGGGGTGATCCAGCCGTTGCGCTCGAAGATCCGGCCGACCATGCGCTGGGCGGAGCGGATGGTCCAGTGGTCGAAGAACATCTGCGACTTCTGGCCGGTGGTGCCGGAGGAGGTCAGGTGCAGCTCGACGTCCTCGCGCGGGACGGAGAGCACCTCGTGCCGCTTGAAGAAGTTCGCGTGGACGAGCGGCGCGCGGTACGGCTCCGCCGGGGCAGTGGCCTCGTAGAGGGAGCGGAAGAACGGGGAGCGCTCGGTGTGCCAGGCGTTGGTCTCGGCCATGGCGGCGGCGAACAGTTCGTCCTGCGCGGGCCCGAAGGCGTACGGGTCGGTCAGGTCGCACAGCTGTTGTACGTGCGGCAGGAGGGCCGGGTCGGGTACGACGACCGGCGCGAGATGGGGGTTCATGAGGCAACCTCGGATGATGTGGGCAGGTGCGTCGACGCCCAGGCCGACACGTAGCAGTCCAGATAGGGCTGGAGGGGCGGTTCGACGGCGACGCCGCGGAAGTCGATCCGCTCGCTGGAACGGGACAGGACGGCGTAGTCGTGGAAGCCGTCGCCGTCCGCGCGCATCGCCGGGTAGATGGCCCCGGCGACGAACCCCTGGGACAGGAAGGCCGAGAGGGCCTCCAGGTGCGCGAGCGGCACCAGGGCCTCGACGTAGCCGGCGCCCGCGCGGGCCAGGGCCCGGGTGACGGGTTCGAGGTAGGCGGCCGCGGCGGCCGGATCGGGGTGGGCGGTCAGCAGGGAGCAGTACCCTCCGGCGCGGTTGAGGTAGGCGTAGACCTCGAACCGGCCGTCTTCGGGGGTGAGCAGCACGTTCGGGGTGTGCAGCGGGTAGAACCAGCCCTCGGCGCCGGGGAACTGCTCGCGGAACCGGCGGCGGACGAAGGCCGGTGCCTCGATCATCTCCAGCCGCTCGACGGCCTCGTGCGGCGCGGGCGCCGGCAACGGGCCGGCGGCTCGGACCCCGGGGTAGCCGATGCCGAGCGCGGCCTCGGCGGTACGCAGCAACGGCAGTAGCGGGGCGGGGACTTCGGTGACGGGGATCCGGCGATCGAGCACGCCGGCGGAGTGACGCGCGTAGAGTGCGAGGCTTTCGCGGCTGCGGAGATCCACGGCGTTGGGCAGGATGCCCAGGGGGCGGAAGCCGTTGCGCGCGACGACCCGCTGGGGGCCGGAGCTGACGGTGCGTACGGTCGCGTACACCGAGTCCAGCCGCCCCGTGTCCAGCATCGCGGCGCACAGCGCCTCGGTGAGGGCGGCGGCCAGGCCCGCCGAGCGGTGCCCGGGGTGTACGGCGATGCCCTCCAGACGGCCGATGCGGCTGCCGGCCTCACCGTGGATGGCGGCGGACGCGGTCAGCGCCCCCGTGTCGGCGCAGCGGCCGACGAGCCAGAGGGAGTACGGGTCCTCGATGAGCCGGGCCATCTCGGCCGGGTCGGTGCCGAGGGCCACGGGGTAGTGCGGCCCGTAGACGGCGTAGTAGAGCTGGCGCAGTTCGGCGATGTCCGCGCAGACGGCTGGCGTGATGACGGGCTTCACTGCGGGCCTCCGACAGGTTCCGTGCCCCGGCCCGCATCGGCGTCTCGGTCAGCTGCGGGCGGCGCGGGTGTACGGGACCCGAGCAGGGCGAGCGCGCAGGCGGCGGGGATGAGGCCGACGCCCTGCACCAGGCACAGCGTCTGGGGCGAGAGGAAGTCGCCGGCGGAGCCGAACACCAGGGACGCCACCGGCAGGGAGGCGCCCAATACGGCCTGCATCACGGCGAAGAAGCCGGGCTTGTCCGCCGTCGGCACCAGCCGCTGGAAGAGGGCCACGAAGCGGACGCTGACGGCCCCGGCACACCAGCCGGCCACGGCCAGGCAGCCCGCGACGACCAGGCGGTCCGCGACCAGCCCGGGCAGCGCCAGGGCGAAGGCCATCAGGCCCAGGCAGTAGGCGCCGGCGACCGTGGGACGCCCCGGCACGCGGGCGCCCGTGAAGGCGCCGACGAGCGCGCCGGCGCCCAGGGATGCCTCCAGCAGTGCCACGGTGCCGCCGCCGCCCAGGAGGACCGAGCGGGTGTAGAGGGGGATGACGACGAACACGGCGGTGGTGAAGAGGTTCGCCGCGGTGAAGCAGACCAGGATCCGCCGTACGTAGGGCAGTTCCCCGAGGATGCGGCGGAGCGTACGCCGCTGAGGCGCGGCCGCCGCCGGATTGGACGCGTCGGCTGCATCGGCTGCGTCGGTCGCGTCGGTCGCGGCCGTCGCGGCGGTGCGGAAGCGGACGCTCGCGACGAGGAGGGCGGCGCCGAAGTAGGCGGCCGCGCAACCGACGGCCAGCCCGGCCACGCCCGCCCGGTCGACGATCAGGGCGCCGAGCAGGGCTCCGCCGAGGCCGGCCAGGGACTGGGTGGACAGCTCGAAGCCGGTGGCCGTCTCGATGTCGGCGTCGTCGACGAGTTCGGGCACGGAAGTGGTCAGGCAGGGGTCGAAGAACGCCTGGCAGGTGGCCAGGGCGAGAGCAGCGGCGTACACGGCGGTGAGCGGCAGGTTGTCGCCGTGCGCCCACAGGGCGAGGGCGCCCGAGGCGGCGCCGGCCACGCCGGCGGCGGTGCGCAGGACCGAACGGTGGGCGAACCGGGCGACGGCCTGGGCCACGACGGGCGCCAGCACTACGGCGGGCAGCGTGCAGGCCGCCATGAACAGCCCGGAGGCCAGACCACGGGCGTCGCGGACGGCGTAGGCGACGATCCACCAGGACACGCCGACCTGGAACATGCGTACGGCGGCCTGGGTGAGGACTTGGCCGAGCCAGACGGCGCCGAAGGTGCGGTTGCGCAGGACCAGCGGAGCGCGCCGGCCGCCGACGCCGGCTGCTGCGCCGCCTTCGGTATCGCTTACGGCCACGGATGAGGCGGTCATGCGGTCGGCCTCTCGTCGAGGACGCGGACGAGCTTGCCCGAGCGCGGGTTGACGGCGAGGTCGCGGTGGCGCGCCCACTCGACGGACAGCGGATGCACGAAACCGGCGCGCACGCTGTCCGGATACAGCGGCCGCACGGTCTCCAGCTCCGCGACGACGGCCTTGGCCAGCGCCTCCCGCCCGGCGGTGACCGGGCCGGAGGGGTCGTCACCGGCGGCGTTGTCGCCGGGGGCCGTCGCCAGCCGCAGGACGAGCCCGTCGCGGCCGTCCCAGCGACGGACGACGAGCTGCATGCCGACCACGCGCCCTGCGGTGTCGGCCGTGGCCACGGCGTCCTGGGCGTCCTGGGTGTAGAGGGACACGGGGCCCACCCGTACGCCTTCCTCGGCGCGGCCGAGGATCCGGAAGTGCCCGGGCCCGGTGCCGGTCCACTCGGCCCGGTCGCCGGCGGGGTAGCGGATGATCGGCATGAGGCGGCGGAAGAGGCTGGTGACGACGACCCGGCCGGGCCGCCCCGGTTCGGTGATGGGCTCATCGGTGGAGTCGTCGAGGATCTCGACGACCGAGTACGGGGTGAAGGCCCGGTGCACCCGGGCGTCGGAGCCGGGTACGGGGCGGCCGAGCAGGCCGGCGTCGACGCTGGCGTATCCGACGGAGCGGGCCTCGGCGCGGGGGAACGCGGTGGCCAGCAGGCGCCGCTGATCGTCGAAGAGGGCCTCGCCACCGAAGAGCAGCAACTCCACCGCCTCGAGCCGGACACCCGATGAGATGGTCTGTTCGGCGAGCCGGCACAAGGTGGTGGGCGTGCCGGCCAGTACCTGGGCGGAGAGGTCGCGCAGGGTGGGGATCGTCGACTCCAGCGGCGCGCCGCCGCCGATGGGCAGGCGGACGTTGTCCACGGGCGCGTGGGCGAGCGAGTCGAGGACGAAGAGGAAGCTGGCGTACAGCTCCCCGGCGTAGAAGAGGTCGGCGACGCGGTGCCCCGGGCGCAGACCCGTGTCCACGAGTCCCTCGCCGAAGGAGGTGACGAACGTGCGCCACTCGTCGCGGGTGTAGACGGAGAACTTGGGGGACCCGGTGGTGCCGCCGGTCTTGTAGAGCGTGGCCTCGCTGAGCGGGCCGGTCAGCACGCGGCTGTCGGGAAGTGTGTTGGCCGCCCAGAACTCCTGCTGGTCGACCACGGGCAGGTCGGCGAGGCGTTCGGTGTGAGGCGGCAGGGACGCGTAAAGGTCCCGGTAGTAGGGCGAGTTGTGACGGGCGAAACGTATGAGGTCCGAGAGTT
The DNA here is from genome assembly GCF_055571215.1 of Streptomyces sp. NPDC030995. Taxonomy (NCBI): domain Bacteria; kingdom Bacillati; phylum Actinomycetota; class Actinomycetes; order Kitasatosporales; family Streptomycetaceae; genus Streptomyces; species Streptomyces sp. NPDC030995. The sequence continues at coordinate 39,454 of NZ_JBVIFS010000029.1, forward strand.
GCTGGGCGGACATGGGCCTTTGCCTAGGTGACGGGAATGGGTCGAAGGAGCCACGGCAGGGCGCGCGACGAGAGAAGAACTCGCCTGCGGGATCGACCGGTGTGAACGGGGGCCCCCGGCGCCCCGCCTCCTCGATGCACGTCGAGAACTGACGTGCAGTCACGATGATGAAACATCAGTGCGCTTGTCACCAAATTGGCCAAGGATTTCCGGCCATTGCGGCTGTAATCATCATTATTCCGTGTCTCCCCTCCCACCTGGACGTGATCGCGTCGCGCAGAATGGGACCGAGGGGGGCGGGGGAACCGGGCAACCGGGGGAGCCGGGGGAGTCCCGAGGGTGGCGAGTGGGCAGGGGGCGGACGATGTCGGGGTCGATCCGGCGGTGGGCGGTGGCTGCTTGGGCGGTGCTCGCCCTGGCCGGCGGTGCGGCCACCCTGTACCTGGAGGACCCGCCCAGCGGTCCGGCGGAGCCGCAGCGATGGGAGCGCCCTTCCCCGCCTGCGGAGGGGGGCCTGACCCCGTGCCCGAGCCTCAGCCCGGGCGCGCCGGACACCCGCCGCAACTGCACCTACTGGGAGCGGGGTTAGGTATCGGCCAGCGGCGGTGTGAAGCTCATCGAGCGGGTGACCATCAGCTACGACAAATGCGGCTGAGTCCATCTCGGCACCGCCACCGTGACATCCCTGGTCATCTGGCTCCGCACGTGATCGACCAGACAAGCCCAACTGGACACCTGGCTGACCAGACGAAAATGGCGGCGAGGTGGAGTTCGGCGAGCGTTCCGGCTCTCGTGGGCCTCGCGGTCGAAGGTGTCGTAGGTGGACCGATCCCTCGATTCCGTCAGGCGACCCTGAACGAGGTTTTCAGGCGATTCCCGTACATTCGACTTCGTATGAATCGCCGCTTCCGTATATGCAGCACAGGACGACACCGCCACCTTCGTCCACGTGCACGATCTCGCAACTCTGCCTAGCCTGGGGATTTTTGACGGAATTACTGAGATCTCTGATCGAGGATTGCAGGTCTGAGCACAGGCCTGCGAAGAACCTCAGACCTTCCGGCAAGTCTTCCGGACGCTTGAACCGGACGATGACGAGCGGGTGTTCGTGATCCTTGCACGAGATGTTCCGCACGTGCGTGAATGACTCGACTACCTCAATCGGCAAGGAAGACCATTCTTCGCACGCAAGGTGTCGTGTGAAATTGACGGCCGAAGCGTCGTCTTCTATCGGCTTTACCATGCCGATCAGAGTAAGTTGCGCTGGGTCCGTGAGCGCTTTTGTCGACAACTTGGACAGGAAGTCCACCGGCTCATGGTGACGCATATGCTTCCCCTCGTGCAGCGCTAGACGCACCCCCTGAGGCAGAATTCCAGCATAGATTGAGCACTTCGGAGCCGCATCCTGGGCCTGCTGTACCGGCGTAAGCATGCCCGAAGGGCGAAAATGGGCGACGACTGTCACTGGCTTTGCGTGAGTGGCCGGCCGGCCCGAGTCGCAGCGGTGTGATTCGCCTCGTGGCCGTGTCAGGGGCGCCGGCCCCGTCACGCCCCCGTCGTGCGGGATTCGGTTGGGATGGGTCTCCGGTCGGGCCCGATGACTGCATGATGACGGCCCCCACGGGCAGCCCGAGGGGCTCGGCCCCAGGGGCTTGGCGGCGGCCGTCGGTGGGTCCTGCTAGCTTCCGCGCATGGCAGATTTCACCAACAGACGACAGATCACTTCGGTGGCGCAGCTCAATCCCCTCCAGGCCGAGCAGGTCGCGCTCTGCGGTGCCGCATACGACGATGAGGATCTCCCGGCCGACCGGCGCCTTTCCTCGGACCCCGAGGACGAATCGGTGCTCAACTTCTGCGAGCTCTGGGACGTGGTGGTCGACCGGTCGCCCGTCTACGAGGCCTGGTTCTACCAGGCGGACAGCGGGTCGATTTTCCTGGCCGGGACCACCGAGATGCTCGCGCAGATCATCCAGTGCGGCCTGGAGTGCGCCGACGAGGAGCGCGAGCTGGAGCTCGGCGCGGCGATGGTGAGGGCTGGCCTGCTGCCGTCAGGTGATTCGGAGTTCGAGCGGTTCAGTCGGGCCGCCGGCGAGACGCTGTAGGCCGTGTCCCGTCCGGAGGCCTACACAGGCCCTGATCAGGCCTCGATGTAGACGACCACGAAGACGTGCGCAGTGCGGTGACGAAGTACAGGACGCGGACGTCCTCGATCTCGTCGGCGTACTGGCGCAGCTCGGGGCGGGTGCCGTCGACGGAGATCGGCTCCCCGATCTCGGGGTCGACGGAGATGGCGACCAGGGCGCGGTCCAGGGCGTGGATTTCGCGCTCGGTGGAGAGGCCTTCGCGCTGCTTGGCCGCGGAGTCGCTGAACGTGATCCCGGCGCGTCGTGCGGCCATCAGGCCACGGCCGGACGCTGGGCGGCGAGGCGGGCGAGAGGGACCTCGCGCAGTTCCTCCCAGAGTGGGCGGCGGCGGAAGCTGGTTGACGCCGAGGGGACTCGAGAGGGGGTCGCCCTCCAGGGGCCGGTGCGGGCTTCCTGGGATGACGTCGAATTTCGACCGACAGCTCTTCCGAAACGACTGGCGATCCGGCATGCACGAGATCAGGTGCGAGATCGACGCGGAGTACCGCGGCACCGAAGAGCTGGCCGATCTCGCCTGGCTGACCGAGGGCGCGGAGCGCTTGGAGAGCGAGTCGTTCCAGGCACTCCTCGACTCCACCGGACAGGTGGAGGAGTCGCTCAAGAAGTCGGTGCCGTGCGGCCCGCCCGGGACGCTCTGGGGCTTCCTGAGTGTGCACATTGTCAGTCGAGGCCGGGTCACCAACCGCTCGCGGGTGCTGACCCGCAAGAACCTGCCGATGCTGCGCAAGTGGCTGGTCCTGGACGTGCAGCTGGCCGAGATCGCGGTCTACCGGCTGGACGACCGTGGCATGCCCGGTGCAGAGCTCCTGCGGATGGGCGTCGCGCGCGACGAGAGCTCCAGGGACTGGGTCAGGCTCAGCGCGACCACGCCATAGGGGCGCTTCGGGCCGGCCGCGCAGACGCGCTGGACTGAGCTGCTGCGGGACTTCTCGCAGGAGGTGGACCCGTGCTACGCGCAGATCGGCTACGGCCTGACACTGGGCCGCACCGAGCACTAGGAGCGGGTCGGCCCGCCGCTGCCCAAGTGGACGCTGCCGGAGTCGCGGCGGCTGCTGCGCGGGTACGAGTGGCTGATGGTGATCCCACGCGAGATCGCCCAGCAGCTCGGTGAGGGCGAGGGAATCGCCGCGGCCGTTGACTTCCACCGGGTCGAGACCCTGCGTGACGGCGCGGTGCTGCTCCAGGTCACGCCGGAGTTCGACGGTTTCACCGGCGAGGCGATCGAGCGGACGTGGCGGCTGGTGCGCCCCGCACTGAGGCTTGGGATGCCCAAGCGCTTCCGGGACTCCGACCCGGCGGGCCCGCCGAGCCGGATCTGGTACGCCGACATCGTCTGACCCAATACGGCCGACAAGGCCGGGGGAGCGGGCTCGCCGCTGCCCGGCGTACGTCCGCGTGCCCGCCCAGACCGATGACGAGGCGCCACGGACGCTGTGGAGGGAGATGGCCCGGCCGCCCCTGTCCCACGCCCTCGCCCGGCTCGAACGACAGCTCGGGGTCATGCTGTTGGAGCGCACCAGCCGCAAGGTCACGCTCACCGAGGCCGGCGCCGTGCTGCTGTCCGAGGCGCGCGCGATCCTCAGCGCGGTAGCCGCAGCGGAGCGGCGTACCCAGCAGGCGGCGCAAAGTAGCCCTCGTCTCGTCCTCGCCGTCAAATTCGGTACCGCCAGTGAGTTGTTGGCGAAACTCCTCGATGCCTACCGCGCCGAGCCCGGCGCAGCCACCGTCGATCTGTTGCTCCGCGAGGCGCATCAGCAACAGAAACTGCCGGAGGATGGGCAAGCCGACGTGGCTCTGCTGCACGTGCCATTCGATTCGACGGCCGGACTCGACATCGAAACCCTGTCCACCGAGGGACAGGTGGCGATCCTGCCCACCTCTCACTCACTTGCCGGCCGCTCCGTTCTGGATGCTCCGCCCGTGACAACGGTGATCGCTTGGCCGTCGCAGAGCCGACTTCGTGCCGTCGCCGACCTGATCCGCGTAGCAACACGTCTTTGACCGGCTGTTCCCCATCCGCCCGCGTGGAATGCGGCCGACTCCGGATCTTTGATGCCGCATCTGGTCGCGGTCACCCGCCCTGACCGGGACGGTTTCAGTGGGAAACGTCCGGGCGGGTCACGCGGTGGCGCGGGCGGCCTGGGACATCCGGGCGAGCGCGGCGCGCAGTGCGGTGTTGAACCGGTCGGGGAGCTCCTGGTGTGGCATGTGAGCGGCGTCGGCGATCACGCTTACCTCGGCTCCGGGAGTAAGGGCGGCGCAGGTCCGGGCCACCTCCAGCGGGATCGCGGTGTCCAGCTCGCCGTGGATGTAGTGGATCGGCACCTGCAGCCCGGGCAGCGTCGGCCGTGGGTCGTAGCCGTCGGCGGTGGCCTGGTGCTCGTCGATGTAGACGCCGGAGTCCAGGATCTGGCGGACCGTCCAGTCGATGAGGGCCGGCGCGGTGCCCGGCGCGTACCACCCCGGCACCCAGCCGGCGACCGTACCGGCCCGGTCGCGGCGCAGAGCGGCCACGAGCTCCGCCTGGGCCTTCGTCGACGGCCAGTACCCCGGCGCGCCCACCGAGACCACACCGGCGATCAACTCAGGCCTCAGCAGCCCCAGTTCAGTGGCGAAGGCCCCGCCGATCGACGAGCCGATGACCACCGGCCGGTCCAGTCGCAGCGCGCCGATCAGCGCCACCAGGTCACTGACCACCCCGGGGGTGGTGTTGCCTCGGACGGGCCGGCCGGACCGCCCGCAGCCCCGCCAGTCGACGGTGACGACGCGGTGGTCCCGGGTGAAATCGGGCAGCTGGGCGCCCCAGGTCCGGCCGCTGGTGCCCCAGCCGTGCAGGAACAGCAGCGTCGGACCGGACCCCTCGTCCTCGTAATGGAGCGTGGTGTCGTTGATGTCCAGGCTGGGCATGGTTCTCCTCTGCCTCGTGGGTCCTTGCGGGCCGCGCGGTTGGTGGTGTCCCCAGCCAACCGCGATCACCTCCACCGGCCAATGAGCGATCCGCGCCTACACTGATCGCGAACGGTGATCAATGCTGGTCACGGCCGGCGGGCAGAGAGGCCGGGGGCCCATGGAGCTGCGTCAGCTGCGCTACTTCCTCACGGTGGCGGAGGAGCTGCACTTCGGCCGTGCCGCCGAGCGGTTGCACATTGTGCAGTCCGCGGTCAGTCAGCAGCTCCGTCGGCTCGAACGCGAGCTGGGTACCGAGCTGTTCGCCCGCTCCACCCGGGTTGTGCGGCTCACCGAGGCCGGCAACCGGCTCCTCCCGTACGCCAGGGAGATGCTCGCCCTCCAGACACGGGCCCGGGGAGCCATCGACGAACTGCGCGCCGAACAGGCCGCGACGGTGCGCCTCGGCACCAGCTCCGGGCTGGGTGCCTGGCTGGACGCCGTACTCACCGCGTTTACCCGACGTAGGGGAGACGCCCAGTTGGAACTCGTCACCAGCAGCACCGAGGAACGTCTGGCGCAGGTGCGGTCCGGTGACCTGGACGCCGCACTGATGCGCGGTGAACGGGCCGCCCCTGGACTGGAGTTCCTGCCGCTGTGGCAGGACGCGCTGATGGCGGCGCTACCCGCGGGGCACGAGCTTGCCGTGCAGGAGACCGTCGCGCTGGCCCGGCTCGCGGAACTGCCGCTGCGGCTCTCCCCCCGCTCCCGCAACCCCGCACTCCATGACCTGGTGATGCGCTCCTGCCGGGCCGCTGGCTACACGCCCGTCCTGGGCCCGGAGTTCACCAACGACCAGGACACCCTCGCCGCCATCGGCCACGGCAAACCGTCCTGGACGGTCTTCTACGCCCCGCAGGCCGATCAGCTTTCCGTTCCCGGCGTGGTGTTCCGCCCCCTGACTGACCCGGCACCCGTCATGCAGACCTACCTTGCGGTGCGGAGCGATCCGCCCCGGGCCGCGCTGCTTGCCCTGATCGAAGCCTGCCACGAGGCGGTCGAGAGGGGCCCGGGCGTAGGGCCTGGCTCGCCGCTCGCCCGGGAAGGTCAGCGTCGGCCATTGACGTGAACGTGGCACCAAACCAAGACGTGGCGGGCGGCAGATGCCGGCCGGGCCCACCGGTCCGGTCGCGCCTCCGCAGGTCTCAGACGTGCTCACCGGACAGGGGGTAGCGGTCGGTCCGGGAGAGGACCCCGGTGAGGGACGCCGAGAAGGGCTCTCGCTTGGTGCGCGGCAGCGGTACCTCGGTCAGTTTGCCGTCATAGATCATCCACAGGCCGAAGCAGTCGTCGTCCTCGTCCCGGATGAGGACCTGGACGGAGTGCGGGTTCGGCCATGCCAGAGATTCCAGGTGGCTCAGCAGCCCGTGCCAGTTGTGGCGGATGAACTGGATGACCCACGTGTAGCACCTCTCAGACGGCCTGCTCAGTCCGGCGAACACCCAGTCGTCCACCCGCGTGAAGCACTGGTGCCATTCCCGGTTCTCGTCCGGGCGGGTGAGGGGCTCCATGACCTCTTCGGCTCCCCGCGCCAAGACCACAACCTCTGCGTATCTACTCATGAGCCCACTATGACCACAGCCCATCAGCGCGGGAACGGCGGGTATCAGAACGGCGGCGGCGCCGGCTGTGGAGGCCTTGGCAACGCCCGTATCAGTGGGGCAGGCGCGCCGGCGCCCAATGGCAGCGAGCCCAGGCCCGCGAAGCACGAGCGAACTTCCGAACCCAGCGCGTGGAGGTTCTGAAGGAGGTGTGGGAGGCATTGTCCGACCTGGAGGAAGCCCAACTGGGTTCCGGGCAGGGGTCCTGGGCGGCCTCGACACTGCCGCCCCGCACGGCACCGTGTGGCGCGCCGCCGTTCCCCTGCCGGCCCCGACCATCGACAACCGGCATGTGGTCGACGGGGTCTCCTGGCCCTGCCGGAGTTGACCCTCCCCTTACGTCAGGCTTGAGGCTGTAGACGAACGAAAGGGCAGGCCCATGGGCTACACCGTTGGTCAGGTATCGGCTGTCGCCGGGGTGGCCGTACGCACGCTGCACCATTACGACAAGGCGGGACTGCTCTCGCCCAGTGACCGCAGCCGGGCCGGCTACCGCCGCTACGACGACGCCGACCTCGCACGCCTCCAGCAGATCCTCTTCTTACCGATCTTGAAGACTTCCTGGCAGCCGGCCCCCCACCGGTCCTCATCGGCTTCGGCAGCATGGCCGCCGGAGAGGGGCAACCCCTGAGCGAGATCGCCGCCCGCGCCCTGCGGCGCGCCGGGCTGCGCGGCGTACTGCAGTCGGGCAGTGCCGGACTCGCCGGGTGCGGGGACGACATTCTCACCATCGGCGACGTACCGCACGCCCTGTTGTTTCCGCGGCTCGCCGCCGTCGTCCACCACGCAGGCGCCGGCACTACGGCGGCGGCGCTGCGCGCCGGAGTCCCTTCGGTCGCCGTGCCAGTGGCCGCGGACCAACCCTTCTGGGCCACACGGCTTGCGGCGATCGAGGCGGCGCCGCAGCCGATTCCGTTCCGATCCCTGACCCCGGCATGCCTCGCCGGCGCCCTCGCGACCGTGGTGCGGGAGCCGTCGTACACAAGAGCGGCCACGGCCGCCGCACGGCACATGGCAGCGGAAGACGGAGCAGCCCCTGTCGTGCGGGCCGTGCGACAGCTGGCAGGGGGAGGCCGACTCGACCACTGACAAGTGTCCGCCGCGGTCCGAACGACCGTACGTTGCCGGCCAGTGCGCTCACGTGGCGAGGTCGACGCGTACGGTCTCCACCCAGGCCGGGGGCGCGGGCGGGTCATCCCCGATCAGCGCGGCGATCAGCCGGCAGGACGGTGTCTCGTCCGGCCACGGCGTGTGCCCGTCGGTCAGCACGACCACGATGTTCGGCCGGTCGGGCAGGGCCAGCGCCGCGCTGATGCCGACCCGCATGTCCGTCCCTCCGCCGCCGGCCAGGGTCACCTCGCCGGCACTGCGCACCCGGGTCACGGCGTGCACGTCGGCGTCGCAGGCGAGGACGGCGACCCGGTTGCCGCCGACGCCCACCTCCCGCAGCACGCCGGTGACTTCGGCGAGCGCGGCCGCGAGGTCGTCCGCACCCATCGATCCCGAGGTGTCGATGACGATGGCCACCCGCGGCAGCGGCCTGCGCAGACTGGGCAGCACCACCCGGCCGCCGAGCGCGGGCGTGCGGCGCGAGGGGCGGCGGTACGTGTAGTCCACCGCGCCGGCCGCCCAGGCGGCTGCCTCCCGGACCGCTCCGGACAGGGCTCGGCGCCAGTCGACGGAGGGCTCCAGAAGCTCCTCGGCCCACCGGGCCCAGCCCTCGGGGATCCGGCCCCGGGTGCGCTGGTGGGCCCGTACGGCCTGGGCGGTCTGCCGGCGCAGCGCCTCCGCCTCCACCGGGCCGACCCGGGCGGGGCCGCCGTCCTCGCCCAGCTCCCAGGGCGTGGGGGAGCCGTGCGCGCCGGAGCCGCAGTCCGGTCCGTGGGGCGTCGGGGGAATCGCCGGCAGGTAGGTCTCGAACAGGCCGCCCGTGGGCAGCCCGTAGAGCCTGGGCTCCATCCGGCCCTCGGGCAGCGCCAGCCCGTCGGCGAGCAGGTCGTCGTTGATCTCGCAGTCCTGGGCGATGTTGACCCGGACCGGATCGCGCTGGTCGGCGGCCGGCAGGCGCTCGGCCCGGCCGTGGTGGTCGCGCAGCAGGTGCGCCACTTCGTGGATCCACACCCCGGCCAGCAGGGCGACCGGGGTCGCCTCGACGAAGGCGGGCGAGACGTAGCAGCGCCAGTGCCGGTCGACGCCCATGGTGCGCACCCCGTCCGAGGGGACCACGGTCAGGGCGTACAGCGCGGAGGCGAGGTACGGACGGGCCTCGGCAGCCTTGTAACGGGCTGCCAGCAGCTTCGCGCGGTCCAGGTGCGGGCGCACGGCGGGCCCGGCCTCAGTCGCCGCCCGGCAGGGAGCCGGACAGCTGGAGCAGTTCCACGAAGGCGTCGATGCCGGCGGGCACCGGCCAGTCGAGGTCGCGCATCGCGGCGAGGTCGGCGGCGGCGCGGGCGGCGACGTCGGGCACGCCCGCGTCCACGGCCTTGGCCAGGACCGCCCAGCCCGCCTCCCAGCGGGGGCGGGTGAGTTCGCTCTGCACGGCAGCGACCACGGCGATGAGGAAGGCCAGCTGCCGGTCGCCGCGCTCGGGCAGGGCGAAGGCGTCGGGGTCGGCCAGCACCCGGTCCGGGTCGGGCAGGTCGAGGTGTTCGAGGTACGAGAGCAGTTCGATCCCGGCCGCTTCTCCCACGGCGCCGGTGAGCGCGGCGGCCAGCGCCTCCCGCCCCGTCGAGGCCGCGTACCCCGTGGCCAGCAGCCGCAGGGCCATCTCCCAGGTACGCGGGGAGGGCCAGCCACGGCCCCGTCCGGCGGCCTCGGCCGGCATGTGGTGGACCAGGCCCGGCCGGGCGGTGAGGAAGCCGGAGACGGCGCCGCGGGCCCGGGCGACCGACCCGGAGGCCTTGGCGGGATCGACGGCCGGGATCGCCACCTCGGGCCAGGTGCCGGCCATGCCGCGGGCCACGGTGCGCGGGTTGTGCGTCCAGTCGAGGTGGACGAAGCGGTTGGCGAGAGGCGGGCTGAGGTGCCAGCCGTCCGCGGCGCTGGCGGGCGGATTGGCCGCGGCGACGATCCGTACCGCCGCCGGGAGTTCGAGGCTGCCGACCCGGCGTTCCAGGACCACGCGCAGCAGGGCCGCCTGCACGGCCGGCGGGGCGGAGGACAGCTCGTCGAAGAACAGCAGCCCGTGGCCGGTGCGGGCGAGGCGTACCGCCCAGTCCGGCGGGGCCATCGGGACACCCGTGGTGGCCGGGTCCTCGCCGACGATGGGCAGCCCGGCGAAGTCGGAGGGCTCGTGGACGCTGGCGATGACGGTCTCCAGCCGTACGCCGAGCGCGGTGGCGAGCTGCTCCATGCCGGCGGACTTGCCGATGCCGGGCTCACCCCACAGGAGGACGGGCTGATTGGCCGTCACGGCCAGTGCCAGCGCCTCCAGTTGAGGGTTGGTGGCGGGCTCGGTGCGGGTGGCGCTCAGCCGGGCACCCAGGGCGTCGGCGGCGGCCAGGGCCCGTGCGGGCTGCGGCTGGGTTGCACTCATGCGTCGTCGTCCCCGGCTTCCTCGTACCCGGCTTCCTCGTCCTCGTCCTCGTCTTCCTCGCGGTACTCCATGTGCTCGTCGAACCAGTCGGCGCCGATGCCGGGGAACTGCTCGTCGACGCGGTCCCGCAGAAAGGCGAGGTCGGTGCGCTTGTAGCGGCGGATCTCCTGGGACAGCGACAGTTCCATCTCGTCGATGACGTCGATCCGGGAGCCGGCCGCCAGCAGGGCCCTGACCAGATCCGCCGAACCGCCCCAGTGCACCGCGGACAGCAGCGGGGTGCGCTCGGCCTTGTCCCGTCCCTCCAGGTCGAGTCCGGCCGCCAGCAGCCGGGGCAGCAGCACGTCGTGGTCGAGCAGGTGGAGCGTGTGCAGCAGCCCGCGTCCGCGGGCGTCCCGGATCCGGGGGTCCACACCCGCGTCCAGCAGCGCCACCACACCCGGGGTGTCGCCGTGCTGGACGCGCAGGAAGAGCTCGTGCCGCTGGGTCTGGAGGGCACGCGGCAGCCGCCCCTCGCCCGTGGTCCAGGTCTGCTGCACGGCGAAGCACCCCGAGACCGCGCCGCCGAACGCCCGCATGGCGCGCTCGCGTTGCTGCTCCTCGGGGGTGTGCGGCACGTCGAGTACACCGCCTCGCGAGCGCACCTCGTGCCACCCGCCGCGGCAGCGCACCCGTACCGGCCTGCCCGTGTCGGGGCCGGGCGGGCCCACGGCGGGTCCGGAGCCGGGGGACAGCGCGGCGGCCACCAGCGGGTGCAGCTCGCGCGGGGTGATCAGGCCGGTCCGTACCAGTTCGAGGTCGGGGAGGCGTTGCCAGGCGTACAGGGGCAGGGGCGGGACGGCGAGTGCCTCGGCCTGTTCGATGATGCGGGCCCGGAGCCGGTCGGGACCGGCGTGTTCCAGCAGGAGGTAGGAGCGCCAGTTGGCCGCTATCCGGTACCGGTCGCCCGCTCCGGCCGCCACGAGCCGCGCCACCTCAGGCGCGAGCCGGGTGAGGTCGATCGGCATCCGTCCGAGGAAGGCCTTCGGGTCCACCGGGCGCTGGTACGGCTGCGCAGCGGGGACGGTCAGATCGCACTCGATGCCCGCCGCCGCGTAGGCCTCGACCACGTCCTCTCGGGTCCGCAGCCGGGCGATCCGCTCGGCGAGGCCGTCCGGGTCGGCGAAGCGCGCGCCCAGCTCGGATGCGCACCGGGCGTCCCAGAACGGCCGGACCGCGGTCCAGTCCTCCGAGACGAAGCCCTGCCCCGTGTACACGTTCCACTTCTTGGCGGCGAACGGCGCGCAGTGCAGGCGCAGCCGCTGCGAGCCTTCGGTCATGAGGGGTGTGGTGACCGAGAGGGTCGGACCGCCGGGGCCGCCGTAGGAGGCGAGCAGGATCCGCAGTGCGGGCGCGATGGTGGTGCGGCCGCCCAGGAGCCGGGGCAGGTGCCAGCGCAGCAGGTCAGGGGCGAGATGCCGCAGGTCCTCGGCCACGGCCTCGGCGACGGCGGGGCCGTAGCGGGCCCGGAGCTCGGGAAGCTCGAAGCCGACGTCCACAGCGGCGGCTGCGCAGGCCGCCCGCCAGTCACCGGCCAGCCGGTGCGCGGTGGCCTGCTCGATCATCCAGCCGGGCACGGCGTAGCGGCGGATCCGCTGCCATGCCGGGCCGTCCTCCGGCCGGAAGCCGCCGGGCAGTTCGGCGTTCGCCAGGCTCACCGGTACACGCTGCCGATGGCGCGCAGGTCCGGGTGGGCGGCCCGGGCGGGGCGGAGCCGTTCGGTGAAGGAGCGCTTGACGCGGCGGGGCAGGCCGGGGCCCAGGCCGACGTACTCCAGCGGGCTGTCGTCGGGCACCGCGGCGAGCAGGCTCTTCGCACCACGTCCGGTGAGGCCGGTGTGGCGCAGCTCCAGGCGGCGCAGGGGGCTGCCGGGGAGGGCGGCGGCCAGGGCGTACGCCCCTTCGTCGCCGGGGTCGTTGCCGGGGGACCCGAGGCTGCGCTCGGACATGGTCCGGCCGAGGTCCAGGGCGTCGATACCGCCGAGGGAGGCGGCCAGGGAACGCGCTCCGGCGGCGCCGATGCCGTTGCCGCCGAGTCCGAGGCGGACCGGGTGCGCGGAGTCGGCCGCGGCGGCGGCGAGGGCCGCGGCGCCCTCGTCGCCGAGGTGGTTGGCCGGGACGTACAGCTCGCGCACCCCGGCCTCCCGGATCAGGGCGGCGAGCAGCGGGGCGGCGTCGCGGCCGAGGCCGTTGCCGCCGAGGAAGAGCCGTTCCAGGGGCTGTTCGCGGTCCAGCAGAGCGTCGAGCAGGAGGCGTACGCCGTCGGCTCCGATCCCGGTGTTGACCAGGTCGAGGGTGCGCAGGGCGGTGTTGCGGCGCAGCAGCGCGGCCAGTGTGCGGGCGCCGTCCCCGAAGAGCGGGTTGCGCTTGAGCCAGAGGGCTCGGACGGTGGTGTCGTCGGCGAGGGCGCCGGCGAGGGAGCTCACCCCGTCGGGGCCGATCCGGTTGCAGCCGAGGTAGAGGGTGTGCAGCCCGTGGCTGCCGCCGAGGGCCTCGACCAGGGTGCGGGCGCCCGCGTCGCCGATGGCGTTGGTACCGAGGAGCAGGTGGGTGGCGTGCGCGGAGGCGGCCGCGGCCGGCAGCAGCCGGGCCGCGCCGGCCGGGCCGAGTCCCTGCTTGCAGAGGTCGACGCGGCCGTCGGTGCGCAGGGTGCCGAGCGGGAAGGTCTCGTCGGTCTCAACGGGCCGGTCCGCGGCGAGCCGGGCGAGCAGCGGGTCGAGGCCGGCCGGGTCGGCCGGCGATAGGTCGGGGTGCTCGATCGCGGGGCACCGTACGGGTGTCGGCTGTGTCATCACCACTCCACCGGTTTCATTCGCCGGTGCCCGGCGTCCATCACGACTTCAAGACGAGAACTGCAGAAGTAGACGCAAGACCGGTCGGATTCGAACCGACGTCCTCCAGCTCGATGCGTGGGCGCGACGACCTCTGCGCTACGGCCTTGCTGCCGGCGATCATACCCACCCGGCGGCCGGAAATCGATCACCAGTTTGGGTTATTGACTCCCGACTGCCCTGATAGATCTATGAATTGCGTCAAAGGGTGGTTTGCCCGCCTCGGGGCGTTTCCGAGTGGCTTGACCTGCCCGGGACCCGGGACCCCGACGGGGCGGCCGCAGCGGCCCTGGTGCCGTACGCGGCCTGGTGCGGCTTCGCGACGGTCCTGAACGCCTCACTCGTGCGCCGCAACCGGGCCGCTGACGCTCCGGCAGCGGCCTGCCGAGGGCGGGAACGGCGTCTGCGCCGCAGCCGCCCCGTCCGGCCGTGCGGTGGGCCCACGTCGCCGGACACGCATGAGCGGGCCGCGGCGGGTTACACGCCGGCCATGAGACCTGGATGCGGTGCGGTTGCGGGACCCGACAGCCTCTCCGTACTCGTGTGGCTGCCGGTACAGGCGGCCCCGAAGATCGGCGTGGATGGCGTTCTCGCCGGGGCGCCGACTGCGGGAGGCAGGCTCCTCCGCCAGCGTTGTGGCCGCCCAGTCGGCGGTCTTCCCGTTGATCACCCTCGTCGCGGAGCGGCCGCGTCGGCGCCCGGACGCCGCGCCGCCGCCCTCCGGGCCCGTCGGGGCGTCAGAGGCCCTGTACGGCGGCCTCGCCGTCCTCGTCGCGCTACGCATGCCCGGCGCGCGGCCGCTCGGGGACTCGGCTCCGGCGGGCCGTGGTGGTACGGGTGGAACAGGGCGCCCCCCTGCGGATCTGGCTGCCAACGCGCGTACCGGACGGGCAGACGCGTTCGGCCGTGGCCGGGGCGCGGGGAGCGCCGAGCGGACCGAGTGCACCGTCGGTGGCTGAACCGGCTGCCGGACACACGACTTCGACAGGGGTGACGGTCATGGGAACCGCGACGCGGGTACCGCAGCACGAGGACGTGACGGCGGTGGCAGGCGAACTGGAGGTGGAGGGCGAGGAGCTGTCCGCCGAGGAGGCCCTGGCCGCATTGCGGCGCTACGGGGGCTGGAGCCTCGTACGGGACTCCTTCATCCGGTTCCGGTACGCGGACGGCTTCAGCCACTCCAGGGCGCTGGCCCTGCAGACTGTGCTGTCGATCGTCCCGCTGGCCATCGCCGTCATCGGGTTGTCCAGCGCGCTGCACACCGAGGACATCGGCCGGATCGCAGAACTGACGCTCCGTCGGCTGGCCAGTGGGCCGAGCCAGAAGGTGGTGGACGACGCGCTGGCTCAGAGCCGGCACCAGCCCGGGGACGGGAGCCAGGCCTCCCTCTGGCTCGGCCTGATGTTCTCCGTCGTGAACGTGACCACTGCCCTGTGCCAGGTGGAGCGGGGCGCCAACCGCATCTACGGAACGGAACGTGACCGGCCGTTCCTGCACAAGTACACCCGCGGGCTGGTCATGTCCGTACTGGCCGGACTGCCCCTCGGGCTCAGCTTCGCGGTCACCGTCCTCGGCGCCCACCTGAGCCGCGCCGTGGCGGAGGTCTACCACCTCGGCCCGGGCACCGTCCGCGCGTGGGACCTGCTGCGCTGGCCCTTGGGGGTGCTGCTGGCGGTCCTCGCCACCAGCGCCATCTTCCGCCTGTCCCCCCGCCGCACCCAGCCGGGTTACACCTGGCTGGCCTTCGGTGCGACCGTGTACCTGGTGCTGTGGCTGCTGGCGACGTGGGGGCTGAGCGTGTACGTCGGGGCCAGTGGCTCCTTCGCCGCCGTGTACGGACCCCTCAGCGCGTTCGTGTCCTTGCTGCTGTGGTCCTACCTGACGTCGGTGGCCCTGTTCCTGGGCCTGGCCTTCGCCGCCCAGTTGGAAGCCGCACGGGCCGGGGTGACACAACCGGCCACGGAGGATCCCGGGGTCTGAAACGGGCGCGGCGAGCCCGAAGTCAGAGACGAACGTCCCGTCGTCGTGTCCCTGCGCGACCGAGGTCGAGCGCATGTCGTTCACGCCGATCAGGGGCGTGACACTCGGCTCGGAGATCTGGGCTCCCGGCTTTGTTGACTTACCGTCAGTTCCATCGGCGGTGCATGCCAGGCTCCGGCCCACGCGTCCCCGGCCGTCCGTTGGGCGGTGCCGTACCGGCCTCCGGGACCGGTACGGCTCCGGTCCCGGACTATTTCGACGTACCACTCGCGATCTGGCAGTCCTGCGCGGCCGCCTCTGCCTCACCAAGCCAGGCGGTGCGCAGACGATCCCGGGCCGCGGCCAGCGCGGACTCGATGTCACTTGTCCCGGTCGATACGCACAGTGTGTACACCACGTCCTCCATCCGCTGCCGCACTGGTTCGGGCCCGTCTGCGGTGTTCAGTTCCGCCACCATTTCGTATTCCTCCACCAGACGCGCCAGCACCGCGGGGTGAGCCATCAGCACGATCTCGCTCCTTCACGAACGACGTCTTCAAGGGAGGCCAGGACGCCACCGACGCGTCGTCTGCCCTCGGCCGCGGATCCCATGCGCCGAGGGCGTTGCGGTAAGTGCCGGGTCACATACGACATCGCGAGGCAAGCGCAGACACCGCCTACTTGCCGCAGGGCGCGGCGTCATCACCTGCTCCCCTCGAGGGAAGCCTGCTTCGGCGGGTGGAAGCAAGCCGTGATCGTCTTGCCGCCGTGGAAGGCGTGGCGCGGTCGTCTTCAGGTACGGCCGGCCCTGTGGCGGGGACGGTGGCCGTCGCGGCGGGTCACCAGCAGCAGGGCCAGCAGCATCGGTGCGATCAGCAGGATCATGGTTCCCATGGCGATTCGTCTCCTCGCGATCGGTACCTCTTCGATCTCTTCGGCCTCTTCGCGCTTTTCCGCCGGGACGCCGCTGAAACCCTCGGAACGTGCGGCGAAGCCGGGTCGCACACGCCGAAACGTTCCTTCTTCAATCCCATCGGGTGCTTCCCCGTGCAGACCGACGCAGGGCGGGCAGGCGAGGGTCGACCTGGCAGGCCCGAGGAAGGACGGACACCGTGGTACGACCGAGGATTCTCGTGGTGGGAGCCGGATTCGCCGGGGTCGAGTGCACCCGTCGGCTGGAGCGCAGGCTGTCGCCCGCGGAAGCGGACATCAGCCTGGTCACACCGAACTCCTACCAGCTGTATCTGCCGTTGCTGCCCCAAGTCGCCTCCGGCGTGCTGACCCCGCAGTCCATCGCCGTCTCGCTGCGTCGCAGCAGCCGCTACCGGACCCGGATCATCCCCGGCGGCGCCGTCGGCGTCGACACCGAGGCGAGGATCTGCATCGTCCGTAAGATCACCGGCGAGCTGACGGAACACGCGTACGACTATCTGGTGCTGGCTCCCGGCAGCATCACCCGCACCTTCGACATCCCCGGACTCACCGAGCACGCCCGGGGCATGAAGACACTCGCCGAAGCCACGTACCTGCGCGACCACGTCATCGCCCAGCTCGACCTGGCCGACGCGAGCGAGGACGAGGCGGAGCGGGCCGCCCGGCTCTGCTTCGTCGTGGTCGGCGGCGGGTACGCCGGCACGGAGACGGCCGCCTGCCTCCAGCGGCTCACCCACCACGCCGTGACGCGCTACCCCAGGCTCGACCCCGGCCAGATCACCTGGCACCTCCTCGACCTCGCACCGAAGCTGATGCCCGAACTCGGCGACGCCCTGGGAGAGGTGGCCCTGGACGTCATCCGCCGCCGCGGCATCCAGGTCTCCCTCGGCGTCAGCGTCGCCAAGGCCGGCCCCACGGAGGTGACGCTGACCGACGGCCGGGTGCTGCCCAGCAGGACCCTGATCTGGACGGCCGGAGTCGCCGCGAGCCCGCTGATCGGCACGCTCGACGCGGAAACCGTCCGCGGCCGACTCCTGGTGACCCCGGAGATGACCGTGCCCGGTGCGGCCGGCGTGTTCGCGCTGGGAGACGCGGCGGCCGTGCCCGACCTCGCCGCACAGGAGGAGGGTGCGATCTGCCCGCCCACGGCGCAGCACGCCCTGCGCCAGGGGCGCACCCTCGCGGACAACCTGATCGCGACACTGCGCCACCAGCCCCTTCGCCCGTACGTGCACAAGGACCTGGGGCTCGTCGTCGACCTCGGGGGCACCGACGCGGTGTCCAAGCCGCTGGGCATCCCGCTGCGTGGGCTCCCGGCCCAGGCCGTGGCCCGCGGCTACCACTGGTCGGCGCTGCGCACCAACGTCGCCAAGACGCGCGTCCTCACCAACTGGCTGCTGAACGCGGTGGCCGGGGACGACTTCGTACGGATCGGGTTCCGGTCCTCCAAGCCGCCGACGCTGCGCGAGTTCGAGTACACCGACACCTACCTGACCGCCGATCAGGTGAGGGCCCACACGGCGGCGCTGCGCGCCTCCGGCTGAGGACGGCGAGGGAGCCGGCGTTCCGATCCGTCACCGCGCCCGGGACTACCAGGTCAGCTCCGCGTGGACGGCCTTGCCGTCGTGGCAGGGGACGACGCGCACCCGGCGTGCGAGGGTCTGGACGATGGTCCACCCGCGTCCGCCGGTCAGGTCGGGAGTCCGGGAGTGCGGGGGGCGTGGGCTCGTGTCCCGCACGGTGATCTCGATCCCGCCAGGAACCAGGCCGAGTTCCAGGATGAAGGGCCCGGGAGCGTGGCGGACGGCATTGGTCACCAGTTCGGAGACGACCAGCAGGACGTCATCGTGAAAGGTGCGGCCGGCGGGCGGGGCGTGGTGGCGAAGAAAGGCAACGGCGGCTTCCCGTGCTTCGGCGATGCAGCCGGGCGCGCCGTCGAAGTCCACGCACACCTCCGCACGACGGGCGTCGCGCGGAATGGCCGACGGGAGCTCCATCCCCACGCCCCTTCCACTGAGTGCCTCACCGCTCAGGTGCTCCACCGCTGCCTGGGAGCCCGTAGCGCTGTCGGGGCCCTGTGCCTTGGCGTTTCCCCACACAGCAGGGTACCCACCCCGTTCGAAACGTTCACGGGTTCGCGCCCCTGCCGTCGTGCGCTTTCGCGCCGATCAGCCCACGCGGTGGCGACCCGTCAGGAGAACGGCTTCCTTTCTAGTGCAGATTCACTACTCTGGACTGGTGCCCACTACCCAGGCTGAGGGCTGCCGCATGAAAGAAGACGCAACGTGACCGGCCCGGTGTTCCAGGCCAGCACCGCACTCGACGCCAACGTGGCCGGTCTGCGGCTCGTCGGCGCGTTGGACCTGGACGGCACCGCGCAGTTGCGTGCCGCCGTCGCCGACTGCTTCGCCCGCCGGCCCGTCCGTCTCGTGCTCGACCTGCGGGGACTGCGGTTCTGCGACTGCGCGGGGCTCAACGTGCTGATGGAGGCCAAGGCCACAGCGGATAGGATCGGCACCGAGCTGCGCGTGGAGGGCGCCCGCCCGCAGGTGGCCCGACTGTTCGCTCTCACCGGCGTCGACGAATTGTTCGCCGGCGGCGTGCCGCGTCTACCACCGAGGACCCTGTGATGCCTTCGACACCGCAGACCCCACCGGATACCGTGCCGCGCACCGCCGGGGGACGCATCACCATCCTGCTCGTCGAGGACCACGACATGGTGGCCGAGGCGATCCGGCTCGCCCTGGACCGCACCGACGACCTGGAGGTGGTCGGCCGTAGCCTGTCCGTGAAGGATGCGCTGGCCGACGCGGCCCGACTGCGCCCCGCCGTGGTGGTGCTGGACCGGCGACTGCCCGACGGCGACGGCATCGCCGCCATCACCGCGCTCAAGGCCGCCGCACCCGGCACCCGGGTGCTGGTGCTGACCGGCGAAGGGACCCCGGCGGTGGCCGCCCACGTCGCCGAGGCCGGTGGCTCGGGACTCATCCTCAAGTTCGACAACCTGAGCGAGCTCCAGGACGGCGTACGTCTGGTGGCGGCGGGTGAAGTGGCCTTCAGCAAGGGACTGCTCAGCGGAGCCCTGGACCGGCTGGCCGGCAGAACCGTCGGCTTGGGCACCACCCTCACCCCGCGCGAGCGCGAGACCCTCGGCCTGCTCGGCGACGGCCTGGGCACAGCCGAGATCAGTCAGCGGCTCGGCGTCGCCCTCAACACCGCCAGGAACCACATCCAGCGGGTCCTGGAGAAGCTCGGCGCCCGCTCCCAACTGGAGGCGGTCGCCGTGGCCCGCCGTGAGGGCCTGCTCCGATGACCGGTGACAGCCCCGCCGAACAAGGTGGCGCCCTCGCTCCGACCGAGACGGCGTTCACCCTGCTGGTCACGAGCGTCATCGACTACGGCATCTTCATGCTCGACCCCGAAGGCCACGTGTCCAGCTGGAACGCCGGCGCGGAGCGCATCAAGGGTTTCCGCGCCGCAGACATCATCGGCAAACACTTCTCGGTCTTCTACCCGCCCGAGGACATCGCTGCCCGCAAGCCCCACAAGGAGCTTGAAACGGCCATCGCCGAAGGCCGGCTGGAGGACGAGGGCTGGCGCATCCGCAAGGACGGCTCCCGCTTCTGGGCCAACGTGGTGATCACCCCGCTCTTCGACGAGACCGGCGAACTGCGCGGCTTCGGCAAGGTCACCCGGGACATGACCGAGCGCCGTGCCGCCGAGCAGGCGCTCACCGAACGCCGCCGCCTGTTCACCCACCTGGTACAGGCACAGGAGTTGGAACGCCGCCGCATCGCCTGGGACGTGCACGACGACTCCATCCAGGCCATGGTCGCCGTCGGCATGCGGCTACAGCTCCTCGCCGACCAGGCCGGCGAGCCCTACGCGCATGAACTCTCCCTGCTCGACGCGACGGTACGCGAGGCGGTGAGCCGCCTGCGCAACCTCACCTTCCGGCTCCAGCCGCCCGGCATCGACCGGCACGGCTTGGTCGAGTCGCTGTCCCAGCACTTCGACGACGTGGTGGCCGGGAGCTGGGGTCTTGAGCCGACCCTGGAACACAACCTGGAGAAGGAACCGGCCCCCGAGACCGCGATCACCATCTTCCGTATCGTGCAGGAGGCGCTGCTGAACGTGCGCAAACATGCCCGAGCACGCACCGTACGGGTCAGCGTCACCACCGAGTCCCGGGGCCTGCGGGTCCAAGTGGCCGACGACGGCACCGGCCACGCGGCGGTCGCCCGCAGGCTGCAGGAGCACTTCGGGCTGATGGAGATGCGGGAGCGGGCCGAGACCGCCGGCGGCTGGTGGACACTGCGCAGCGAGCCCGGTGCCGGCACGACCGTGGAGTTCTGGGTGCCCGACCTGCCGGCCGGCGAGCTGGACGAACCGCTTCCCGGTGCGCCCGTCAGGAGCTTCGACTCCCTGACCACCGCCCAGGAGCCGTCGTGACCCCGCCCGCCACGCCCAGGGGCCCCCTGCGGGTGCTGATCTGCGACGACAACAGCATGCTGCGTGCGGCGCTGGCAGAGGTCGTCGGGGCACAACCCGACCTCACCTTGGCCGGCAGCGCGGCCGACGCCGACGAGGCGATCCGACTCGCCACCGCCCACAGGCCGCACGTCGTGGTGCTCGACGTGCGCTTCCCCGGCGGCGGCCCGTACACCGCCGAGCAGATCCTCCGCGCCGTCCCCGGCGTCCGCATCCTGGCGTTCTCCGCCTACGGCGACCAGGGCCCGCGCACCGAGATGGCCGCGGTCGGCGTCGCCGGATACCTCGTCAAGGGCATCCCCAACGCCCGGCTGCTGGCCGCGGTCCGGGCCCTGGGAGCGGAAACCCTCGGAGCCACTCCCCGCGCCGCCGAGGGCGGAGCCAGCGCATGACAACGGCGCAAGCCGGCTGTCAGGCACACCTTTGGACTCACCTCAGCGATTCCGCCAGCATGTTCGTACCTTCCACCAGTACGAAGTCCAATGGATCACCAGGGAGACTTCCCACCGAGGGCCGCGGCTCGTTCTGAGAGCCGACGCCACAAATCGAGGGGGAGCTACCACGATGAGTGGTCAGTTGTACGACGACATCGGCGAAGCATTCGAAGGCTTCAAGACCCTGCCCATCATTCGTTACACCGAGGTACCAGGCTTCCTCGGCCTGGTCGGCGACGTCACCGGCAAGTCCGTACTCGACGTCGCCTGCGGTACCGGCTTCTACAGCCGCGAGCTCAAGCGCCGCGCTGCGTCCCGTGTTTTCGGGTTCGACATCTCCAGCGCGATGATCGACGCAGCCCATGCCCGCGAGCAGTCCGAGCCCCTCGGCATCGCATACGAAGTCGGGGACACGGCCACCTTGCGGACCTTCGATCAGCCCTTCGACGTCGCCGTGGCCGTGCAGGCGTTCAACTACGCGACCGACGTCGCCGAGATCGAGCAGATGATGCGCAACATCCGGCGCAGCCTCGTTCCCGGCGGTGCGTTCTTCCTGTTCGCGCAGAATCCGGGCTACGACTTCGGCGGCCCGTCGCTGGCCAAGTACGGGTTCCTGTGCGAGGCGACCGGCAAGGACAACGAGATCGGCCGGGGGACGCGGATCACGGCCCTGCTGGATCCGCCCGTCTCGTTCGAGGCCACCGCGCCGTCGAAGGAGACGTACGAGCAGACACTGACGGCAGCCGGCTTCACCGGGATCGAGTGGGTTCGGCTGGACGTCTCGGATGCCGGGGTGGAGAAGTTCGGCGAGGAATTCTGGGCGGACTACGCCGCGAACCGGCCGCTGATCATGATCCGCTGCACCGCCTGACCGATGATCTCCGGGGCCGGCCCGGCCCTTTGGGGCCGGGCCCTTCCGTCCAGCGTAGACGCGACTGCCCTGGCCGAGGTCAGCGCTTGCCTCGAAGACGCCTGAGCATTCCGCGAGCCTCTTCCCGCTTGCGCGGGTCGGACGCTGCACGCCGCACCGAAGCGATTGCCCGCTGCCCCTGCGGGCTGCGACTGAACTGCTTGATCTTTGCGAGTAGTCCGGACACAAGCCCTCCCGATGTAGCCCATCGTGACGCTACGTCGTGTGCCCCGGGACTCTCTCTCGAAACTGCGGGGTGCCCGCCACCCAGGGCAGAGGGCCCCCGGCCGCATCCCTGCAGGGGGAGGGCCGACGCGGGCGACTTCCGGTATCCATGCTTCTGACCGGATGAGTGGTCGAGCGGATCTTCCGGACATTCCGCCGACTGGTGCACTGTCGCCCCGCGCCCTGCGGCTACGAAATCCGTCCGCTCCTTCTAGGCGTCGGCAGCCGTCACCCCTTCCGCCCCTGCCTCGGCGCGCGCCGAGGCAGCGGCCTCCCATGGAGGCGGCGTTCGCGACTCCGTCCACGCGGCCAGGCCGTCGCCGTCGACGCAGACGATGCCGCACGTGGCGGCGTACTCGGCGGCCGGAGCGGTGAAGGCGCTGGTCGTCACGACGACGGCCACATCGGCCTCGTGGACGGCGAAACAGGTGCCGCCGAAGCGCTGGAGGTCCTGCGAACCGACCCGGTTGCCCTCGCCGTAGTGCTTGCACTGGATGACCACGCGCAGACCATCCGCCGTCGTGGCGATCACATCGGCCCCCAAGTCGCCCGCCCCGCCGACGACTTCCACCTGGGGGCAGCCGTCGCGGGCGCACAACGCGGCGACCATGTGCTCGAAGCCGTCTGCGTCCACCGCCGTGTGGTCCAAGGCACCGGAGCTCACCTCGGGCAGGCCGGCCGCCTCTGGTGCGGCCTCCGCCCCGGCCGCTGGCGGAGCGCAGGGTGACGGCGTCCCCAGCGCCGTCGGGCCGTCCGGCCGGCGTCGGCCTGGCGCCACGCTCCACCGCGCCATCGCCATCCCGGCGGCCAGGATGATCACCGTGACGATCGGCATCACCGGTATGCCTCCGCCGCCCGCGACCGCGGCCGTCCTGACGAACACGGCCGATCCTCCCAGGCAGATCCCCACCAGCCCCACTGCCAATACGACGTCACGCCCCACCGACGCCGCGCCACCGCCCCCACTGCGTCGGCGTCCTCGCGATGCCCTCATACGTCCCCTCCTCACCCTCCACGAGCCTCGCCCCCTGGGCGAGAGCCTGCGCCCCGGCGATGGCGGACCCGGAGCGTCTCCCCTCGTCTGATCGGGATCTCCGGATCCAAACGGGCCCGGCACACCGGGACTGGCGGTCAGCGGCTGAGCCGAGTCCGGACTCGGCCGCGCACGGCGCATCATCGGGCCCGTCGTGGCAACAAGATCCTCATGACGCGGGAAAACGGTCCGGCTGCGCGCCGGAGGACTTGGCCGTTGCTGCTCCTGCCGGTCCAGGCAGCCCTGATGGTGGGTTTGGGGACACTCCTCACCGGACCTGCGGCAGACCAGGGACGGTTGCCATGGGAGGACCGGGTCAATCGGTACCTCGCCGAGGAACGCGTCGCACCGCTCACGGCTCTCACACGGTGGCTCTCCGCACTGGCCGACACGGAGAGCGTCATCGGCGTGACCCTGGTCTGCGTCGTGGCGTTGCTCGTGCTGCCGCAGGTCGCGTGGCGGGCCGAGGCCCTTTTCCTCGCGGCGTCGGTCGCCACGCAGTCGGCCGTGTTCCTGCTGGTGACGGCGCTCGTACGACGGCCGCGCCCCCACGTCCCCCGCCTGGACGGCGCGCCACCGACCTCGAGCTTCCCGTCCGGACACGTCGGGGCCGCCGTCGCCCTGTACGCGGGACTGGCCGTCATCGTGCTGCTGAGGACACGCGCCCGCGGCCGTTGGCGGTATGCCGCGGCGACGGTGCTGCTGCTCGTTCCGGCGGCCGTCGCGCTGTCCCGCGTGTACCGCGGCATGCACCACCCCACCGACGTGGCGGGCGGCCTGCTCAACGGCGCGGCGACACTGCTGATCGTCGGGTCCGTCGCACTGACCGGCCGCGACGCGCCGACGCCCAGGACGGCGCGCACTGGCCCGCCCCGGCGAACGCGAACCACCGTGCGGGCCCTGTCGGCACGTTACTCCGGGCCCGACGCCACTTTCGCAGCGAGACTCCTCCTGACCGCCGCCGTAACGGCCGCGGCCTGCGTGCCCTTCGCCCTCTCCCTGGTCCTGGTGGAGTCCGGGTGGCCGCCGCTGTACCGCCTCGACCAGGCGGCCGCCGAGCGGCTGCACCAAGCCGCCCTCGGCCATCCCGGCTGGGTGCGCGTCCTCCACGTCCTCACCGACTTCGTGTGGGACCCCGTGACGATGCGTCTGCTGGTGGCCCTGCTCGTGCTCTGGCTCCTGACCCGCCGCGCCTGGCGGCTCGCGGCCTGGGCGTCCGTGACCGCGGTGGCCGGCGCCCTGACCGGGGTGTTGGTCAAGAGCGTGGTGGAGCGCGCACGGCCCCATCTGCCTGATCCGGTCGCCCACGCGCCGGGGTTCTCCTTCCCGTCCGGCCATGCGATGACGGCCGTCACCTCGTGTGCCGTCCTCCTGCTGGTCCTGCTGCCCCTGGTACCCCGCGCCCGGCAGTTCCTTCCCTGGGCGCTCGCGGTGATCTCCGTGGTGGGTGTCGGCTACACGCGCGTCGCGCTCGGCGTGCACTGGGCGAGCGACGTTGTGGGCGGATGGCTGCTCGGCCTCGCCGTGGTCACCGCGACGACCTTGGTCTTCGAAGCCTGGCGGGCAGACACCGGTAGGCGCCGGACGATCGTGACGCGGGAGGGCCTGGAGCCGGAGCTCTCGGGCCCCGCCCCCGAACCGCCGCTGAACGTACGAGCCTCTGCGCTCCCACCTCCACCCGGCGCTACGGCACGGCGATCGCGCAGGCATGGGACCGGCTCCGCCCCAGGCTGACCCGCAGGGCGGCCTGGGAGGACCGCGACGGTCCGCTGCCGATCACCGAGAGCATCGTCATCCGGCTGGCCGTCCCCTCGGCTGCTACTGCCCTGTGTGGCGTTCGGCCCAATGGTCGAGGTCAATGTGCCACTGCGCGTGTCCCGGTGCGTAGCTTGCCAGGGAGCGCAGGAGGCCCTGATGACCGATCACCCACACATCGCCGTGTTCCACCGTGTCCTGGCCGCCTTCTCGGCCGGCGACATGGATGCACTGGCGCAGGAATTCCAAGCCGATGTGGTCTGGCACATCAAGGGCAGGAACCTGCTGACAGGTGACTACCGGGGGCGCGAGGACACCTTCGCGTTGCTCGGCCGGGAGTTCGAGCTGACGGGCGGCACGTACCGCGCGCAGCTCCACGATGTCCTCGCAAACGATGACCACATGGTTGCTCTGATCCATGTCACGGCGTCACGTGAAGGCAAGGAACTCGACCTTGACCTGGCCCTCGTCTTCCACATGAAGGACAACAGGATCAGCGAGGGCTGGGTCCTCCCAGTCGACCCGCGCGCGTACGACGAATTCTGGTCGTAGGACTGCCGCGCCGGATTCACACCCGTCAGCCACCGCGGCGGCATCGGCTGCCGCGGGATTCTCAGGGGCGGCCGGGACGGGCCGGGGAGGTGGCGCCGCTGGTGAGAGTGACCGAGCCGGTCACCTTGAGCTGGCCTCCCCGGCCGTCTGCCGGGCTGGCGAGCAGCGTCCACTCGTACGCGCCGTTGGCGACGGCACGGCCGGACTGGTCCTTCCCGTCCCAGGACAGGTCGATCACGCCGCGCGTTTCACCGCCGCTGCGCACGACGGTCGAGATGCCCGAGGTGGGGTTGCCCACGATCAGCTTCCAGGACGTGGCCGGCTTGGACAGCCACCAGCGGGCCTGGCGGCCGGTCGTGCTCCTGGAGTCGAGGGTGCCGGGGACGTTCTGGTCGATGGCGGCCAGGGGGGAGGCGGCGCCGGTGACCCCGACGACCTTGGCTGTCTCATCCTTCCCCATGTGGGCCAGGCCGCCGCCGAAACGGTCAATGGCCCAGCCGAGGCCGTAGTTGACCCAGCGGTCCTCGGACTCGTACTCCTTCACCACGGTGCCGGAGCGCAGGTTGTAGAGCTTGCGGTGGTCGCGTCCCTCCTGGACCACGTACCCGTCGCCGAGCTCCACACGGGGCGCCTCGGAGACAAAGGGAGGCGGGATCCGCCGCCCTGACCGAGCGTGGTGGGCGGCCGCGCCGGAGCCGTCGGCAGAGCAGGTCGAGTAGAACCAGTCGCCGTTGACCTGGAGCTCGTGCGGGCGGCAGCCCGACCCCAGGTCGACCCGGCGGGTGACCTGGCCGGTCCGCAGGTCCGTCGCTGCCACGACACCCTTGTCGCCCTCGGGCTGCCAGAGCAGGAAGCCCCAGAGTCCCGCGGCCGAGGCGGGCTTGGTGTCCAGGACCTTGCCGGCGTCGATGTCGAGGATGAGCAGGCGCTCGATCCCCTTCTCCGTCGCACGGAGGAGGACGTGGCGGCCGGAGGCGTTCACCACGGCGAAGCGCTGCAGGTTGCCGGGCAGCTTCACGGTGCGATGGGCACCGCCGGTGCGGGCCTCGCGGATGTGCGCCGTCACGACACAGCCGTCGGAGCACGAGCTGTTGGCCGCCAGGCCGACGATTCGACCGTCACCCGTTGCCACGTTTCCACTGACCGTGCCGCTGGCTGCCGCGTGTTGGCAGAAGGGGTCCTGGGGCGAGGTGTCACAGCGCCAGACGGGGGCCTGAGCGACCGACAACGGACCCGCCACGGAGACCCGGTAGCCCAGGACGGATTGGGTTCTGTCGACGTGCAGCGCGGAGAGATTGCCCTGGGCGAAGGCGATGCTGTCCCGTTGCGCGGGCCGTGGCGGAACGGCCAGGGCTTCCTGGAGGCGGGGGATGCCCTGGGCGTCCACGGAGATGCGGTGGATGGCCCAGCGGCTGCTGCCGTTGGTGGTGGAAAGACCGTATGCGCTGCCGTCCGAGCCGAGGACCAATGGCCCGTCAACGTCGTCCAGCAGCTTTCGCGGTGCGCTGCCGTCCACGGGGTAGACCGACACCGACTCGTCCCAGCCCGCCGTGGTGTCCGCGATCAGCCAGTCACCGACCGGCAGGATCTGTGTCGGGTGCGGGACGGCCAGCGGACGGATCACGGCAGGGTCGGTCCGGGAGACCTTGATCGCTTTGTCGAAGTCGACCATGGCGATCCACTTCGAGCCGAGAGCCACCTTGTTGTAGTTGGCATCCACACCGGCGGGTCGCGGAAGCTCCTTCAGCGTCGCCGTGGCGTAGTCGAGGTACCCGTGCCGGTCCTTGCCTTCCTCGCCGCCGCCCCAGTGCTCCACGATCGCGCCCTGCGCGTCCGACGCCAGAACGGCGAAGCCCCCCATCGTTCCGACGCCCGTCACGGGCACGTCCTTGCGCGGGTCCTTCGCGCGGCCGAGCAGATGCAGCGCGTACCGGCCGTTCGCATCCTTCTCGGACGTCAGCACCTGGGTCGGTGATATGGCGGTGTTCCAGGCCCGGTTCTCCCTGCTCGGGACCGACTCGGTCGCCCCCGAAGCGAAGTTGTGGATTTCCAGAACCGTGCCGGCCGGGCAGGCGACCTCGTCCCCGAGCACGGCCGATCCGACGCCGCAATCGGACAGCGTCTGCCTGCCATCGGCATGCCGCCAGGAGGCCGGCTCCCCGTTGTACCTCTCCTTGATCAGCAGGCCCGTTCCGGCAGCCCTGCGCCCCACCGCAAAGTGAGCGGATGGTACCAACGTACGGAGCGAGCGCAGCCCCCTGACCAGCACCTGAACGGCCCGGCTCTGGCTCCGGGCCTCGCCGCCCGGGATCGGCCCGCCGTGAAGCCGCCCAGGAAGGCGCTCCAGCCTCCTGCTGCCCTCGTCCTCGGCGGTGCCCGGGCGACAGACCGCCGGCCCGCCGCCGCGTCACTCGATCAGCAGCGCCTTGTCCCAGCGGACGCGGCTCCCGCCCTCGCCGGTCAGAGTGCCGTACCCCCATTACGTAGATATTCTGGGAAGTGTGATCGAGTCGGGACGGCCGCGGCTCCGCAGGCGCCCCGGCCCGGGAAGACTTGTACGGCTGTCGCCGGTCATCCTGACCGTCGTCATCGCCAGCCTGGCATACACCACGCCGCCGGAGATGGCCTTCAGCCGCCTCCTGCCTGCGGCGCCGGCCCTGGCCGCCGCCATGTGGCCGGTCCTCCCCACCGTCCTGCTCGGGACGGTCTGCCTCTTTCTGATGATCGGCCTCAGCCTCGTTTTCCCCGATCTGGGAACGTGGTGGACGGCCGCGGGGATCATCGCGGTCACCGTGGCCGCCGCGTACGGAAGCCACGTCCGGCTCCAGCGGGAGCGCACCCTCTTTCAGGTACGCCTCGTCGCCGACGCGGCGCAGCAGGTGGTCCTGAGCCCCATGCCACGCCGCTTCGGCAGCATCGAGATCGAGTCGCTGTACCTCGCGGCCGCGGCGGAGGCCCGCATCGGCGGGGATTTCTACGAGGTGGTCGACACGCCCTACGGGGTCAGGCTGCTCATCGGTGACGTGCGGGGCAAGGGCCTGCCGGCAGTGGGGGCGGCCGCGGCGATCGTCAACGCCTTCCGGGAGGCGGCCTACGGCGAGCCCGACATGGTGAACGTCGCACGCAGGATGGACGCCAGCAGCACCCGATACAACGCCGCCTTTCCGCCCGAGGGGCCGATGGAACGCTTCGCCACCGCCCTCCTCGTCGAGATCCCGCACGAGGGCAGACGTATCGGCATCCTGAACTGTGGACACCCCCCGCCGCTGCTCCTGAACCGCGGGAAACTCCGTGTCCTCGAGTCGGCCACCCCCTCGCCGCTGCTCAGCCTCGCGGAGCTGATCGGCGATCACTACAACGTCGACACCTTCGGTTACGCCCCCGGCGACCTGCTGCTTCTCTATACCGACGGGATCGCCGAGGCTCGCGCCCGCGACGGCGAGTTCTTCCCGCTGGCAGCTTGGATGCGTCGACAGCCGCCCACGCCGCCCCGCGAACTGCTCACGGCTCTTCACCGCGATCTCCTGCGCTACAGCAGAGGACGCCTTGACGACGACGTCGCCGCCCTCGCCGTACGCCTGTGTGAGCCCTGACGATGCCGACCTCGCGCCGCTACTCGAAAACCGCATCCTGACCAGCTCGGATCGCCTGCCGCCGCTATCGAACCGGGCCACACTCATCGACCAGAACGGTCGGCTCCGACAGGAACACGTTCGAGTCGACGGGCCCATAGGCGACGTTGAAGGTGTCGAGCCAGTACGACCAGTCCTGCATCCCGGCGGCGCTGCTGAACCGGTAGTTCAGCTGCCACCGAACCCACTGCCCGGGGCGAAGACGCACCGCCGGCGGCCGACGCGGGCGCGGCGGCAAGCCGAACAACGGCTCCACTCGCGCCAACACGCGGAGCCGGTCGCCCTCGTCCTGCAAGTTGAGTCCGACCTCGCGGAGATCTCTCTCGCTCTCGTGCGGCTCGAAGCCATCGCGCTCGGACATCTGGATGACCTGGGCGAAGGACCGTTCCTCAAGGTGGATCCGGGTGCCCCGGCTGGGTCTGGGGCGGCCCGCCGCCGAAACTCATCGGGGCGGCCCGGCCGGCTTCAGATCCGCTGGCCGGGACCGATGACCGTGAGACCCACCTGTTCGGCGAGCCAGTGCGCGTACGGCTCCCGCATCTGGCGGCCGTCGACGCGGGCGCTGCGGACGTGGACGAGGACGGTGTGGTCATCGGCGGGCTCGTCGAGCTCGCGGGTGCGGGTGTTGAGGAGGAGCGTCACCTCGGCGTGCTTGGACTCGCCGAGAAGGCCCACCTCGGGCGCGTCCGGCCAGCACAGGCTCTCCCAGTTGATCGCGCCCACGTTCGGGCCGATCGCCGCCGTGAGGCGTCCTCGATGCTGTCGACCGGCAGGTCGTGCAGCTCGCACTCCACCGGCAGCCGCCCTTCGTACGCAGACGGGTCGGCCGGCAGACCGGGCCCCTGAACGCCGACGACCAGCGCGGGCTGGTCCTCCAATGGCACCCCGTCGAACTCCCCGTACTCCTCCCGCCCCTGAAACCACGCCCCGGGCAGCTCCTTCGCCACCCACAGAACCTCGGCGACGGAACGGAGCTCGGCGGACACGGAGACCTCGGAGTACTCGCGGCGGCCGAACTCCATGAGGCGGCGCGCAGTGCTCAGGGCGAGTGCGGGGTCGGGGGTACGGAAGACGGGCTAGGCGACGTCGTTGGACATGCGGTGACTGTGCCACGATCCGTCATCGCAGGTCATCGCATTTTCGGCCCTGGCGGGATCAGCCCGGTACCGGGGGGCTTTCGGGAACCGGGACGACGAAAACCTTGCGGTGGCGCGAGTCGGTGACGTAGGCGTGTTTCCCATCTGGGGCGATGGCCATGCCCCGTGGCTGGGCGTTGAACCACGAGGCAGGACAACACGTGACCTTGTCCGTGGCGGTATCGACCACCATGACGTTGGGCTCAGTTCCGTGGCCCCCGCCTTGTGCCACGTAGACGAGGTGACCGTACGGGGTGATGGTCACGTCGCCGATGTTGCGCATCGTAGGGACAACGGCAGTCACGTTGTGGGTCGTCAGGTCCGTCACCCACAGATCGTCGTTGTGATCCCTGCCGACGTAAGCGCGTTTGCCGTCCGAGGTGATCGCCATCCAGAATGCGCCTTCGAACGGAAACGGGAGAACCTCGGCGTTCTGGGTGGCGAGGTCGATCACCATCCCGGAATCACCGGAATGGCTCACGTAGGCGTGTTTGCCGTCGGGGCTGAGGTCCACCCCGAAGGGTTCGAAGGACAGTCCGATGATCGGGTGGGCGATCGACTGGGACGCTGTGTCGATCACGCACATCCCGCCTGCATCGCCACCTCCCTGTACCAGCACGAAGGCCCGGCTCCCGTCGGGGGCGATCGCCACTCCAGTCGCGAGCGTGAACCCTTCTGGGAGGGCAATCCTCGTGGCCACCCGGTTCGTGGCGAGGTCGAGCACCGTCACCTCACGCCCGCCAGTCACGTAGAGATGACCACCGTCTGGGGACACCGCCAAGTCACCTCCCAGAATTCCGAGGAAGAGGCGACCGAGGTCTATGTCGGTGACGACCGCTCCGGCCGCCGTGTCGATCACAGACACCCGGCCACTGCTTCCCCCGTCGCTCCCGGGGTTTGACGTCGCCACGTAGGCCCTGAGCCCATCGGGAGCGAGCGCTATCCGCCATGGCTCCCACTCCACCGATATCGCCGAGAGCTCCTGGGTTTCTTCCTGAGGCATAAGCCAACTCATCTCCGAAGTGCCCGAGGTGGTGGGGCTTCCCAGACCGACCGCCGCCCTGGCACGCCCCCCCGCGCCCGAGGTACGGGGGCCGTGCCGGAAGCCAGGACTAGGGGCAATTCTTCTCGCAGGCAACGATGCAGTCGAAGACTTCAGGAGTCGATACGCCGCGACGGTGCCCCAGGCAAATTGAGCACAGCGTACGACTTCTTGCCCCTTTCTTCCTCCGATGGTGGGGGTAGGGCGATCGGAGTCAAATACTTGATGCAGTACACGAGGGCCGCAAGCGGTGTCAGCCATGGAGGTGAATGCCGCCCCTCCAACGGGGGCAGCGGGGCACGGCCCGGTAGAGCTGCGACCTCACTCACGCCCCATCCACTCCCAGCTGCGTGAGCGTGGCGCGCTGCTCCTGAGCGAGCTCGGCGCGGGCGGAGGCCGACCAGGAGCGGTCGACCGAGCTCAGGTGATACCCGTGTCGAGCCGCATGGCCAGGAGTGGCCCGATACCGGTCCACGCATCCGACCGGCGTCCGCGGTGCTGGTGAGCCCAATGCACTCGCAGCTTGCCCTCCAAGGGGCTCGGGTGCACCACCCGAGCCCTGGCAGGCCGTCACACGGCCTGCCAGGGCTCATTGCGGTAGCGGTACGTCGCGTGTTGTTCTGCCCTGGGGCTCGTCAGGGCCGCCGGTAAGGGTGACAGAGCAGGTCCTTGAGATTGCCGTCGTCGAGACAGACGCGCACGAGTCCGGCTCCGCCGGGGACATCTGCCGGAACGGTGAAGCTGAAGTTCTTGGACGTACCGCACGCCGTGTCGGAAGAGTCGGAGCCATCCGAGCCCAGCTTCACGGTGTCAGCGGCGTTGTAGGTGTACGTCCAGGTGCGCCGGCAGTACGCCGGACCGGCCGAGCTGACCGACTTGTGGGTCCCCGTCACCACGACCGACCGGTTGTACCAGGTGATCGTGCCCTTCGTCCACGTGTTCCCGACCGTGACGTCGAAATCGCTGGTGGGATAGGCGGCGGTCTGCGCGCCGGCGGCGGGAGCAACCAGCAAGGTGGCCGCGGTCAGCACGACAGAACCGAGGGCGGCGGCGAGATGAGTCTTCATGCGATCTCCAGGATGGGATGAGCCGGGTTGCGGCTTCACATCCTGGCCGGGTCGGCCACCTGCGGCCTACCTCTTAAGTCACGGCTTAAAGGGGGGCCGGGACGGCAGGCGCGGCGCCTCGTGCACCTCGGCACGAGTGTCCGGTGGCACCCGAGCAGGGCGGCGCTGCGCCCACCGGTCTGACGCCGCGGTGCCCTCGGGCCTCACGGTTCCGTCAGGGCACCGGTCCGCAGCAGGGCCAGCCCGAGGGGGGTGATGAGGTGCAGCACGGACCCGCCTCGGCGGCTGGTGGTGATGAGGCCCGTGTTCCGCAGCACTGTCGCGTGCTGGCTGGCCGCTGCGGCCGTGACGTTGAGGCGGCGGCCCAGTTCGCTCGTCGTACAGCCCTCTGCTGTCACATGCAGGGCGGCAGCTCGCGTGCGGCCGAGCAGAGACTCCAGGTTCCGCACGGCGGAGCCGTCCGCTTCTGCCGGTTCGGTACCGGTCAGCGGCCTGCGGAGAGCCGGCACGGTCAGTCGGGGTGGCTGGGCGGTATCGAGCGGATCCCACAGAAAGCTCACCGGGCGCTTCGAGAAGACCGTGGGCGTGATGATCAGTCCCCTTCCCTGGAGACGCACCTCAACTGGGCGCGGGTAGGGAGCTTCGAGCACCGGCGGACGCCAGCGGACCAGTGGTGCGCAGATCGAACGCAGCAGCAGATCGATGCCTCCCTCCAACACCAGGTTCGCGCAACGGGTGGACAGCGCGACCAGTTCGGACCGCCCTCGATGCCAGTAGGGCTCCACGGTCAGCCGATGGCAGGCGCGCACGGCCTCGGCGAGCTCCCGCCGCGCCTCGCGGTCGCCCTCGGACACCCGCCTGGCCCATGGCAGGTGTCCGGGGTAGAAGTCGAGACCCTCGAACTCGCGTCGCAGCCGGGACACCGGGGCGTGCAGCAGGTTGTCCACGGCGTGGTCCAGAGAGGGCACATCGCCCATCAGGGCCAGCAGATCAAGCCCGGGACCGCGCACCGGAACCAGGGACGTCAGGGGGCGCGTGTCCGCGCCCATCCGGCCCGCGACCGCTGACCGCCACGAGCGGAAGTGAGGAAGCTCCCGGTTCGCTCTCAGCAGCTCCAGGCTGTAGTAGACCTCCGCTGCGACACCGATCGTCGCGGCCACCCGTGTCCGGGCGAGGTCTTCCGCCGTGAAGTGAATGCGTAACACCGACCGGCCTCCTGCCACCGAAGTAGAGTGCGTTGGCGCACCCCCAGCATGCTCCAACCCGGCCGCCCAACGAAGGCAGGTCCCGGCCCTCCTAGTGCTGTGGCCGGAAAGGTTCACCGGGTCACGGCCCCCGGCACGGCACCTCGCCGCGTTGTCGGACCGCGCTGGCACGTCCAGTACGAGTCGCGGCCCTCCGCCTTGCGATGTGTCCCCTAGGCCCTGCGGGCCTGGGGAGGCCCCATGGCACCGGACGCCGTGACCCGGCAAACCTTTCCGGCCACAGCACTAGATGGCGGTGGCCGGCAGATGCACAACCGCCCCGATCGCGGCGGTGACCGGCACGGTCAGCAACAGGCCGGTGGTGTCGATACGAGCGGCGGTCCTTGCCATCCGCGATCGGATGGCAAGGACCGCCGTCACGCTCAGGCTCGGGTGGCCGGCAGCGCCGGTGCGGCGGGGCCCTCCTTGCCGAGCGGATCCCTGTTCAGCGGATCCTCGTTCGCCGAGGCTCGGCCGGCCCCGGCGGACGGCTCACTTTGACTGCGTGGAGACGCTCACACCGCTGAAGTCCTGCGCGGCGGCGAGGCTGAAGTAGACCCAGCCGGACGGCGGGTTGTCGATCGTCAGGGTCTCGCTGTTGCCGGCGTTGGTGGACTTCGCCTGGTAGCTGCTGGTGGTGGCCCAGTTGCTGCCGCCGTAGTACAGGTCGGCGTTGCCGGTGCCGCCGCTACTGGTGATGGTCAGCTGCTTGACGCCGGCCGGCAGGTACACGAAGTGGTAGCTGTAGTTGCCGGTGGCGGCCGCGAGATTGTCCCGGCGGCAGTTCTTGTCGAACTGGCGGGGGTCGCCGATGGTGCAGAGCGGGGTGGACGAGGCCTCCGGCAGGAGGCCGCAGTCGTTGGTCGCGCAGGCGGTCGTGAGCCAGGTGGCGAAGCCGGCGTCGTAGCTGGTGCCGATGGTCTGCTTCAGGAAGGTGCGGGCACCGTTCCAGTCACCGGTGCGGTACTTGCCCAGCACGGTCTCGACGTCGGCGGGATGCGCCTGCAGCATGTAGCGGACCGCGAGGAAGCCCCAACGGTAGACCCGGTTCGAGTTGACCTCGGGGTCCCCGTCCTGGTTGTAGACGGTGTCGAACAGGTCGCTGAGCTTGTAGGTCTTCTTGCCGGCCTCGCCGATCGCGTCGGCGTTGCGCACGCCCCGGTAGCCGTAAGAGATGTTCTCGGCGATGCCCTCGACCCACCAGATGGTCGGCGTGGTCAGGCTGGCCTCGAAGTCGCCGGCCATGTTGTAGCGGCCGTCGAGGTAGTGGGTGTACTCGTGGTTGAGGTTCCAGATCTGGAAGTCCGGGCGCAGCCAGTGGGCCTCGTGGGCGATGAAGCGGGCCTGGTTGCCGGCGGCGGCCGGGTTGCCCTCCTCGTACATGCCGCCGTTGTCGACGTCGATGTTGTAGATGGCCCAGGCGTACAGCGAGTACTGGGTGTAGTCGTCGAAGACGACGACCTCGAGGTTGGTGTTCACGTCACCGGGGATCGCGCCCTTGTCGCCGATGACCCGGTGGAAGTAGGCGTCCTGGTTGACCAGGCTGGTGCAGGTGCCGGCCAGCTGTCCGGGGGACATGTCCTGGGCGCGGATCTTCAGGTCCGGGGAGCATGTGTGCTGGATCGGCAGGATCGCCGGGAGCACGCGGTCGCCCAGGTCGCAGATGGCGTAGGCCGCGCAGTTGTTCCGGTCGTACTGGCGCGTGTACCAGCCCAGGTTCATGGTGATCGGCGCGGTGGGGCCGACGTTCGGGTAGCGGTTGATCAGGTCCTTGAGCAGCGGCCGGACCCGGTCCTTGAGCTCGGGGACGTCGAGGGCGAAGCCGAGGTAACGGCCGACGTTGCTGACGACGTCCAAGCGGTTCAGCTGCGCGCCGTTGCGCGTGATGAAGCCGGCCCAGGTGTTGAGGATGGTGGGGTCGGCCTTGAGGGCGGCCCGCCAGCCGCGGTCGTCGTTCTTGGCCTTGAAGCCGTTCTCGACGACCCACTCGACGTGCTGCATGGCGAGGTTCATCTGGCCGGGCCAGGTGCCGTCGTAGCTGCCGAGCATCCACTTGACGACGCCGGCGTACCGGCCGGCCGCGTGGGTGCTGTCGATCAGCGTGACGACCTCGTTGAAGATCTCGCCGTTGGCGTCGGTGAGGTCCTTGCTGCGCGGGGAGGCGAAGAAGGCGTCCAGCGCGCCGAGCGCCGCGCCGTCCAGCGCCGTGCCGTAGTCGCCGACGACGTCCGCGTTGTTGTCCTGCACGTAGTAGCCGGCGCGCAGGAACAGCACCAACTGCCCGACGGTGGCGCTGTTGTTGCCCGAGTAGGTGGTGGAGGCCTCGCGCAGCGCGTTGGCGACGGTCACCATCTGGGCTTCACGGAAGGCCTTGCGCGCGTTCTCCCCGGTGAGGCTGAACAGCGGGTAGGTACAGGTGATCCGGGGGAGGGCCTTGAGCTGCTGGACCAACGCGCCGCCCGTGGCGTTGATCACGCCGGAGAGGTCGCCGCACTCGTCCCCGGCGGCGGCCGAGGACTGCTTGTCGGCCTTGCCGGGCTCGACGGTCGGGGCGGGTGCCGGGGCGGACTCCTCGGCACTGTCCTGCGAGGAGATCCGGAAGCGGGAGCCGTTGCTCACAGCGTCGGGCGACTTGGGGACCGGGATCGACCGCGGCGCCGAGGCCGCGTTTCTACTTGCGTTCGCACTGGCCGGGGTCGTGGCGGCGACGGAGGCGGCCTGGCTCTGTGGCGTGAACAGGCCGAGCGTGATGAAGACGGCTGCGCCGAGCGCAGGAAGTCTGCGCGCGTTGGCCTTCGATATCCGGAAGGGATGCATCTGTGGGGGCCTCCGGGGCCGTTCTGGCCGCGTGCTGGGGACACGGGCGACTGATGTGTGACGTGTAAAATTTCACATGTCGCATCGCGCCGGAAGGTTTTTGGCCAGATTGCCGGCCACCGGAACTGAAACGTTGTCAACTTCCGGCTCCGGACCGCCGCCAACCACCCGCGCCGACCTCCGAGTTGGGGACGTACCGACGTACCGACGTACCGATGCCCTGACGGCGCCCGGCCACCCCGGCATGTCAGCTGGTGTCGGGCTCGCCCTGCCGTACGGAGTCGTGGGCGGCCAGTGCGGCGTGCAGCGTCAGCAGGTCGGCGCCCCGGGCCGCGTCCAGTTTGGTGAGCTCCGTCGCCTTGCGCAGGCGGTAGTCCACCGTGTTGGGGTGCACCTGGAGCCGGGCGGCGGCCCGGCGTCGGTCGAGGCCACAGGCGAGGAAGGTCCGTAGTGTGTCGAGCAGTTCCGGGCGCCCGGCCAGTGGGCCGAGCAGCGCGGCGAGCCCGTCCCTGGCCCGGCTCGGGCGGCTCAGCTGGTACTCCAGCAGCACATCGTCGAGCAGGTAGAGTCCCGGCCCTCGGCCGGATGCCTCCGCGACGCGCCGTACCTCACCGACCATCCGGGCGGCGTCCGCGACGCCGTCCGGTGCGGCAGCGGCCGCCGCCACCAGCAGCTCGGCGCCGCACATCCGACCGAGCTGCTCGACGAGGCGGGTGAGCCGCCCCCGGTCCGCGGCGGCGAAGTCGGCGGCCGGCGTCTCGTACGGGATCAGCACCAGCCCCCCGTCGCCGGACAGCACGGACAGCGGGACACCCGGTGTCTGGCGCTGCAATTCGTTGCGCAGTCGCCGGAGTTTGCGGCGAGCGGCGACAGAGTGGTTCACGCCGGGCCGCAGCTCATCCGGGTGCGGTCCCATGGTGATGCTCAGGACGAGGTACGTGGGAGGCAGCCGGATGCCGGCGCGGTCGGCCGCGGCCTGCGGGTCGCCGCCCTCCAGCAGCCGGGACAGCAGAGACTGCCGGGCGACCTGCTCGTCACCGAGGGCCGCCTGCCGCTCCTGTACGTACCCTGCCGCGACCGCGCAGCTCACCTGTCGGAGGTAGCCGAGCAGCCGGTGTTGGACCAGCAGTACGTCCGGCAGGTCGCTCGGCTCGGCCGTCGCAAGGATCTGGGCCGCGCACTCCTCCGCACCGAGGTGGTAGGCGCCGACGACGGCTTCCAGCGGCACGCCCTCATCGGCGCGTCGAGCCGACGACTCGCTGATCCTCGCCAACTCGGCTTCCTCCGGCAGCTCGCCGTGGCGCAGCACCCGGATGAAGGCCCGGATTCCGCGGTCCACCTCCTTGGTGACCTCACCGCGGAGCTGTTCCGAGGGCAGTGCTCCGTAGGCGGGCAGCTGCTCGACGAGCCGGGCCGTCACCGCCGGCGCCAGGGTCGGCGCGGCGGCCAGAAGCCGCTTGTGAACCGGGACGCCGCCGAACTGCGGCCCCACCGCGCTTTCCGCGGGTTTGGATCCGGTCACAATGCACCTCGCGAATCTCTGTTGTGCGACCCGGAGACATGGCCCCGTCGCGCACCCATGCTGGTTTCCGGGACGTTACTTACTAGTTGGTAACACGCCTGCCCGGTGGATCGCCAGACGCGTTCAGACCCAGAGCGCATCCTCCACCGGATCCCCACGCCCCCACCCGCACCGGAGGACCGCCGTGCCCGCGCAACAGGCCGCCGCGCCCCCACCTGATCACGCCGCCTCCCTGCCGGGGCTGCCTGCGCCACCTGCTGATCCGGGCGCATTCCACGGACCGGGAACCTGAGCACACGTCAGGCCCGGCACGCAACGGCCGATGGACCGCCACGGCGGCGTTGCCACGCCCCACGGCGACGTTGCCCGGAACGTCCAGGTCCGGCCGGTCCACCAGACCGCGCGGAGCAGCCACTTCGGACCGCTTCACCGGCGGGGCGACCCGCCCGGCCAGGTGGTCCCGCCGTGTCCCGCCGTGTCCCACCGCGTTCCACGCATCAGTGCCGCCCACGGAGACCTTCCATCTCCGGCAAGTCCAGCGATCCCATTCCACGATTCGGGGGAGTCATGTCCAGCAACACCGTTCGTCTCCTGGCCACCGCCCTTGTCGCCGCGATGGTCGTGACCGCCGCTCCGGCGGCAACGGCTGCCGCGGTCACGCCGTCGAGTGCTACCGCGAGCGACCCCTTTTACACCTACACCGGCAGCGAGCCCCTCTCCTCGTTCGCGCCGGGCACCGTGCTGAAGACGCGGACGCTGCAGTACCACCTCGTGGGCCTTCCCACGCCGGTCACGGCGATCCAATTGCTCTATCGCACGACTGACGCCCAGGGCCGTCCGTCGGCCAACGTGACCACGGTGGTGCGCAGTCTGACGGGCGATGGCAGCAAGGCGGTGTCCTACCAGTCGTTCTACGATTCGCTCAACCCCGAGGACGGCCCGTCCCGGGCCATCGCCGGTGACCTCACCCTGGGCGGCGTCATCGCGAATGCCGAGGCCGTCTTCATGGCGCCGCTGCTGCTGCAGGGCTACAACCTCGTCATCCCGGACAC
This sequence comes from Streptomyces sp. NPDC030995, assembly GCF_055571215.1. NCBI lineage: Bacteria > Bacillati > Actinomycetota > Actinomycetes > Kitasatosporales > Streptomycetaceae > Streptomyces > Streptomyces sp. NPDC030995. Next base: position 78,353 of record NZ_JBVIFS010000029.1, read on the forward strand.
CGAGGGACAGACCGCCAACTTCGCGGCCGGCCCGGAGTACGCGACCAACACGCTGGACTCGATCCGTGCCGCAACCAGGTCCGCGGAGACCGGCATGGACGCCAACACCAGGTTCGGTCTGATGGGATACTCCGGCGGCTCCATCGCGACCAACTGGGCGGCCGCGCTCGCACCCTCCTACGCGCCCGAGGTCAACAGCAAGCTGGTGGGTTTCGCCGAGGGCGGTCTGCTCGTGGACCCGGCACACAACCTCAAGTACGTGGACGGCTCCCTCGTGTGGTCGGGTGTCATCCCCATGGCGATCATTGGCGTCTCCCGGTCGTACGACATCGACCTCAAGCCCTACCTGAACGGCTACGGCCTGGAGGTGTACGAAAAGCTGGAGCACGGGTCGATCGTCGACGCGCTGGGCCACTACCCCGGCCTGACCTGGAAGAAGATGGCGAAGCCGCAGTACTCCGACCCGAATTCGGTGCCTGCCTTCGTCCAGGCGGTGAACAGGATCAACCTCGGCTCGGCACCCACCCCGACCATCCCGGGGTACATCGCGCAGGGCAACGGGGGAGTCCTGGAAGGAACCTTCGGCAACCGCCCGGGCATCGGCACCGGTGACGGGGTCATGGTCGCCGGAGACGTGAGGACACTCGCCCGGCAGTACTGCGGGGCCGGCAACGGATCGATCAAGTACCAGCAGTTCGACCTGCTCAGTCACGTCGGCGTGCCCGTCATCTGGGCACCCGTCGCGATGGACTGGCTGAACGACCGCTTCGCAGGCAGCAAAGCCCCGTCCGACTGCGGCCACATCCCCGCAGGCAACTCGCTGGCGCCGGAAAGTCCGGTGCCGGCCTCCTGATACGCCTTGGGCACTCCGGGCCCCGCCGCACCCGATTGCGCGGCGGGGCCTCGCCGTAGTGCTCGTCGTAGCCGTGGTTCTTCGCCCAGGCACGGTTCGCCGCCACCCTCCCGTGCAAGGGGTGAAAGCGGGGCCGCTGCCGGGCCGGCATGCGCCCTGCCGTTCCGGTCGCGTTCCGTCCTATGATCGATACTCCGCGTACGAGGGGGGCTCGGTATGGGGGCAGGCGGGGCGGCATCGCAGCGGGCGCAGGACGCGCGGCGGCAGGAGCGGTTACTCCGGGAGCAGTGGCAGGCCGCCCGTCGGCAGGCCCTGCGGTGGGAAGCAGCCGGCGAAGGCGAGCAGCGGGTTCTCGCCCAGCTGTTGGTACTGACCGCGCGCGGGTGGCGGTTGCTCGTCGACCGGCAATGGTCCGGGACGCGGACCGCCAACGCGGACATGCTCCTGGTGGGGCCCGGCGGTGTTTTCGTCATCGACGTCATGGCCGGCGGCGAGCCGGGGGACGAACACGCGGCCAAGCTGCTCGCCGCCACGAAGGCTGCCGAGAGCGCAGTGGCGTCTCTCGGAATGTCACCGGTGGCGGTCCAGCCGCTCATGGTGTTCGCCGGGCAGCGTTTCGACGCGAGCCTCGGCCGGATACGGCTCCTGGGTGAACACGAGATCGGCCCCGTGCTGCTCTCGCAGCGGCACAGACTGCGGGGGGAGTCGGTCCGGGCGATCGCCGATCATCTCGAGCGGGTGTTCCCGCACCATGCGGGGTCGGCCGTCGACCAGCAGGTGTCGTCGGCGCCCGAGCGCCACCGACAAAGCTCCTCGGACGGGCTGTTCGACCTGGAAGGGCTGCGTGACGCGGCCTTGAAGGGGGCGATGCAGGCGCCGATCGAGCAGTGGATGACCTTCCTCCACCCCGATCAGGTAACACTCGTGCGCCGCAACTGGTCGGGCCCGGCACGCATCAGCGGACCGGCGGGTACCGGCAAGACAGTCGTTGCCCTGCACCGTGCGGCCCACCTGGCCAGGCGGACGACCGGCCGCATCCTGTACGTCACCTTCGCCAACAACCTGCCCCGTGTGCAGAGCACCTTCCTCAGGACCATGGCCCCGGCCGTCGCCGACCGGGTGGACTTCCGCAGCCTCCACTCCTGGGCACAGGAGTTCTTGCAGGAGCGGGGCATACCGGTGCGTCTGCACGGAGACAAGGCCGAGACCGCCTTCAGCCTTGCCTGGAAACACGTCGGCCGCGAGAGCCGACTGGCCGAGCTCGACCCGGCCCCGACCTACTGGCACGAAGAGATCGACTACGTCATCAAGGGGCGAGGCCTCACCCGCTTCGAGGAGTACGCGACCGTCCCCAGGCGCCGGAGGAAAGCGAGCCTCCACCGCACGCACCGGCAGGCGGTGTGGGAGCTGTACGAGGAGTACGAATCGCTGCGCAGCGGGCGCGGCGTACACGACTTCAACGACGTCCTCTCCCTCGCCCTGGCCGAAGCGTCACGCCGGCGCGAGCGGCCCCGTACGCGGGCGTCATCGTGGACGAGGTCCAGGACCTCACGCTTGTCGGAGTGCGTCTCTTGCACGCGCTCGTCGGTGATGTGCCCAACGGTCTGCTGCTCGTCGGCGACGGCCAGCAGACCGTGTACCCGGGCGGCTTCCGCCTCACCGACGCGGGCATCGACATCCGTGGCGACCGCGGACAGGTGCTGCGCACCAACTACCGGAACAGCAAGCAGATCTTGGACGCGGCCCTCACCGTCGTGGCCGACGATGCCTTCGAGGACCTCGACGGCACGCGCACCCCGGGCCGCCGCGATGTCGACCTCACCTACCACGACGGGGACGTCGTACGCATCACCAGGCCCACGGTGGACGCCCACGACAGGGAACTTCTGGACGCCCTGCGCTCCCTGCCCGATGGCGCGCTTGCCGACACCGCCCTGCTGTGCCCCTCCATGCGCGCCATCGGCCACTACCAGCGGCTGCTCGCCCAGGCGGGCATCCCCGTGTGCCCGTTGGAGCACTACCACGGCCGTGCCGTCGACGCGGTGAAGCTGGGCACCTATCGCAGGGCCAAGGGCCTGGAGTTCAAGAACGTCTTCTTGCCCCGGCACGATGCGGTGCTCGCGAACGGGACGCAGGCCGACACGGCGGGCGGTACGGAGACGTCGCAGACGGCCCGGGAGCGTGAGGAACTGCTGCGCAGCCAGCTCTTCGTGGCGATGACCCGGGCTCGTGACCTGCTATGGCTCGGCAGCGTCACCAGGTAGGGGCCCGGCGGTTCGGGTGGCGAGCCGGAAGAGGGCTTCGGCGGTGGGGGTGTCGGGGGCGGGCTGGTAGACGATGAGTTGTTGGCCCGGGGCGGCGCGGACGTCGAAGGATTGGTAGGTCACGGTCAGGGGGCCGACGGACGGGTGGTGCAGGTGCTTGGTGTCCTGGGTTTTGACCAGGACCTCGTGGGTGGTCCACAGACGGGCGAAGTCCGGGCTGTGGGCGGTCAGGGTGCGGACGAGAGACCGCAGGCGCGGGTCGTCCGGTGTGATGCCGGAGGCCTGCCGCAGGTGGGCCGCGGTGGCCCGGGCCGTGGAGGTCCAGTCGGTGTAGAAGCGCCGGCCCGCCGGGTCGAGGAAGACCATGCGCGCCAGGTTGTCCGCCGGCGCGAACGGTGAATGCAGAGCCTCGGCCCGGGGGTTGGCCGCCAGGATGTCCAGGGCGGCGTTGATGACGAACGCCGGGGCGTCCGAGAAGCCGTCCAGGAGCTGGCGGAGGGCCGGGCTGATCCGGTCGGTGGCCGGCCGGTCGGCCGGGGGTGTGCCGGCCAGGCGGTGCAGGTGGGCGTGGGTGTCGGGAGCGAGGTGCAGGGCCCGGGCGAGGGCGTCGAGGACTTGGGGCGAGGGATGGCGTTCGCGGCCCTGCTCCAGCCGGGCGTAGTAGTCCGCATTCACTCCGGCCAGGCCGGCGACCTCCTCGCGGCGCAGGCCGGCGACCCTGCGTACGCCGTGGCTCACCATGCCGACGTCCTGCGGCCCCAGGGCCGCCCTGCGCGCGCGGAGGAACTCTCCGAGGAGATTGCCGGTCACGGTCATGGCCACAGGCTAGGCGGTGAGGAGGTGTGCTGCCTGGGTCTGGTGCGTCCTGGTTGGCCGGCTGCTGGATGCACAGACTCGGTCGGGCGGAGTCAGCCGTTTCGAACGAGGAGTAGGGCAAGTATGAGGAACGAAGCCAAGGTCGTGGCCATTACCGGAGCCAGCAGCGGGATCGGGGAGGCGACGGCTCGGCGTCTCGCTGCCGACGGCCACCGGTTGTTCCTGGGCGCGCGGCGCACCGATCGGCTCGATGCGCTGAGCCGGGAGATCCATGAGGCAGGTGGCACCGCGGCCTTCCAGCGGCTGGATGTCACTGACGCCGCCGATGTACAGGCCTTCGTGGCCGCCGCCTGCGAGCACTACGGCCGAATGGACGTGATGGTCAACAACGCCGGGGTGATGCCGCTCTCGCCGCTGGACGCGCTGAAGGTCGACGAGTGGGACCGGATGATCGACGTGAACGTGCGGGGTGTGCTGCACGGGATCGCCGCCGCCCTGCCAATGATGCGCGCCCAGGGCGGCGGGCACTTCGTGAACGTCGCCTCCGTCGGTGCGTACGAGGTGTCGCCCACTGCGGCTGTCTACTGCGCCACCAAGTTCGCCGTCCGAGCCATATCCGAAGGGCTCCGCCAGGAGTCCGACGGCTCCCTCCGGGTCACTCTGGTCTCTCCGGGCGTGACCGAGTCCGAGCTGGCCGAAGGGATCTCTGATCCTGCCGCGAGGGAGGCCATGAAGGCCTATCGCGCCGTGGCGCTGCCGGCGTCCGCCATAGCCGAGGCCATTGCCTATGCCGTCGCCCAGCCGGCAGAGGTCGACGTCAACGAGATCGTCGTACGTCCTGCCGCGAGTGCCCGGTGACCGCCGGGGAGTACGAGGACCTGCTGCGCCGACTGCGGGTCCTGGAGGACAAGGAAGCGCTGCGGCGGCTCATGATCCGCGGTTGGCGGGCGCTGGACCGCAAGGACTGGCGGGCCTGGATCGAGTGCTGGGCCGAGGACGCGGTGCTGGAGTTCGGGCCGTGGGGAGAGATCCATGGGAGGGAGGCGGTCCGGGCGAAGGTGGAGGAGGCGGAGGCGCACTTCCCGAGCATGCAACACCACATTCTGAACATGGACTTCCAGGTGGAGGAGGACCGGGCGACGGGCATCGGATACATGTGGTTCGTTGCCGTCACGCGGAGCGAGCCGAGCTCTTCGCCCTACTCCATGGGCGGTCCGTACGACTGGGACTTCCGCCGGGGTCCCGAGGGTGGCTGGCTCCTGGTCCGCCAGAGGCTCGGCGTCTGGTGGACCGACGGCGACGAGACACCGGAGAGCTTCGGCTCGGGCCGCCCCCCTGCCGTCGGTGCCCCTGCGCAGGACGGGGCTGGTCACAGCTGACCATGGGGGGATTCCCAGGAAAAAAGGACCAGTCGATGCACCCCTCGTGTGGCCGGAGACGGCCCCGCAGCTGCTGGCTGACCCACGACGCGCCGGCCCCGATCGAGGACGTCCGCGCGCGGCGCCGCCGCCGGGCGGCGGCGGCCGAGGCTGCCGCCCTGCGCCGTGCCCGAACCGAGCCTGCCGGTACCGCCCGGGTCGTCTCGCAGTTGGGACGGACCGCGCGAGCCGGAGGAGTCAGGGCTCGGGGACGTTGCCGTTGCAGCTCGTCTTACTGCACGCGGCTGGCGGCGTGGGCGTTGTCGTCCTTTGCCTGGGCGCGGGTGCCAGGGGTGACGCAGACGAGGTCGCTGGCGGTTGCCTCGCGCCATACGTACCCGGACTTGCAGGTGGGGTCACTGGGGCTGACCCGCCGATCTGCGGCGTGGGCGTTGTCATCCCTTGCCTGGGCGCGGACGCCGGGGGTGACGCAGACGTGGTCGTCGGGGCCGGTAGCTTCACGCCACACGTACCCCGACTTGCACGTGTCCGTCTGCGAGACCAGTTTCGGGGCTGCGACGGCGGCAGTTGGTAGCACAATGCTCCCAACGACTGTGATCACCGCTACCGAGGCAGCGGTGACACCAGGAAGGCGCTTGTGAATGCGGGCCATGCCTTTCACACTCCCTGTCTCAGAACCTCGCTCGCCGAGACGCCTATTCGGTGTAAATGGGATGCCGCGCTGGCTCGACAAGGCTGCGATCGTGTCACCACGTCTCGACGTGACTCAGACGTAACGTATGCCTTAGATCTCACCCCTGAAAGGGGCGTATTGATCGGCTCTCGCTACCTGTCCTTCTCGAGTTTCGCACCTCACCATGTAGGACGCATGTTGGGCCTATACGAGGGCAACTTCCTGGCTTCCTCATCGAGGTACCGCCGACGCGCTCCAGCGTGGACGTCACCAGATCCGTGATCGCGGTCTTGCCCGCACCTGTCTGCCCGGCGATCACGAGACCGTGGGCCGGTCCTGGGAAGCGGCCTGGAGATGCAACGGCACGATCTCGCTGCGGAAGATCGCCTCGTTCTCTTCCTCGGTCAGGATGTCGCGTGTGCGGTCGACCTCGCTCACGCGCGCGTCCTGCTTGGAGCGGCGATTCGCCGGTGGATGACCGAGGAAGACCGGGCCGGCCTGAGAGAGGTTCTGGCCCGCTGCCCCGAACCGGACAAGGCCGCCGGACACGTCCCGACTGTGACCTTCCCCCGCCAGCGAGGCACCGAGCAAGCGACCACTGCCGCGGTCGATCAGGCATGCAGGATGCTCCGGTTGCCCACCATCCGGTCCCAGTTCCCCGAGCTCGCCGCGACAGCCGAACGCGAGCAAATGTCCTACCTCGGCTTCCTCGCCGAGTGCGACGACCGGGCCCGCCGACGCTCCGAACGGCGGATCAAAGCAGCCGGTTTCCCCCGCGACAAGTCCCTCCGAAAGTTCGACTTCGACGCCAACCCCAACATCGACGCGGCCATGATCCACACTCTCGCCACGTGCGAATGGATCAAGAAGAGCCTGCCGCTCTGCCTGATCGGCGACTCCGGCACCGGCAAGTCCCACCTGCTGATCGCCCTCGGGACCGAAGCCGCGATGGCCGGCTACCGAGTCGAGTACGTGTTGGCGACGAAGCTGGTCAACGAGCTCGTCGAGGCCGCCGACGAGAAGCAGCTGACGAAGACGATCGCCGTTACGGCCGCGTGGATCTTTTGTGCATCGACGAACTCGGCTAGATGGAATTTGATCGCCGCGGCGCCGAGCTCCTGCTCCAAGTTTTGACCGAACGCGAGCAAAAGAACAGCGTCGCCATCGCCTCAAACGAGTCGTTCCGCGCCCGCGCGGAGCAGCAATCAGTGGCTGGTTGACCAACGCAGCCGAGCTCGCATAGAGAGCTGCCGTTCCCCCGGCCAACTGCGCAGCAGATTCACAACTCTACGAGGCACCGAGCTCTCCTGCGGTGGGCGGCTCCCGCCCATCCGGGTGCCGTTGGCAGCACGTACAGGGGGTTAGCGCCGAGGCCGAGATGACCTCCCGACCTCCGTGGTATCCCAGGTTGGCCTGCGGGGCCTGGTCGAAGGAAAAGTCAACCTCTATAAGCCGCACGGCAGCAGCCAGTGCCGCAGGCAGCTCGGACGCCAAAAGCGGTTGTGTTGGCACGCCGTATCGAGCGTAGCGACAGTCGTGCTCCTCGTCCCAGGTGAACAGATACGGCGCCCGTGCCAGCTCGACGACGCAGTACGAAGGACAATCATCCTCCCCGCACTGCGCGTCGAACCACTCCGGGTGACGCGTCCTGGCCCAGGCCGTCGCCTCATCCATGGTCTGTTCATGGGCGTTTGCCGCCGAGGGCACAGGGCCGAACGCGGAGTAGAACAACCCGACTCGGCCGAACGGATCTACCGCCCACCAGTGGAACTGAAGTCCCCAACGAGGATGCACAAAGGCCATGAGATAAGCATATTGGGGGCGTCATAACTCCTTCTGTGCCACTGGGCCTGACCTACGGCGAAGCCTGGCGTTCATTCCGTTCCGATCCGGTCGTACCCAATTGTCCAGCTGGGTACCGCAGGCCCCAGTCTCGAACGATGACCGCCTGGCCGACTCGGGTGCTGCTAGGGCCTGTGTGATGTCGTGATCAGTTCCTGGGTTCTACCCTCTTCGTGGGGTGGAACCCGGTAGGACTGTGGCCGTGACGCGCAGGCAACTC
>NZ_JBVIFS010000030.1:0-1351 GCF_055571215.1 Streptomyces sp. NPDC030995
CAACCCCGGCCCTTCGTCTGGACGAAGACAGCCGACGAGATCCTCGACAAAGTCGCCGCCTACTGCCACCGAATCTCTGACTCAGGTCACTAGGTCGTCTCTTTCGGATCTTGTCGGCCGGGCCCGCGGCGTCTGGTGCCGTGCATGGCAAGGCGGAGGGGCGTGCCGCGTACTGGACGTACTCGGGCGCCCCGACAACGCGGCCAGGTGCGGCGCCAGGCGTCGCGGGCCCGACAAGATCCGAAAGAGACGGCCTAGGTCTCGCGCGGGGCGTTCCGGGGGCACCACCGGGAGAGCGGCTGCCCGTCGTGGGGAGGCTCCGGCGGGAGTTCGCCGGGCGGGGAGTCGATCTCCACCCACACGCACTTGCCGTTGCCGTCCACCGGACTCCAGCCCCAGTCGCGGCCCAGCCGTTGCATGATGAGCAGCCCGTGCCCTCCGGGCAGCGACGGGTCGGACCGGTGCTTGGCCTGCGGTGCGGCGGGGCTCCCGTCCGTCACCTCGATCCGTAGCCACTCGTCCGTGCAGCGCAGGACCAGGGAGGTCGGCCCGCCCGCGTGCAGGCAGGCGTTCGCGACGACTTCGGACACCAAGAGCAGGACGTCGTCGATGACCTCTGCCCCGGGGGTGCCCTCCTCCAGGGGGCCCGGGGGCCAAGGCCATTCCGTGAGGGCCCGGCGCGTGAAGTCACGGCACCGGGTGACCGCGTCCGCGGCGCCGTGCAGCACGAGGCGCCGGGTCAGCTCCGGCGACCGGCCCTCGTCCATGGCTGCTCCTCCGCTACGTGCGCCGGGGATCCGCCAGCGCGGCGTCCACATCGGGGTGGACCCGGAAGAGCCGGTCCGCGCCCGTGATGTGGAACATGCGTGCGACCGGTGGGTGCAAGCCGACCAGCTCGAGGCTGCCACCGGATTGCTGGATCGCGAGTCGGCCCCGCAACAGCACGTTCAGTCCCGTGGAGTCACAGAAATCCAGCCCGGTCAAGTCGACGAGCAGCCGCCCGCCGTCCTGCCACGTGGCGTCCAGAGCCTGCCGCAGGGGCTCGGCGGTGTCGTGGTCGAGTTCCCCCGTCATGGCCAGAACCGTGGCCCCCGGGAGGGACTGCGCCTCGACGGTGAAACGTTCTCCGCTCGCCGTGGGCATCAGTCACACACCCCCCGTCCGTGCCGCCCGGTCCGATGACCCGCTGAGGCTGACATGGCTCCTCCCATCCGGGATCTTCGGGGTGTACGGCGCCTACCCCGTCCCGGGCCGTCCAAGCCTGCGAGCATGGGCGCGGGGGGGGGGGGGGGGGGGGGGGGGGGGGGGGGGGGGGGGGGGGGGGGGGGGGGTGAGGGGGGGGGGGGGGGGG
>NZ_JBVIFS010000030.1:1361-84713 GCF_055571215.1 Streptomyces sp. NPDC030995
GGGGGGGTTTTTGGGTGTGGATGGCCCCCCCCCTTCCTTGTTTCTTCAGATCGGGCGGGGGGGGATGGGGACAACCACCCCCTCCCCCCCCCCCCCTCCCCCCCCTCCCCCCCCCCCCGCGCCGGATCACGGGTCGACCGGGACGTGGATGTCCAGAACGCAGATGTCGTCGCGGTTGCCCGGACACATCGCGGCGAGCTTCCGGGCGAGGGCGTCGCCGTGGCCCTCCCGGAGGAGTCGCAGGGTGGCCGCGGCGAGGCGGTCGAGTCCGACGTCGAGGTCCTCGCCCGGTTCCTCCACGAGTCCGTCGGTGTAGAGCAGCAGGCGGTCGCCGGGCAGCAGGTCGATGACGGCCTGCCCGTAGGAGGCGTCGAAGCTGGCGCCGAGGAGGGCGCCCGGCGGCTGCTCGAGGAAGCTCGCCCGGTCGCCCCGGACCAGCAAGGGGGGCAGGTGCCCTGCCCGTACCCAGATCAGGCGCCGGTCCCAGGGCTGGTAGCGGCCCATGACCATGGTGGCGGTGGCGCCGCCGGACGGGTCCGAAGCGGTATGGAGCAGCAGGGTGTTGAGCCGGCGCAGGACGTCGGGCAGGGGCGAGCCGGTGATCGTCATGCCCTTCGTGGTGAACCGCAGCTGGGCCATGGTGCCGACGGCGGCCAGACCGTGGCCCGCCACGTCCCCGACGACGAACAGGGCGCTGGCATCCGGGAGTTCGATGGCGCTGTACCAGTCGCCTCCGACGTTGACCCCCCGGTCGGCGGGGAAGTAGGCGACGTCGATGCACAGGCCGGCCAGTTCCAGGGACTGCTCGGGGATCGGCAGCAGGGTGTCCTGGAGGCGTGCGGCGAGCGCCCGTTCGGCCTGGAGCATGCCGCGCTGGAGGAGGACGGCGCGCTCGCTCTCACGCAGTGCGAGCTCGACGCCGCGCTGCGCGCTGAGGTCCTGGAAGAAGCCGTGCACCTCGACGGGGGTGCCCTCCACGTCCGTCTGGGCCTCGGCGACGATCCGCAGGTGCCGCACGCCGTCGGCGGTGGTGATCCGGAACGGCTGGTCGATGTCCTCCCCGTTGCTCAGCAGCCGCCGGACGGCCGCGCTCAGCTTCGGCAGGTCGTCGGGGAGGATGTGCCGCGGCAGTTCCTCGAGCGTCATCGGCCCCTTTCGGGGGTCCCGGTCGAAGATGGCGTAGACCTGATCGGACCAGGTGATGGTGTCCGTCGCCAGGTTCCAGCCCGCCCAGCCGAGGTTGCCCAGCCGTTGCATGTCGGCCAGTCGCCGTGCCTCCCGCTCGCTGGTGTCGTGGCGGATCCAGGTCACGACCAGGCGGTCTCCCAGCCTGGAGGCCCGTGCCGAGTAGACGGACCGCCGCGGGACGCCTGCGACCACCTCTTCGTAGGTGAAGGGCTCGCCCTCGTACCCGGTGCCCGTGGTGAGCGTATCCAGGTACCCGTCCCACAGCGGGGTGCCCGCCACGGTCGGGTACGTTTCCAGGATCCGGCGGCCGATGAGCTCCTTGCCGCGCCGCCCGGCGACGTCCACCGACTCGGGCGCCGCCGCGTCGATGCGGTAGTCCTCCACCTCGCCGGTCTCCGAGCGCAGGGGGGTGAGCAGGGTCGCGGGTCCGGCCAGCGCGTCCAGGATCCGCTGGACGGCCGCCACGTCGACGTCCGCTCCCTCGCCGTCGCCGTCGCGGGGCCGCTCCGGCATCCCCAGCGGCCCCGCACACAATCGGGCCGCCCGGCGCAGCAGCGCCCTGGTGTCGGCCGCGAAGGGGCCCGGCTGCGTCCGCAGGAAACCGATGGCCGCCTTCGGGGGCCCGTCGTGGGGTACGGGGAGCCAGGCGCGCGAGGGCCACCGGTCCGGCGGGTCCCCGATGAGCAGGTAGCGGCGGGCGTCCTGCACCGGGTCCTCCAGCCACAGGGCCCGCCGCCCGGCGATCGCCTCGTGGGCGGCGATGCCGGTGAGCGGGGGGACGTGGCGCCATTGCTCGGCCAGCGCCTCGTCGACGCCGGCGCGGCCGGTCAGCTCCAGGCTTCCGGCGGACATCAGGGAGTAGATCATCACCGCGTCCACGCCGGCGGCCCCGCCGAGCACGGTCCGCAGCAGCTCCGCGATGTCGTCACCGCAGTGGGCCGCCGCCAGGCCGTCGGCGAGCCGGGCCAGGGCCGGGCGCGGTGCGGACCCACCGGCGCGAGGGCCCGCGGGACGGCGCCCTGCGCCGAAGGCCGAGGCGGCCGGTTTCCTCCCCGCGGGGGCGGCTGTGGGCGCGGCGGGCGGGGCCGGGGGCGAGGTTCCGGGCGGCGGGTGCGGGCGGATCTGCCCCAGCGTGATCCAGCACTCCTCCAGGAGGGTGCCGCCCCGCTCGCGAGCCCGGTCGAGGAGCATCTCGTAGGCCGTGTCGGCGGATACTCCTGCCCGGGCCATCAGGACGCCCCTGGCCCGCTCCACGACGGCCTCGGTCGCGGCGACGCCTTCCAGGTCCGCGACTTTCGATCGCAGCCTGGCCACCACCTTGGCGAGCGCCAGTACCTCGGGTCCGGCGCCCTCACCCGTAGGCGCGGCATCGCCCTTCACCCCTTGAGCATGGCACGGCCGTCCTCAGGGCGCGCCCAGGTGTGGGGGCCCGGCCCGGGCGGCCCGGCGCGCGCGCCCTGAAGCAGCGGAGGTGCGGGGTTACGCTCGGAGCAGGCCGCGAAGGGAGCGGTGCGGAAGGGGATGGTGTGCATGTGCCGCTGGCTCGCCTACTCGGGCTCGCCCATGCTCCTCGACGCCGTGCTCTACCGCCCCGAGCACTCGCTGATCAACCAGAGCCTCCACGCCCGGATGGGGGTGGAGTCGACCAATGGGGACGGCTTCGGCCTCGGCTGGTACAGCGCGGACGGCGATGGCACGCCCGCGGTCTTCCGCGACATCGGACCGGCCTGGAACAACCGCAACCTGCGCGAGCTCGCGGCGCACGTCCGCTCCACCCTGTTCTTCGCGCACGTGCGTGCCTCGACGGGCTCGGCCGTGCAGCAGACCAACTGCCACCCCTTCCGCCACGGCCGCTGGCTGTGGATGCACAACGGAGCCATCGCGGATTTCCCCCGGTTGCAGCGTGACCTCTGCATGGCCGTCGACCCGGCGCTCTTCCCGTCCATCGAAGGGTCCACCGACTCCGAGGTCATGTTCTACCTGGCGGTCACCCTCGGCCTCGACCAGGACGTCCCGGGCGCGGTGGCCCGTATGGCGGGCCTGGTGGAGTATCTCGGCAAGCAACACGGCGTGCCGGATCCGCTCCAGATGACGGTGGCGGTCAGCGACGGCGAGCGGGTCTGGGCCTTCCGCTACTCCAGCCAGGGGCACTCCCGGTCGCTCTTCTACAGCAGCCGCGCAGAGACCGTCCGCCACCTCCACCCGGAGGTGCAGTACCTCCAGGAGATCTCCGATGAATCCCGCATCGTGGTCTCCGAACCGCTGGGGGACCTGCCCGGTGTGTGGAACGAGCTTCCCGAGGCCAGCTACGCGGTGATCCCGTCCGGCCGGGACACGGACTACCTCCCCTTTGTCCTGGAGCCGCCCTGAAGGCAGACCGCTGCCGACCCCGCGTGAGCGCCGGTCTGAGGGGTATGCGCTGCTTGAGCCGAATGCGTGATCGATTACCCGGCCCATGATGTGCCCGGCCCGGGCCATCGGCCTCGATCGACGGAGGCGCCTTGCGATGACACTGACCGTACCCACCCCGGCTGCCGCCGGCCGCGAAGGAGCGACCGGCGCGTCCACCGTGCCGCAGGAGCACCTCCCCGGCGGGGCCGCGACCCTGACCATGGGAGTCGAAGAGGAGTTCCTGCTCGTCGACCGCAGCACCCGTGCACCGGTGGGCCGAGGACCACGCGTCATCGAAGCCGCCTCGCGCACGCTCGGCCCCCTGGTGCAGCCGGAGTTCTTCACCGCCCAGGTGGAGGTGTGCACCAGCCCCACGGCGAGCCCCGCCGAGCTCAGGGCCCAGCTGGCCTGGCTGCGGGGCGAGGTGGTCCGCGCCGCGGCCGCCGAGGATTGCCTGGTGCTGGCTACCGGTACGACCGTCACCGCCCCGGAGCATCCCCTGACCGTCACCTGCGACGAGCGCTATCGAAGGATGGCTTCGCGCTTCGCCCCGGTCCTCGGGAACTACGACTGGGCGGTGTGCGGATGTCACGTCCACATCGGGGTGAACGGCAGGGCGGAGGCCCTCGACCTCGCCAACCGGATGCGCCCGTGGCTGCCCTCGCTCCAGGCGCTCGCCGCCAACTCCCCCTTCGACCGGGGCCGGGACACCGGATACGCCAGTTGGCGGGCGGTGGAGCACGCCCAGTGGCCCACCGTGGGGCCCGCCCCGGTCCTCGACGAGGCGTCGTACGAAAGGGTCGCCGACGCGCTCGTACGGAGCGGTACGGTGATGGACCGGCGGATGATCTACTGGTACGCCCGCCCCTCCGAGCACGTCCCGACCCTCGAGATCCGTGTCGCCGACGTGAACGCCCGCATAGACACCGTCGTACTCCTGGCGGTCCTCGTACGGGGACTCGCCGCCACCCTGCTCACGGAGGCGGCCGAGGGCGTTCCCGTCCCGGCCCTGGAGCCCGCGAGGCTGCGCGAAGCCCACCGGCGCGCGGCCGCGCACGGCCTGGACGGCTACGGCCTCGATCCGGTCAGCGGGGCCTTGATACCGACCTGGGCCCTGCTCGCCCGGCTGCGCGAGCGGGCCGCGCCGGGTCTCGCCGACGCCGGCGACCTGCCCCTGGTGGACGCCCTCCTCGACCGCGTACGGGTCGAAGGCAACGGTTCGGCTCAGCAGCGGGTCGCCCACCGCCGGCGCGGACGGCTGAGCGATGTGGTGGACAGCCTGGCCGAAGCCGTGGCCGCCGCCTGACGTAGGAGCCGTTTGCCGCGGAACGGTCCGGGCAGACGCCGGAACATGCCGGAACGCAGAGAGCCGAAGCAAAGGAGCTCCGTGAACCCCATGGAGTCGACCACCACGCCGGAACCCGAAGGCCCCGGGCCCACTCCGGGGAGGCCGGATCCGGTACCCCGCGAACCGGTACCACCGAGTCCCGGTCCCAAGCCCCGTGACCCCCGTCCGGCCCCTGACCGGCCCCCGCCCGGCGATCCGCCCGCAGTACCGGAACCGCCCGACTGAACGAGCGAACCCCCCGGCACCCTTCCAGGAAGGAACCCCGTCATGAGCAAGGCAAAGGCAAAGGCCAAGCAGGTCAAGGGCAAGATCAAGGAGAGCACGGGCGACGCCATCGACGACAAGCGCATGCAGGCGGAGGGCGGCGCCGAGCAGATGAGCGGCAAGGCCGAGGAGATGGCGTCGAAGACGTCGGACAAGATCAAGAAGTCCACCCGCAGGTCCTGACCGCGTCCCGACCCGACCCACGAAGTGCCCCGCCGGGCAGTGACCCGGCGGGGCACTTGCGTACAGGCGGGCGGCCGCGCCGGGGCTCAGGCCGGGTGCCCCGGTGTGAGGTCCTGGACGTCGCTGAGGAGCAGCAGGGGCGGCCGCAGAGGGCCGGGAGGGCCGTGCTCGACGGGCGAGAGCAGGAATCCGACGTGGTCTCCGCCGTCGACCTGCCCTTCGATCCGGCCGAGGAACCAGGCGCACGCGTCATCCAGGACCGGCGCGGCCCCGTGGGACGGCCGCCGCCAGGCGATGTGCTCGAATTTGTCGATCTCGTCGCCGGTCCGGCTCCCGAAGAGCTCCGCCGTCCGCTTCTGATCGTTCCGTAGGGCGTGCACCGCGAGGTGGGACGCGTTGCGAGCGATCCGGTATGTGCGGTTGGCGACGGAGAGCCACACCATGAAGCGCGGCGGATCGATCGAGCACTGGGAGGCGAAGCCCACCAGGCAACCGGCTCGCTCGTCCCCGGCCGCCGCCGTGACCACGTACATCGGATAGTCGAGTACGCCGGTGAACGCATCCAGCTTTCCCACGATCAGGCTCCTGCCTCCACACCGCTCCGGTGCACCGCCACGGCGTCAGGCCAACGCTATCCCGCGTGCGCGCGTGACCAGGGAGCGACGCGAAAGACCTGTCACCGGCCGAGGTCCGCCGGGGGCGTCCGGCGCAGCAGCTCGTCGTGGAGCAGCCGGCCGACGAGGGCGCCCCCGAACACGACGACGCCGACACCGACGAGCCAGGTCTGGATGACGAGGACGGTGCCGAAGGGGCCGTATGTGACGGCATTGGACGCGATCAGCGGTGAGAAGACGAGCCGGGAGAAGATCCGCAGCCCGAGCAGTCCGAGCATGGTGGCCACCGCCCCGGGTAGGAGGGCGGTCCACGAGACCCGGTCGCCGAGCAGCAGCCGCTGGGACCACCAGAAGAAGAGGGTTCCGATCGCCACCGTGACGTAGCCGCGGGCCGGCGACTCGCGCCACGGCGGCGTGATCACCGAGAGGTAGAGGACGCCGACCAGCACGCCCAGCCACACCACGTGACGCCATCTGGCCCACCAGCGGGCCGGGGGCAGGTCCCAGACCCTCTCGTAGCCACTCTGCATCACCGTGCCGAAGGACAAGCCGAATACGGCGAGCAGCGCGAGCCCGAACGCCGTCGTGGTCCGCCAGGCCTGGCCGGGCAGGGCGAAGAGCCGCTCGATCTCCGCCTTGGCGGCCGGCGAAACACCGAGCCCGTCTCCCAGCCATTCTGCGAACCCCTGCCCGCTGCGCGTATCCGCCGCGGACACGACGATCAGGAGGGGTACCAGCGTCAGAAACCCGAGTGCGGCGAAGCCCAGGGCACGTTGCCACAGCTCCAGGTCCCGGACGCGGGCCCAGCGGCGTCCGGCCCGCGCACGGCGGATCGTGCTCGGTATCCGCCCGAAGGGTGACGTGACGCGCATGGCCGCTCCCGCTGCTTTTCCCACGGTAGGACCCCCGGATCCGGGAATCCACCGCGGCCGGGGTGGGCGGCCGCAGCGGCGAGGACCACCGCGTCAGGTACGGCGGGCCCCCGTGCGGTTCTGCTCCACGACCCGGGCCAGGCGGGCCAGCATGCCGCGGTGCCGGAGCTGGAGCAGCACTTCGATCGCGGGGTTGTGGAGGGCACCGCCGATGCCGCGCAGGGGGTGCTCGTCGCAGACGACGAGGGTCTCCTCGCCCCACGGCCGGAGCTGTAGGAAGATCCTCGCGGTGCCCAGCGCATGGAACGAGGCCTCCAGCTCCAGCTCCCTGCCGGGCACCCCGTGGCGCACGGTCGTCACCCCCTCGGCCGACCAAGGACCCAGCCGCACGGTGTAGCGCAGCCGCGAGCCGACCTCGGGCCAGGCCTGGTCGAGCGGCGTGGACTCGGACGGGCCCACCACCCACTCCCCGTACATGGTCGGATCGGCCAGCACCGCCCACACCGCCTGCGTGGGACGGCGGATCAACCGATGACGGACGGCCATGAGTGGAGTCCTCCTGCCGGGCGGACCGAGTTCGCTTCGCCGACGGTGGTGTCAAGGTCATGGTGCGCGCACCCGAACCACCGTGCATCTCGTGTCCGCCGGGATGGAGGGGACGTCCGGCCGGGTCAGGGCGGCGGGTCCTGGGGTGCGACCACGGTGAAGAGGGCCCCCTCGGGATCGGCGAGAACGACCCACCGGCTGGAGCTGGACGTCTGTACGGGTGAGGCGGTCCTGCCCCCCAGCCGGACAGCGGCTCCGACCGCCGTCTCCAGGTCGGGCACGCGGAAGTGGACGTGCCAGCGGGGGCGGACCTCGGGGTCCGGGGCCGCTTCGAGCGCGCCGCCGCTGATGCGGGAGACGGTGTCGTGGCCGTGGCGCAGGACGACGTGGTCGTGCTCGTAGGAGATGGTGCAGCAGCCGAGACGCTCGCCGCCCCAGTCGAGGACCTCACCGTAGAAGATGGCTGCGGCGAACGCGTCGCGGGTTCGCAGTTCCAGCCAGGCCGGGGCGCTCCCGTGGCCCACCGACCAGTCGGGGACGACCTCGCCCTGCCAGAAACCGAAGACGGCCCCGGCGGGGTCCGCCGCCAGGGCGGCCCTCCCGGCGCCGAACGCCAGGGGGCCCACCGCCATGGTGGCGCCGCGTTCACGGATCCGTGCGGCGGTCACGTCGGCGTCCTCGACGGCGAAGTACGGCGTCCACACCACCGGTACGCCGGCACTTCCCGCGAGTGCGCCGATGCCCGCGACGGGGGCCCCGTCGCGGAAGGCGACCATATTGCCGTCGCCGGGATCGCCGGGATCGGCGGGACGGAAGTCCCAGCCGAGGACCGCACCGTAGAACCGCTGGGCGGCATCAAGATCCCGGGCCAGCAGGCTGACCCAGCACGGGGCACCGAAGATCTCGTGGCTCGATGTCGACACAGCTGCCAGCCTCATCTGCCGCTCGCGGGGGAGGGAACGCTTCCACCGTAGACCGGGCGACGGCGCCGGGCCGTGAGGCGATTCCGTCTGTTCCTCTGAAGATCGGCGGAATTCCGGCTGAGGTGCTTCGGTCGGGGCAGCCGCACGGTGTCGTCAATTTCCGCGGCCCGTCCCAGAGGGCCGCATTCGATCCCGGAGGTACGCGGTGTCCAGTACAGCGGTTTCGACCTCGGGCACGCTGCCTGCCGACCTGATCGCGCTGCCGGGTGTCTATCGGCCCCAGGCCGATACCCGCTTCCTCGCCGAGGCGCTCGCCCATGAGGACGTCGGCCTGCGGACTCACGCGCTGGAGATCGGCACGGGCACCGGGGCACTGGCCCTGCAGGCCGCCGGCAGAGGAGCCCGCGTCACCGCGGTCGACGTCTCCTGGCCCGCCGTGGCCACGGCGCGCCTGAACGCACTGCGTCAGCGACTGCCCCTGCGCGTCCTGCACGGCGACTTCGCCACACGCACCGCCGGGCGCCGCTTCGACCTCGTCGTCGCCAATCCGCCGTACGTCCCGGCCCCGGGGGCCCGGCTCCCGTCGCACGGGCCGGAGCAGGCCTGGGACGCCGGTCCCGACGGGCGCTGGGTCATCGACCGGATCTGTACGAGTGCCCGGGCACTGCTGCGTTCCGGCGGGGTCCTGCTCATGGTGCATTCGGGCATGTGCGGGCCCGAGGAGACCGTGGCCCGGCTGACCGGGGTGGGGCTGGCCGCGGGGGTCACGGCGAGGACTTCCGTGCCGTGGGGCCCGGTCCTGCGTTCGCGACGGGCCTGGCTGGAGCGTCAGGGCCTGGCGGGCGAAGGCGACGAGTGGGAAGAGCTGGTGATCATCCGTGCCCAGTGCCTCTGACAGTGCCCCGTCGCGGGCCTCCGTACGGGCGGACGCCCGCCGGATGTCCGTGGATCCGCAGGGCCCGGTCCTGATCGAGGGACCGGTCGAGATCGTCCTGGACGACGGAACGGTCGCCCGGTCCGACCGCTTCATGGTCGCGGTGTGCACCTGCCGCCGCAGCCGTACCTACCCCTGGTGCGACACCAGCCACCGCCGTCGTGAGCGAGCCGACGCGCCGCCCGAGGAGAGGAACCCGTGATGACCGCTCCGAGCGCGAGCCCGAGCACGAGCCCGAGCACGACGGCGACCGTCACCGGCCCCCGCCTCGTCGAGGAGCGGGGCGAGCTGTCCGGAGCCGTGACCCAGGCCCTGCGCTCGGGCGGCCCGCCGGTGTACGCCCCCGGATCCGTACTGAAGGCCGACCCGTGGGGGGAAGACCTCCAGCTCGCGCTGTACCTGCTGTACGAGTTGCACTACCGCGGCTTCCACGGCGTGGACGACGAGCGGGAATGGGACCCGGACCTGCTGGGGCTGCGCCAGTCGTTGGAAACCCGCTTCCTGCACGCCCTGCGCGCCGAGCTGACCGGCGCCTCCCGCTCGGTCGAGGAGGCCTTCGCCCCGCTGCTCGTCGAGCCCGTGGACCTCTCCGGCAGCCTCAGCCACCACCTCGAAACCGAGGGCGCGCTCTGGCAGTTGCGGGAGTACGCGGCCCTGCGCTCCCTCTACCACCTCAAGGAGGCGGACCCGCACGCCTGGGTCATCCCCCGGCTCACCGGCCGCGCCAAGGCCGCCATGGTGGCCATCGAGTACGACGAGTTCGGCGCCGGCCGCGCCGACCGCATCCACGCACGGCTCTTCGCGGACCTCATGGCCGACCTGGAGCTTGATACCGCGTACGGCCGGTACCTGGACCACGCCCCGGCGCCGCTGCTCGCGACCGTGAACCTGATGTCCCTCTTCGGGCTCCACCGCGCCATGCGCGGCGCTCTCGTCGGCCACTTCGCGTGCGTCGAGGTCACCTCGTCGCCCGGGTCCAGGCGCCTGGCCAAGGCGATGCGGCGCTGCGGGGCCGGACCTGCCGCCGAGCACTTCTACGCCGAGCACGTCGAGGCCGACGCCGTCCACGAACAGGTCGTACGCCACGAGGTGATCGGAGGCCTGCTGGCCGACGAACCGGACCTGGAGGCCGACATCGCCTTCGGGTGCGCGGCGACGGTCCTGCTGGAGGACCGTCTCGCGCACCACATCCGAGAGGCCTGGGACCAGGGGCGCAGCGCGTTGCGTTCGCCCCTGCCCGAGGCGTGACGGCAGATGGGTTTGGCCGGCGGCGGGGTGGGCAGCCGCGCCAATGCATACGGAAAGGCCCCAGAACGGAGGCCGCACATGTCAACAACCACGCTGATAGTCATCATCGTCGGCGCTGCACTCGTGGTGATCGCGCTCACCGTGGTGCTGGCCATGCTGGCGCGACGACGACGCCTGCGCAGCCGGTTCGGACCCGAGTACGAGCGCGCGGTCGAGGAAGAGGGCGGCAAGCTGGCCGCCGAGCGCGACCTGCGTGCCCGCGAGGAACGGCACGACAAGCTCGACATCAAGGAGCTGCCCCCCGAGCGGCGACGCCAGTACGCCGAGGAGTGGAGCGGGGTCCAGGAGCACTTCGTGGACCGGCCCGAAGGCTCGGTGTCCGAGGCCGACGCGCTGGTGTCGCGGCTGATGACGGAGCGCGGCTACCCCACTGAGGGGTACAGCGGTGCCGTCCGCGACCTGTCGGTCGAGCACGGACGCACGCTGGAGCACTACCGGGCCGCGCACGGCGTCAAGGAACGCAGCGGAAGCGGGCAGGCGACGACGGAAGAGCTTCGCGGGGCCATGGTCCATTACCGGGCTCTGTTCGAGGAACTGCTCGCCGACCAGAGGAGCGGGTGACATGCAGATCTACGGTGACAAGGAGGGGCGGGCCACCGAGCCCGGCCTGACCACGGAGGACCTCGCACATCCGGGTGCGGGAGGCGGACGCGAGGCACCGGCCTATCCGGGTGAGGCAACTCGCGGCGACGACGAGGAGTTCCGGGACGAGGAAACCCGGGACGAGGAAACCCGGGACGAGGAGATCCGGGATGAGGAGACCGGGGCCGATGAGACCCCAGTAGAGGAGAGCCCGGCCGAGGAGACCGGGGCCGAGCAGGGGGTCGAACCGGCCGCCGGTGAGACCGGGCCGCTTCTCGGCACCGACGAGGCGGAGGAGTACCGCAGGGCATGGAGCGAGATCCAGGGCCGGTTCGTCGACGACCCGCAGGCCGCGGTCAGGTCGGCGGACACCTTGGTGGCCGAGGTCATGCAGACCCTGGCCGGCACGTTCTCCGCGCACAAGCAGGGGCTGGAGGGTCAGTGGGACCGTGGCGAGCAGGTGGCGACGGAGGACCTGCGGCTGGCTCTGCAGCACTACCGCTCGTTCTTCAACCGC
This sequence comes from Streptomyces sp. NPDC030995, assembly GCF_055571215.1. Taxonomy (NCBI): domain Bacteria; kingdom Bacillati; phylum Actinomycetota; class Actinomycetes; order Kitasatosporales; family Streptomycetaceae; genus Streptomyces; species Streptomyces sp. NPDC030995. Next base: position 13,032 of record NZ_JBVIFS010000030.1, read on the forward strand.
CTCCTCAATACCTGAGGGCGGCGGTGCGACCACCCTGCCACAGTCCTACCGGAGGAGATGTTTTCGCGTGACTGAGCATGTGTGGAGCTACCCGCAGTCATCGGGCCACCTGGCGGGGGCCGACCTCACCGGGTACAAGGTCGAGGCGACCGACGGCGAAATCGGCAAGGTGGACAAGCACTCCTACGAGGTCGGTGACGCCTACCTGGTCGTCGACACCGGTGTGTGGATCTTCGGCAAGGAGGTCCTCCTCCCGGCGAGCACGGTGTCCCAGATCGACTTGCAGGAGGAGAAGGTCTACGTGAACCGCACGAAGGACCAGATCAAGGGCGCCCCCGAGTTCCACCGGGACAAGCACCTGGGTGACGCCGCCTACCGGCAGGAACTGGGCACCTACTACGGCATCGGAGGCCTGCCCGGTGACGGCCCGGTCGGCAGTCACCGCGCGTGAGGCGGGCTCCTGCGGTGCCGAGGTCTGAGCGGTGCGTTTCTTGCCGCTCAGCAGAGGATGAGGTGACACAGCACTGATAAGGGCGGAATTCGAGGGTAAGCGCCATGTGAGGTGCCACGGCGGATCCAACTGTTCCGCCGAATTCCCAACGTGAGAACGAGGGGCATCATGATTCTCGTCGGAGTTGTTCTTCTGATCGTCGGTTTCCTGACCGGAATTTCCATCCTGTGGACCATCGGCATCATCCTGCTCGTGGTGGGTGCTGTGCTGTGGATCCTGGGCTCGGTCGGGCACGCGGTCGGCGGCCGGCGCCATTACTGGTAGCCGGTGGGCCCACGCCGGACACGGGAGGCCCCCGGCGACGCGGCGCGGGACGACCGGCCGTACTCGCAGGAGCCGGCAGGCTGGGGCGGGACCGCTGATACAGCGGTCCCGCCCCAGCCTGTCGGCTCCTGTCTGTTGTACAGGTGAGTTCGGTGGCCCCGTACTCCGTTGGCGGTGTTCACGTGTCCGGGCGACGAGGGCGGGCATACGCGACATCGGGGACGACGGACGCAGGTCGGCCGGTCTGGGCGGCTCGCAGACGGAGCCCCCTCCCTCCATCCAACACAGCAGCGTCAACGGTCGGGGTGAGACCACAGTGGACACGACAGGAACAGCCGCCGGCGATCCTCGGCGTGCGGGAGTGCCGGTCGCGGGCCAGTCCCGCCGACTCGCCCTGCGCAGTGTCCGGGGCGCGGTCGCCAAGGGACGTGCCTTCACCCGCCAGACCTTGCGGGACTGGGGATGGGACCGTCACGAGAGCGCCGAGGACGCCGTGCTCGTCGTCTCCGAGCTGGTGACCAATGCGGCTTTGCACGCGAGTGGCTGCCACGAGCTCGTACTGACCGCCGGTGAGGCTCTGCGCATCGATGTGCTCGACGGCGCGAGGGTGCTGCCACGGCCGCGGGCCGTGCCCCGGCCGGGCGTCCCAGGCGGCCACGGCCTGCACATCGTGCAGCGGCTGTCCGACCGGTGGGGCTCCTACGCCCACGCCACCGGCAAGGTCGTCTGGGCGGAGATCGAGGCCTCCCGGCTGGCCACCGGGCGCCGGGACCACAAGGCCCCGCCCCCCGGAGGCTGAGCCTGCGGGGGGCGGGGCGGGACGTCCGGCTCCCGGGCGCCGCGCGGGAGATCGAAGTCGGGCAGGGAAGTCGGGCAGGGTGGTTACGGCGATGCCGTCGGTGTTCTTGCCCGCCGGTGCTCCGGCCGGGCCGCCGTCGAGGAACGCCGACGGGGATCAGACCTCGCGCCACCGGGCCATCGCCCAGGAGAACACCCCGAAGAGCACCAGCCCCACGGCGACCGTGACCAGGAGCCACGGCCCCGCCCCGGTGTGGGCGAACGACCTCAGGGTGTCGTCGATCCCCTTCGCCCGCGCGGGGTCGTACTGCACCGCCGCGTACACGACGAAGCCGCCGACCGCCGCGAACAAGATCCCCCGGGCCACGCCGCCGGTCACCCCGAGGAAGTCGACGACCTTGCGCCACCGTGCCGAGACCCCGCCCATGTCGAGGTGCTTGCGGAAGGTGAGTCGCGCCGCCTGCACCGCGATGACCACCCCCGCGACGCCGATCGCGAGCCCGGCGGCGCCCACCAGCCACTGGCCGGCGGGCAGATCCAGCGCCTTCGCCGTCACATCGCGCGACTGTTCGTCTCCGGAGCGTCCGCCGCCCGCCGAGAACGTGAACACGGAGAAGGCGACCACGGCGTAGAAGACGCACCGGCCCGCCGAGGACAGCCGCTTCGTGAGCTTGTCGCCCTCCGGTCCGGCCGCGCCGAACACCGCCTCCGACAGACGCCACAGCATCATGCCCACGAGCCCGATGCCCACGGCCCAGATGAGGACACCGCCGAAGGGCTTTCCCGCGAGCTCCTGGAGGGCGCCCTGACGGTCGGCTTCCGTGCCGCCGCCGCCGAAGGCGATGCGTACGGCCAGGATCCCGATCAGCACGTACAGCACCCCGCGCGCCACCAGCCCGCAGCGCGCCGTGACCTCCCGGAATCCGCCGCCCCGCGATGCGGCTCGGGCCCCCTTGTCCGCGGTACGGCTTCTCACCGCGATCAGACCTCGCCGCGCCAGGCGCCCGTCTCGACCCCGCGGGACTCGATGAACAGCTTGAACCGCTTCAGATCACCCACCACCTGACGCCTGACGAAGCCGAGCTTGTCGGCGGCCGCCTCGGCCAGACCGTCGGGCACCCAGTTCATGTGCAGGACGACCTTGGTGGTGGTCGCGTCGATCGGCTCGAAGGTGACGAGCCCGGCCTGGCGGGCCTCGCCGTCGACCGTCATCCACGCGACACGCCGGTCCGGGAGCTGCTCGGTGATCTGCGCGTCGAACTCGCGCTGCACACCGTTCACATTCGTCACCCAGTGGGTGAGCGTGTCCGTGCGCTGGTCGATGCGTTCGACCCCCTCCATGAAGGCGGGGAACTCCTCGAACTGCGTCCACTGGTTGTAGGCGGTGCGTACGGGGACGTTGACCTCGACATACTCCTCGACGTGCGACATGTGCATCCTTCCGTGTCGTCGGCAGCCCGCACCCTGAGGTGCGGGTCGTCCGTCAGGACGTCTCGCGGCGCGGCTACCCGCCCCTGACGGGCCCATGCACGGGCCCGAGAGCCCGGCGGTGCGTGCGCCCTTGTGTCAGCTCCCTCCCGTGGGGCAGGCGCGTGCGGGTCCATGCCGCCTACATCCGCCGAGGACATATGAACAGCGCTCTTCTCTTGCCGACCGTCCTGGGGGGCTCGATCCTGGTCACCGTCGTGGCCGGATGGGCCGTCGACCTGGTGTTGCGCCGAGTCGACGCACGACACCCCGAAACGCCCCTGTGGAACCTGTTGCGGCGCTGCCGCCGCGCCCTGCAGATCGTGCTGCTCGCCGCGCTGCTCACGGGCAGCTACCGGCAGATCGCATGGCCGCCGCTGCACGACAACGCGGCCACCGTCGGTCGGATCCTCTCGCTCGCCCTGATCGGTGCGGGAGCCTGGCTGATCGTGGCGGTGGCCTCCGCCGTCGTCGAGTCGGGGTACGCCCGCTACGCCACCGGTACCCGCGACCCGGCCCGGGTGCGCCGCGTCCGCACCCAGGTGACGCTGATCATGCGGGTCGTGACGGTCGTCGTGGCCGTCGTCGCCGCCGCCGCGATGCTCCTCGCCTTCCCGAGCTTCCGCACGCTCGGCACCTCCCTGCTCGCCTCCGCCGGGATCATCGGCATCGTGGCCGGCGTCGCGGCCCAGTCCACCCTCGGAAACCTCTTCGCCGGCTTCCAGATCGCGTTCGGCGACATGGTGCGCATCGGCGACACGGTCGTGGTCGCGGGCGAGTGGGGGGTGGTCGAGGACATCACCCTCACGTTCCTCGCCGTACGCACCTGGGACGAACGCCGGATCACCATGCCCGTCTCGTACTTCACCACCCGCCCCTTCGAGAACTGGTCCCGCGGCGGCGTCCAGATGACCGGCACCGTCTTCCTCCACTGCGACCACAGCGCGCCCGTCGACCTCATGCGCGACAAGGTCCACGAGATCCTGGGCACCTGCCGGGAGTGGGACGGCCGCGGCTGGGACCTCGCCGTCACGGAGACGACGCCCTCCACCATCGTGGTGCGCGCCATCGTCACGGCCAAGGACGCCGACGACCTGTGGACGGTGCGCTGTGCCGTACGGGAGCAGCTGATCGGCTGGCTCGCGGAGAAGCACCCGGACGCCCTGCCGCGCATCCGCGTGCGCACGGCGCTACCGGTGCCGGGCCAGGGTGTGTACGAGGACGATCAGCGCGAAGGCGATGACGAGCAGGTGCACCCAGGCGGGGCCGGGCGCCGGGGCCAGGGACAGAGCGGTGAGCTGATGTGAGTTCATGATGCGCGCTTGCCCGCGGCGGCCGGATTGACGCTTCCTGCCAAGGACGCCAGGAGCGGCGGCCGTTCATCGCCCCGCGGGCCTGCCGGACACCAGCCGGGACGCCTCGACCTCGGCCCAGACCGTCTTGCCCTGTTCATGCGTCTGCGCGCCCCAGCGATCGGACAGGCGCTCCACGATGTAGAGACCGTGGCCGCCCGGGATGCCGCGCTGCGGGGCCGGGTGGCGGCGGGGCAGCGTCGTCGTGCCGTCGCGCACCTCGATGCGCAGGCAATCCCCGGCCGTGAGCACGAGTTCGTGACAACCGTCCGCGTGCAGTGACGCGTTGGTCAGCAGCTCGGACACGAGGAGCAGGGTGTCCTCGGCGGTCTCCGTCCCGTCCCAGCCCCAGTCCCGCAGGGCCTGACGCGTGAAGTCGCGGCCCTTGGCCACGATGCCGCGGACGCCCGCCAGGGCGAGCCGACGGCGCTGTCCCCCGGCGGGAAGGCCGGCACTCACGGGATCGCCGGTTTCCGGACCCATGGTCTCCACTGTGGTCTCTCACCCCCACGTTGCACTGGTCTTTGCTCTCGTACCCCGTGACAGTCTAGGGGGCGGCCGGTCTCAGGGCGTTGCCAAGTGGAGTCGCAGCGTGAAGCCGCTCTCCGTGGCGCGGACCTCGACCAGATCACAGAGTTGGTGGATCATCCACAGACCACGGCCGCCCCGGACCGATGCCAGGGACGGGCGGCGGCGCCCCGCCAGGGGGTCGGCCAGGCGGCCGGTGTCGCGGATCTCGGCGACGACTCCCGCCCCGGGGCCGGCGGTGGTCCACAGCCGGAGGGTGCCCTTCCCGCCCCCGTGGGAGAGGGAGTTGGCCGCTGCCTCGCTGATGGCCAGGATGAGGTCGCCACGCCGCGCCGGGGTCAGGGCCGTGGTGCGTGCCCAGCCCTCGGCGTGCTCGCGCACCTCGGCCAGCCCTCCGTGGGAGTAATCGAGCCGGGACACCTCGCCGCCGTGTTCGGGCAGGGGGAGATTGCAGTCCGCGGAGACCCACGAGGCGTCGGTGTAAGCCGGGCTCAGCAGGTTTCGGCCCTTCTCGATCAGCGTGGGGTGCGTGCGCCGGGCGTCGGTCACCACCGCGGGCGCCAGCCCCCGTACGTCGTACGGGCACAGGATGGTCGCCGGCCGGCCGGCGAAGGCCGTGTTGATGAGGGCCTCGTGACGGGTGGCCTCCAGCACCTCGGCGGGGGAGCGGCCGGGCCAGATCGGCTCGCCGACGATCCGGGCCGCGCGGCCCGCGTGCCGGTCGGCGAAGTCCTGCAAGGCGGCCAGAATGCGGCCGGGGTTGCGGCCCAGCTCCGTCATGTCCGTCCAGACGATTTCCGCCGCGCTCTCGCCGAGGCTCTCGCGCAGGGCGTCCAGGTGCGGGCCCGGCACGGCGACGAGGACCGGTTCGTCGGCCGACAGGGCGCCACGTACGAAGGCACCGACCCCGGCCAGGTACTCGGCCAGATCCCGGTAGAAGAGGGCGGGATGGACGAAGGCCCCGGGCCCGGCGGGCGCAGGAACAGTGATCATGCTGCGACCTCCAGCGCGGCGCATTCGTCCGGGAACATCTCCACTACCTTGCGGAGCGAGTACGGCGGGTCGTGGAGCAGCAGGCGCCGCCCCTGCCCGCTGAGGGCGGCGGAAGCCCGTACCAGGGCGGCGACTGCTGCCATGTCGAGAAAGGCCACGGCGGAAAGATCGAGATGGACGACGGGGCCGGGAATCCCGGTCACGACGCCGAGCGCGGCGGCCAGGGCATGCCTGGTGTCGAGGTCGCAGCTGCCGCTCAGGCGTGCGCCGGGGCGGTCCTGCAACGGCAGGGCGGTCAGCCGCGTCGTTGCGCCCGCTCCCGTGCCCGTGCCCGTGCCGGTGCCCGTTCCCGTGCCCGATCCTGTTCCCGTCCGCGTCTCCGCGCACCGCGCGACTGCGTCCGCCCCCACCCCGTCGTGCTGGTTCGCTTGCGAGCCGACGGGGGAGGCGGAGCGGTCGTTTCGGTGGAGGGACGTCATGGCCCGGGCCTACACCGTGAGCATGCCGTCGCGCAACCGGGCCAGGGTCCGGGACAGGATGCGGGAGACCTGCATCTGGGAGATGCCCAGTTCGGCGCCGACCTCGGCCTGGGTCTTCTCCTCGCCGAAGCGCATTTGCAGGATGAGCCGGTCGCGCTCGTCCAGTTGCTCCAGCAGGGGTGCGAGGGTGTGGAACTCCTCGAAGAGTTCCATGGCGGGGTCGACGTCGCCGAGGCGTTCCGCCAGCGGTCGGGTCCTCGGGGCCGTCGTGGACGGCGCGTCGCTCTCCGCGCCTGCGGCGTCGAGAGAACCGCTCGTGTAGCCGTTCGCGGCCACCAGCCCGTCGATGACCTCGTCCTCGGACAGTTCCAGGTGCCGGGCGACCTCCTTGACCGTCGGCGCCCTGCCCAGGACGTCGGTCAGGGCCTCCTGGGCCTTGGCGAGCTCCACGCGCAGTTCCTGGAGGCGCCGCGGGACGTGCACGGCCCAGGTGGTGTCGCGGAAGTAGCGCTTGATCTCGCCGGTGATGTAGGGGAGGGCGAGGGTGGAGAACTCGACCTCGCGCTCGAGGTCGTAGCGGTCGATGGCCTTGATGAGGCCGATGGTTCCCACCTGGATGATGTCGTCCATGTCGAGACCGCCACCGGCCGTCCGGGAGCGGAAACGTCGCGCGGCGAACTGCACGAGGGAGAGATTCATCTCGATCAGGGTGTTGCGCGTGTACTGGTACTCGCGCGTCCCCTCTTCCAGGGTGCGCAGCCTCCCGAAGAAGAGCCGCGACAATGCGCGTGCGTCGCCGGGCGCCATCTCACGGGCGTTCTCCACCCGGAACAGGTCCTCGTCCTGCGTTGGCGCTCCCGCGGTGCCTCGGTCACATGCAGGGACGTGCGCGTCTGTTGCACGAATGGGCCCTATGGTGCTGGCCGAGCGAGACATGGTGGCCGCTCCCTCCCGATTGACTGACGGCTGCCGGGGCCCTTCTGCCCCGACTTCGCGGTTCTACACACCATCGTGACATCGGTCTCCTCGTCGAGCCGTGCCGTGCGGCCGAAGGGGCGGGCGCCCAGCCGGGGGGCGGCCGCACCGGCGGAACGAGCAGGCATACTCCCTTGAGGAGGACGTACAGGTGGCGAATCCGGGGAGGCGGACATGACTGGAGCAAGGGACGCACACCCGCGAGGTGTGGTCGGGGACGGCTACCAGGCGGGGGCAGGGTGGGTGGTGTCGGCCCACGGAGAGCTCGACCAGGACACGCTGGCTCCCCTTGAGGAGGCTCTCATCTCCGCCGCCGGCCGGCACCCGCTGGTGGTTCTGGACGCCGGCTCCATCACCTTCGGTGATTCCTCCTTCCTGAACCTGCTTCTGCGGCTGCACCACCTCACCGTCCTGCGTATCGCCGCCCCCGGAGAGCAGCTGCGACGGCTCTTCGCCGTGACCGGTGCCGATACGGTCCTCTCTCTGCACGTGAGTGTCGAGGACGCCCTCGGGGCGTGAACTCGCGCGGGGAGCGGTTGCTATCGAGAGTGAGGTTGGCGGATGGCCGAGCGGTCGGGAACGGATTCACTGAGCGGGGTGCCACCGTTGCCGGGTGAGAGAGGCATCGGCGAGTCGGAGCTGCGCCAGTTGCTGGCCGGGCTGACCGCCGTACGCGACGGCGATTTCCGCACCCGGCTGCCCGATGCGGCGGACGGGCTGCTCGGGGAGATCGCCACCGTCTTCAACGGGATGGTCAACCAGCTGTCGCTGTTCACCTCCGAGGTGACCCGGGTGGCCCGCGAGGTGGGCACCGAGGGCGCGCTGGGCGGTCAGGCCGACGTACCGGGAGTCGGGGGCGCCTGGCTGGACCTCACGGATTCGGTCAACTTCATGGCCGGAAACCTCACGGCCCAGGTGCGTTCCATCGCCCAGGTCGCGACCGCCGTGGCCAAGGGCGACCTCTCGCAGAAGATCACCGTCACCGCCCGCGGGGAGATCCTGGAGCTGAAGGAGACCATCAACACGATGGTCGACCAGCTCTCCGGGTTCGCCGGGGAGGTCACGCGGGTGGCCCGTGAGGTCGGAACCGAGGGCCGGCTCGGAGGTCAGGCGGACGTCAAGGGCGTCTCCGGTACGTGGAAGGACCTGACGGAATCGGTCAACGTCATGGCCGACAACCTGACCGCTCAGGTGCGCTCGATCGCCGAGGTCACCACCGCCGTGGCCCAGGGCGATCTGACGCAGAAGATCCGGGTGGACGCGCGGGGGGAGATCCTGGAGCTGAAGGAGACCATCAACACGATGGTCGACCAGCTCTCCGCGTTCGCCGACGAGGTGACGCGGGTGGCCCGCGAGGTCGGAACCGAGGGCAACCTGGGCGGCCAGGCCACGGTCCGGGGGGTCTCCGGCACCTGGAAGGACCTCACCGACAACGTCAACGTCATGGCGTCCAACCTGACCGGTCAGGTGCGGTCGATCGCCCAGGTGGCCACCGCCGTCGCCCGCGGCGACCTCTCGCAGAAGATCGTGGTGGAGGCGAAGGGCGAGGTCGCCGCGCTGGCCGGGGTCATCAACACGATGGTCGACACGCTGTCCGCCTTCGCCGACGAGGTGACCCGGGTGGCCCGTGAGGTGGGCACCGAGGGCCGGCTCGGCGGCCAGGCACAGGTTCCCCATGTGGCCGGCACCTGGAGGGACCTCACCGACAACGTCAACTCCATGGCGAACAACCTCACGGGCCAGGTCCGCAACATCGCCCTCGTCACGACGGCCGTCGCCAACGGCGATCTGTCCAAGAAGATCGACGTGGACGCCCGCGGGGAGATCCTGGAGCTGAAGACCACCATCAACACGATGGTCGACCAGCTCTCCGCCTTCGCCGCCGAGGTCACCCGGGTCGCCCGCGAGGTCGGCAGCGAGGGCCGGCTCGGCGGCCAGGCCGAGGTCGAGGGCGTCTCCGGCACCTGGAAGCGCCTGACCGAGAACGTCAACGAGCTCGCCGGCAACCTGACCCGCCAGGTCCGGGCCATCGCCGAGGTCGCCAGCGCGGTCGCCGAGGGCGACCTGACCCGCTCGATCACGGTCGACGCCTCGGGCGAGGTCGCCGAGCTCAAGGACAACATCAACGCGATGGTCGGTTCGCTGCGGGAGACCACCCTGGCCAACCAGGAGCAGGACTGGCTCAAGTCCAACCTGGCCCGCATCTCCGGCCTGATGCAGGGCCACCGGGGCCTCGCCGCCGTCGCCGAACTCGTCATGGACGAGCTGACTCCGCTCGTCGCCGCCCAGTACGGCGCCTTCTACCTCGCCGAGGACGGCCCGGGCGGCACCGTGCTCACCCTCGTGGGCTCCTACGGCCGTCCCGCCAACGCCAAGGAGGGCACCGGGTTCGCCCTGGGCGAGTCCCTCGTCGGGCAGGCGGCCCGCAGCCACCGGATCATCGCCACCAACCAGGTCCCGGGCGACTACGTCATCTCCTCCGGGCTGGGCCACACCACCCCGGGCAGCCTGATCATCCTCCCGATCGTGGTGGACGACCAGGTCCTCGGAGTGATCGAACTCGCCTCCTTCACCGCCTTCACCCCCGTACACCGCGACTTCCTCACCCAGTTGATGGAGACCATCGGCGCCAACGTCAACACGATCGTCGCCAATGCCCGGACCGACGAGCTCCTCGGCGAGTCCCAGCGGCTGACCGGCGAACTCCAGGCCCGCTCGGAGGAACTCCAGGTCCAGCAGGAGGAACTCCAGCGCTCCAACGCGGAGCTGGAGGAGAAGGCCGCCCTCCTCGCCAGCCAGAACAGCGACATCGAGGCCAAGAACCTGGAGATCGAGCAGGCCCGGCAGGAACTGGAGACCCGCGCACAGCAGTTGTCGCTGGCTTCCACCTACAAGTCCGAGTTCCTGGCCAACATGAGCCACGAGCTGCGGACACCGCTCAACAGCCTGCTCATCCTGGCCCAGTTGCTCGCGCAGAACCCCACCCGCAACCTCAGCCCCAAGCAGGTCGAGTACGCGGGCATCATCCACTCGGCCGGCTCGGACCTGCTCCAACTGATCAACGACATCCTCGACCTGTCGAAGGTCGAGGCCGGGAAGATGGACATCAATCCGGAGCGGGTGGACCTGCCTCAGCTGCTCGACTACGTGGACGCCACCTTCCGGCCGATGACCGCCCAAAAGAGCCTCGACTTCACCGTCACCACCGCCCCCGGCGCCCCCGACGACCTGCTCACCGACGACTCGCGGCTGCGCCAGATCCTGCGCAACCTGCTGTCCAACGCCGTCAAGTTCACCGAGCGCGGCGGCGTCGAGCTCCGCATCGAACGGGCCACGGCCCCCGAGATCCCCGCCGGGCTTCGCCGGCGCGGGCCCATGCTGGCCTTCCGCGTACGGGACACTGGCATCGGCATCCCCGAGCAGCAGTTGGAGTCCGTCTTCGGAGCCTTCCAGCAGGCCGACGGCACCACCAGCCGCAAGTACGGCGGCACCGGCCTCGGGCTCTCCATCAGCCGCGAGATCGCCCAGCTCCTCGGCGGGGCCGTCACCGCGGAAAGCACACCCGGCCAGGGCAGCACCTTCACCCTCTACCTGCCGGTCAGGCGCGAGGACTACGAGGGCGCCCCGCACACCGACGCCCCTGTGACGCGTTCGTCCGGCCACACGTCCGGGGCGGCCGACCCGGGCCGTCCGGACATGCCCGTGCTCCCCGCGCAGCGGCGGGCCCGCCGCCTGCTGGTGATCGAGGAACGGCCGAACGGCCTGCTCTCCCTCGTCGCCGAGAGCGCCGGCCGGGACATCGCCCGAGGCCACCAGCCGGCGGGGGAGCGCGGCGCCGTCCAAGTGGTCAATGCCACCAGCTCGCGGGAGGCCGCAGCCGCCCTGGCATCCGACTCCTTCCACTGCGTCGTCCTGGAGCTGGACATGCCCGACGGCGAAGCGCTGCGCTTCCTCGGCGCGCTCGACGGAGACCCGGCCCTCTCCTCGCTCCCCGTCCTCGCCCACAACAACCCCCAAAGCAGGAACGGTCAGGAGGGTGCCCTGCGGGAGCGGTCCGCATCACGCCACGTGGAACTGCTGTCCAGCCTGGACGAGCTGCGGGAACGCATCGCGGTCCACTTGTCCGCCGAGCAGCCGGGGGACGTACTGCCCCTCGTACCGGGCGACACGCAGCGGCAGCAGGCCGCCCACGTGCTCGACGGAGACCTGGCCGGACGCACCGTCCTCGTCGTCGACGACGACGCACGCAACCTCTTCGCCCTCAGCGGGGTCCTGGAGCTGCACGGCATGCGCGTGCTCCACGCCGAGGACGGCCGCAAGGGCATCGACACCCTCACCCACAACGCCGGTGTCGACCTCATCCTGATGGACGTGATGATGCCCGAACTGGACGGCTACGCCGCCACCGCCGAGATCCGGCGGATGCCGGCGTACGCGGACCTGCCCATCATCGCCGTCACCGCCAAGGCGATGCCCGGGGACCGGGAGAAGAGCCTCGCCGCGGGGGCCAGCGACTACGTGACCAAGCCGCTGGACGCCGACGACCTCATCGCCCGCGTTCGGCACTGGCTCACCCGATGACCGGGCACACAGCACGGCACGACGATGCGCACCCGCGGGGAACGGCGGTCGGCGACCGGGCCGCGAGCGCCATCCCGCACCAGGCCCCGACCCCGTTGGGGCGCCTCGTCGCCACCGTCGAACGGCTGCGCCGGGAGGTGCTGGAGGCGCAAGCGGCCGCCGACGGCCGGGCCTTGGTCGAACTGGCCAAGGGCATCTTGATCGGGCAGCTGAACTGCACCCCGGCCGCGGCGGCACGGCAGCTCGACGTGCTGTGCCGCGACAGCGGGATGTCCCCCCTCGAACTCGCCGCCGACATCGTCAACCAGGCCTCCCGCGACCACGTCAGCGAGATCGCCGCCGCCTTCGTCGAGCGCACCGGTACGGCTGACGACCCGGCCGAGCAGCAGTCCACGGTGTCGGTCCGGCTGCGCACCGCCGAGAGCGGCATGCTGGCCGCCGAAGCCGACACCCAAGCAGTGGCCGAGTCCCTCCTGACGAACGCGCTGGGCCCCCTGGGAGCGGTCGCCGTCGCCGTGTGGACCGCGGTGCCCGACGGCTCGCTGGCCCTCTCCGGACACGCCGGTTTCCCGCCCGGGGAGGCCGCCCGCTGGCGCCACGTACCCCCGGGCGTCTCCACCGTCGGCCGCCTCGCACTGCGGGAGCGCCGACTGGTCACCCTCGCCCGCCTCAAACGCGAAGGGCTGCCCTCGATCGGCCACCTCCAGTGGCCCGACGGCGGCCGGATGGCCGTACCGACGGGGACGGGCGGACGGATCCTCGGCGTCCTCGAAATCTGCTGGCCGCAGCCCCTGGCGCCACAGACACCGCAGATCGAACGCCAAGTCGAGGCCCTCGCCGAGCTGTGCGCCCGCACCATGGACGCCGCGCCCCCGCGCGACCTCACGGCCACCGAGGCGGTGCTCCCGGACGTGGCGGAGCTCATCGACCTCGCCGAGGGACTACAGGATCCGGCCGTGGTGCTCACTCCGGTCCTCGACCCCGAGGGCCGGCTCAGCGACTTCCGGATCCGTCACGCCGGCAGCCGGTTCGTCGACCCGGTGGGACGGCCGCGCGGTGATGTCAACGGTGCGCTGCTGCTCGAGGCCTATCCGATGGCCGCCGGCGAGAGCGGGCTGTTCGACATCATCGAGCGCGTGCACGCGACGGGCGAGCCGTTCAGGGCCGAACGCATGAGCCTGACCGGGCTCGTCGACCAGATCCCGCTCACGTCGGTCGCGGACATCAGCGTCAGCCGTCACGGCGCCGCCGTCCTGCTGATCTGGCGGATCGAGGACGAGACGGCCCGGCTGGCCAACCTCCTCCAGCATGCCCAGCGCCTGGGCCGCATCGGCGGTTTCGAGGAGAACCTCGCCACCGGAGAGACCACCTGGAACGCGCAGCTCTACGCGCTTCACGGACTCCCGGCCACCGCGCCCCCCGTACGGCTGCGGGAACTGCCCGACCACGCCCATCCGGACGACTCCGGCGCCCTGGGCAGCTTCCTGCGGGCGGTGCTCCGCTACCGTCGCCCCGCCTCCGTCAATTTCCGCCTCCGCAGGCCCGACGGAATCACCCGCCACATCCGGGTCGTCGCCGAGCCCGTCCTCGACGCGGAGCAGCGGCTGCACGCCGTGCGCGGCGCGTACCAGGACATCTCCGCCCAGCACTGGACCGAGGTCGCGCTGGCCGCGACCAGGGACCAGCTCGCCCACACCGAGGCCGAGTCCGCCGAACGCAACCGGCTGGCCCTCCAGCTCCAGCACGCCATCATGCCGCCCACGCCACCGGCCATCGAGGCCCCGGGCCTGCGGGTCGCCGTCCGCTACCGGCCGGCGGAGACCGAGTCGCTCGTCGGCGGCGACTGGTACGACACCGTGGTCCTGCCCTCCGGGCTGATCATGCTGTCCGTGGGTGACGTCGCCGGTCACGGCATCGAGGCGGCCACCGGCATGGTCGTGCTGCGCAACGCCCTGCGGGGCCTCGCCGTCACGGGCGCGGGCCCCGCCCAGTTGCTGTCCTGGCTCAACACGGTCACCCACAACCTGGCCAAGCACGTGACGGCCACCGCCGTCTGCGGCCTCTTCGATCCGAGCACCAGGGTGATGCGCTGGGCGCGTGCGGGGCACCTGCCGCCCGTACTCGTCCGCGGGGGCGAGGCCGACGCCTTCCCGCTCATCGAGGGCCTGCTCCTCGGAGCTCTGCCCGATGTCACGTACGTCGAGCGCGAGGTGCAGCTCGAACGGGACGACACCCTACTGATGTTCACGGACGGGTTGGTCGAACGGCGGGACTCCTCGGTTCAGGACTCGCTCGGTCATCTCGTGAACGCGGCGGCCACCGGGGCCGGGGATCTGGACGGGCAGTTGGACCGCCTCCTCGCCGAGAGCCGGTCCGACACGGATGACGACACGTGCCTGATCGGCATCCAGGTCGGCTGAAGCCCGGGCGATCGTTGGGAGGCCCGACGGTGGTGGGGGCGCGACGGTGGTAAAGGCGCGACGGGGTGTCGCACGGGCGCGGGTCCGGTGCACTGCCGTGTGCCAACGCGCGACCACGTGCGCGCCGTTGTGACGGCCCCGCCGGTTTCCTTAGCGTGCTGGACGCAGGTCCGGTGGGGGAGCGTGGAGTCGCTGCCGGACCCTCGTACTCACGGGGACTCAGGGGGACACATGCCGGAACCGGACTCGACCGGGCATGACACACCGGAGCAGCAGGGGGCGCGCACTCGGCCCAGGGGGCGGATCTTCCAGACCTCGACCATGACGGCCATGCTGGAAGGTGTCTACGAAGGCACGACAACCGTCGCCGAGCTCCGCCGCAACGGAGACTTCGGGATCGGAACCTTCGACCGGCTCGACGGCGAGATGATCGTCCTCGACGGCCGGTGCTACCGTTTGCGCGCCGACGGGACCGCCGGTGAGGCCGACCTGGCCACGCGAACGCCCCTCGCGGCGGTCACCTACTTCCACGGCGAGTACGACTGGCGGATGACGGAGCCGGTGGACGCCGCAGGGCTGCGCGCGGTGATCGACGACTGGCTCCCGAGCCCCAACCTGTTCTACGCGGTCCGCGTGGACGGACACTTCGACCACATGGTCACCCGGATGCTCCCCGAGCAGCACCGCCCCTTCCCCCGGCTCATCGACGCGGTGGCGGGACAGATCATTTCCACCCACACCGACCTCAGCGGGACGATCGTCGGTTTCCGCAGCCCCACCCACATGCTCGGGGTCGCCGCCGCCGGCTACCACCTGCACTTCCTCTCCAACTGCCGCACGCGCGGGGGACACGCCTACGACTTCGTGCTCCGCTCCGGGCGGGTGCGCGTCGACGTGGGGTACGAACTGTTCCTGCGGATGCCGCGCACCGAGGACTTCCGCAGCGCTCGGCTCGGCCGGGGCGACATCGCGGGTGAGATCGAGGCGGTACTCCAGGGCGGCCCGAGGCCGTAGCCCGGGATCAGCCCGGTTCCTTCCGGTCACAGCACTAGGTGTGGGGAGAAGCCTCGGCCTGGGTGCGTCGGGCGTAGGCGCGGGCGGCTCGGGCGCGGTCGCCGCAGCGGATCGAGCACCAGTGGCGGCGGCCGTGGCGCAGCAGGTAGCGGTTGCAGGGGGTGGAGCCGCAGGCGGTGAGGCGTTCGGCGTCAGGGCCGGTGAGCAGGTCGGCGGCGTCGTCGGCGAGGACGGCGAGGGCGTGTTCGACGATCTGGGTGGTGGGGTGGGAGGCGGCTCGGTACGGGCCGTGGGTGAGGTCCCAGTGCAGCAGGGAGGCCGCGGGGGCACGGGTGAGCGCGTCGTTGACGGCGGCGATGGCCCCGTGCAGGGCGGGGTGGCCCCCGACCTGGGAGGCGAACAGTGATCTGACCTGTTCGCGCAGCGACCGCAGCTGTGCGGCGCACATCTCCTGCAATTCCACGTCGGCCGGGGCGAGGCCCCGTTCGATCAGCCACTGGTTGGCGGCGGCGGGGGTGCCGAGGAGATCGGTGAACTGGCCGCCGGGCAGGGCCACGGCGCTGTTGGCGAAGTCGAGCGCCGGGTGCTGCTCCGCGCCGGGTGCGGGTGGCAGGACAGGCTCGGCGGTCACGTTCTCCTTCATGACTCTCATGTTACGGGTTGCGCCCATCCGTGAGAAGCCGCTAGCGTCCATCACGGATAAACCGCTTCCCATCCGTGAGGTGCATTTTCATGGTCAACTCCAGCCCGACCAGTGAGCAGATCGCCGTCCGCGTCTTCGGTGGCCCGACCGCCCTCTTCGAGTACGGCGGGCTGCGGTTCCTGACCGACCCCACCTTCGACGCTCCCGGCGACTACCCGGCGCCGGGCGCCCCGCTCCTGGCCAAGACCGCGCCTTCCTCCGGCAGGCCGGCCGACCTCGGCCACATCGACGTGGTCCTGCTCTCGCACGACGAGCACGCCGACAACCTCGACCACTCCGGCCGGGCACTCCTCGCCGATGTGCCCCTCACCCTCACCACCCCCGGCGGCGGGCAGCGCCTGGGAGGCACCGCCAGGGGACTGGCCGACTGGGAGGCGATCGAGCTCGACCGTCCCGGCGGCGGCACGATCACCGTGACGGGCGTGCCCGCCATACACGGCCCCGGGAAGCGCGAAGAGGTCGAACCGGTCACCGGCCAGGTAGTCGGCTTCGTCCTGACCGGGGACGGCCTGCCGACGCTCTACGTCAGCGGCGACAACGCCTCGCTCGATGTGGTCCAGCAGGTCGCCGGGCGCTTCGGCCCGGTGGACACCGCCATCCTCTTCGCCGGAGCCCCTCGCTTCCCCGTCGTCTTCGACGGCGCGCTCATCGTCCTCGACAGCGCCCAGGCCGCCGAAGCCGCCGAGATCCTCGGCGCCCGCCGGGTGGTTCCCGTCCACTACGACAGCTGGGCCCACTTCACCGAAGGTCGTGACGACCTGGTGACCGCTTTCACGGCCGCCGGACTGGCCGACCGCCTGGACCTGGGCGACCAGGGCTGACCGGACGGGCCGTGCGCCGGCCGGTACCCGGGCCGAATCCGTCGGCCCGGGTACCGGTTCGCCGTACCGGTTCGCTGTAACGGTCCGCCGTAACGGGCCGGCGCACGGCGTTCTGGCAGGGTGGCCGCACCGGGCTCGCAGCGGCACGGTACGCCGGGGGCGAGAGCGAGAGTGACGTACGTGAACATAGCCGTGGACGACCTGTCGGGCCCCGAGATCGCCGCCTTCCTCCGGGCGCACGTCGCGCAGATGCGGGAGATCACGCCGCCGGAGAGCAAGCACGCCCTCGACCTCGACGGGCTGCGACGGCCCGAGGTCACCTTCTGGACCGCGACCGAGGGCGGGGCCGTGGTCGGCTGCGGGGCGGTCAAGCGCCTGGACGCCGGGCACGCCGAGCTCAAGTCCATGCGCACCGACCCCACGCTGACCCGGCGCGGCATCGCCTCCGGGTTGCTGGCCCACATCGTCGACGAGGCCCGGGCGATGGGGTACCGGCGGCTGAGCCTGGAGACCGGTGCCGCGGAGTTCTTCGCGCCGGCCCGCGCGCTGTACGAGAAGTTCGGGTTCGCGTATGGCGCCCCCTTCGCCGACTACAAAGAGGACCCCAGCAGTGTCTTCATGACACGCCTCCTCATGTAGGGCCTGGACGCGCATCACTTGGCTCGGCGGCCCTATCCGTGCAAAACCTGGGGCCGATTTCCCTTTTGAAATGATGGAGAGTCACGCGGCGTACACTCTGGGCGATTTCACTACTTGACGTAGCGTCCAATAAAGGGCCGCGATGTTTCAAGTTTACGTAAAGTCACGGGTCGTCAGATTATGGATAATGGCCTGGACCAACGGTTGTGAGATCTCCAACTGGGGCCAGATGCAGTCTTATTGACGACTCGTCACAATGCCCCTCGCCGGTGATTGAATAGGCGACATCTTCGCGCGTAGATCAACGGCGTTCATATCCCTCCATCTCTCTGGCAGGATTCCCGGCACCCAATCCATTCAAGGAAAGAGGTGTGGTTGTGCCCGGTCCTATGGGATCTGAACCTCAGCTTCTCCGTCAGCGCAGGGCCGTCGAGCTGTCCGGATGTGACACTCGGTCAGTCGGCGCCGCCCGGCTGTAGCCGTCTGGGGCGGCAAGACGGCCGGCAGCGCCGTACCGACCGATTGTTCCCGGCCGCTGACACAACGACCTCGGTGGTCGACCACGTGCGGACTCGGTCCGCGTGTCCGGCAACTGCCTCCAGCTTGACCTCGCGGCAGCGGTGGCTCGCGTCCTCGACGGCTGGCCGGCCCCACCGCGAAATCCGACCCACCCATCTCACCGCTGCCCGCATCACCGAGGCCCATCGCCTCTGATGCCCATACCGCGGCTCCGGCAAGCGGCCGGCCGCCCACTCCGAGCGCCGCACCTCGCAAGGGTGGCGTGCCTCGCCGCAATCGCTGGGCAGCGGTGTCCGTCACGGCCGCATTCTCAGATCAAGGAGCATGATGCACAAACGTCGCGCGTCGCGCCGCAAGAAATCGCTGATAGCCGCGATCACCGCCGCACTCTCCGGCGGTCTGCTGTTCGGCTTCGGCACCCTCGCCCAGGCCGATGTGGTCAGCGGCACGGTCATCGGCGGGCGGGGCAACTACAGCACCGTCAACCACCGGGCCAAGCCGTCCCTCTCGGCCCAGGTGAACGGCTCCTCGAAGGTGGGCGACAGGATCCAGATGTCCTGCCGGACCACCGGCGATACCGTCGAGAACAACCCTCGGTGGATCTTCACCGGCTCGTACTACATCGCCGACGCCTTCATCAACGAGAACACCACCGCCCTGCCGGTCTGCGGTTCGAACCCGAAACCCACCCCCACGACCGCGAAGACGCTCAAGATCGACATGCAGAAGCAGGTCAGGACCCAGTGGTGCTGGGACGCCTCCGGCGTGACCATCGCCAAGCACTGGGGCCGCTCCGTCAGCCAGGAGCAGTTCTGCCAACTCGCCGCCCAGGGGACCTGGGTGGACTGCAACAACCAGCCCGCGACCCTGGAGGACATGGCCAACGGCCTGGCCAGGCTGGGGCTGAGGAACAGCGGCCGCAGCCTGTACCGCAACGCCTCGTTCGGTGAGTCCGTCGCCGAGATCGACGCGGGCCGGCCGTTCGCCGTCCGGTTCGGCTGGCGCACCGGCGGCGGTCACATGAACGTCATCTACGGCTATGACAGCGCCACCAACATGATCGCGGTCGGCGACCCGTGGCAGACCACCCAGACCTACACCTGGTGGAACCACTCCACTTACGCGAGCAACAACTCGTTCCAGTGGACCCACTCCCGCATCGGCATCCAGGGCTGAGGAGCAGACCGACCATGCAGACCATGCGACACGCCAGGCACTCGGCACTCCGGGCCGCCGTCCTCGCCACGGCCGCGCTCGCCGCCGCCCTGTGCGGAATCGTTCCCGCGCACGCTGCGGAGGGCGACGGCATCGCGGGCTACGACTCCGCCCAGCAGGCCATCCAGAGCAACCAACTCCGCGATACTGTCTCCCGCTTCCTGGTCTCGGCCCGACAGCCCGGCGCTGGCCCCGCCGCGGACGGCGGCGCCGTCGGCGCCCCCGGGAACGCACCCGCCGCGGTCGCCGCGCCGCCCGGGTTCGATCTCAAGAAGGACCCGGTGCCGATGTTCGAGATCAGCCCCGAGTTCGTGACCGGCAAGACCCAGGCGAACCCGCAGACCGCGCTCCGGCTCTCCTACCTGGCCTCCCGGGTGACCGCCGCCGACGGCAAACACGCCGCCGTACTGCTCGCGCCCAAGGGGAACCCCGCCACGACGGGAAGCGGCGGGCAGAACGTCGGTGCCGAGGGCTGGCAGCTGGCCGGCATCCGGGACGGGGACGCCGAGGTCGGCTTTGCCGAGCGCGGCACCCCGCAGGCCCGTACCTTCACCGAGCCGCAGATCCACGCCTGGTACCGGCTCACCGCCGAAGGCATGGTCGAGCCGCTCAACGAGGAGGCGACGACCGGCCTCGGTGGAAAGCGCGGCATCTCCCTCGCGGCCTACCAGAAGCTGGTCACCGCCCGCTACGGCGACAAGATGCCCGGCTCGGAATACGACCGCAAGGGCCTGGCCGGTGGGTACGCCGACCTCGTGGACGACCAGCCGGAGCAGGCCACTGCTGCGTCCGGGACACCGGCGGCCGAGGCGTCCTGGCAGCCGATCTCCGTCACCGGGACCGCGGCCGTGCTGGCGATCGGCGGCGCGGTGGTGTACGCGCGCCGCCGACGGACAGCCACCACCCGCTGACCTGACTCCGCGAGGCCGGGCCCCTTCTCCGTGCTCAGCCCGACGACTTCCCTCGTCGGATACGCACGAGCTCGGGAAGGAGGCCCGGCTCGGCTCCCTCTGGCTGTCCAGGTCGCAGCGCGTCCAGGTCGGCCTCGTACGACGGGGTGGAGAAGCGTAAGCGTCTGATCAGGTGTGTCCTGTGAGCCACCGCCCCGCGCCCGCACCTTCGACGGTGGAATCAGCAAGGGCTGTCCCGTGATCGCACCGAGGCGGTGAAGGACTCGATCGCGTCGATGACCGCTTCGAAGCGCAGGGAGTGGAACAGGTCGAATGCGTGGTGCCCGCCACGCAACTCGGCGTAGACAACGGGGGCGGCCGAGGTTTGGCGCAGCCGGTCGGCGAAGTGCCGGGCGTCCGTCACGGGCGCCAGGGTGTCATGGTCGCCGTGTGCCAGGAAGAACGGCGGTGCGTCGGCCGTGATGTGGGCGAGCGGCGAGGACCCGGGGTCTTGGTCGGAGTAGGTGCCGTAGTAGGCGTTCAGGCAGATGGCGGCGGTGACTGAGGTGTCCGCGTCCTCGAACCCCGGCTGGAGGGCGGGTTCGCCCTGGGTGAGCGCGGCCAGCGCCGCCATGTGCCCGCCCGCCGAACTGCCCGCGACGAACAGCGTCGCCGGGTCGGCTCCGTACTCGCGGGCGTGCTCGCGTACCCAGGCGATCACCTTCTTGAGGTCGATCAAGTGGTCCGGGTGTTGGGCCTGTGGCTGCAGTCGGTAGTTCGCGCTGATGCACACCCAACCCTGGCCGGCGAACCGGTAGAGCAGCGGAAGCGACTGCGTGTTCTTGCGGCCCCGGGAGTAGCCGCCTCCGTGCATGTGGATCAGTACGGGCGCGCCCGCAGGCCGTGAGCGGTGGTGGTAGAGGTCGAGCAGGTTCCGTCGGCCCGCGTCGCCATAGCGGATGTCTGCCACACGCCGGACATCCCGGCGGCGCCGGAGAAATGGCAGTAACACGACGCGGGCCAGCGGGAGTTGGCGGCGCAGCCGCGCCGCGAGGCCGGCGTCGAGGGCGGCGCGCCACCCGCTGCCCAGCCCTTCGGCCACCGCGCGCTCGACCCTCGCTCGGTCGCGCAGCCCGCGATAGGCGACGATCGCGAGTCCGGCCGTCGTCACGGCGGCCAGAGCGAACGTTGCCCGACCGCCCGGCGTGTCGATGTCCCCCTGGGCGAATGCCAGCGACGTCGAGATCAGCAGCCAGAAGAAGGCAGCGAACGGCAGCTCGTTGACGACCAGGCCGAGGAAGTAGCTCAGGTCGGCGAGCGGCCGCGGCCGCCGCACGGGTGCCCATGCGAACAACGTGCCGATCGCGACGAAGGCCACGGTCATCAGATAGCCGACAGGCATGCGAGCTCCAGGGGTCGAGTACCACAACTGTGGTACCACACCTGGGGTAGTGTAGGCGAGGTGAATGAGGATCGACGAGACCGGCTGCGGGACGCGGCCATCGAGGTGCTGGCGGAGGCCGGCGGGCGCGGACTGACCCACCGGGCCGTGGACACCGGCGCGGACGTGCCGCCCGGCACCACCAAGAACTACTTCCCGACCAGGGACGCCTTGTTGCGGGCGGTCGCCGAACGATGTGTCGAGCTGTACCACCAGGTCCCCACGCAGCAGCCGAGCGATCGGGAGAGCCTGGCGGCCATGCTGTGCGCCCTCCTGGAGAACGTCGCAGGGCCCGGCCGGCATCGCATGCTGGCGTTCTCGGAGCTCCAGTCCGAGGCGGCCCGCAAGCCGTGGCTGGCGACCATCCTCGACGAGGTCACGGCCGCCGACTTCGCCGCCTTCGAGCAGGCCCAGCGCGCCGCCGGGCTACCGGTCACCCCGCACCGCGCCGCCGCCGTCACGCTCGCTCTGCATGCCGCCATTCCCCACTTGTTCGCCGGCGGCCGCGACACCCTCACCGCCACCGGCCTGAACGACCTCAACAAGTTCGTCCACGATCTCCTCGACACCATCTACGCCGCCCCATCCGCGTGATCGAACTCCTCATCCGATGGCGCCAGGGCGATCGCGGTCGACGTCCTGTCAGTACACGAGCTTGTAGGTCACGTCCTTCGGGACCGGGGACGGTGCGGTGTCCGTGTAGAGGAGTCGGATCATGGTGAAGCGCTGGAGGTCGGGGTGGGCAGGCCAGGGCTCCGGACTGCTCAGGGTCACCCTCACCGGGTAGGGCCGGAAGCGGCCCGCCGCGCAGTAGGGCTTGCAGTCGTTCACCATGTCGGTGCCAGTGGCCGTCGCGGTCTGCGGCCCCCAGGTGTCCCAGCGGAGTCCGACCAGACGGTTGTTGCCGTCCCCACAGGCCAGCAGGTACTCCTCCGGGCGTACCTGGGCCTCCGAGAAGCAGTCGACGACCACGACCGGATCCGGCGCCGGAGCCGATACGGCCCGGGTCTGCGCGGAGACCGGGACGACGGTTGCCGCAAGAGCCGCCGCCGCACACAGCAGGGTGGCCGTCCGGCCCCCGGACCGGGGTGCACGAACGAGCCGCCCGTCTCCTGATGCGTCCACGAGGCCCTCCTCGCCCGTCCGTCCTGCCATCGGCGCTGCGGCCATGCCCAGCTTCCCCCATCCGGGCGCGCCGCGCACTCGCAGGGGCAGGGGGCGCCCTCAGCGTGGGGTCTGAAACTCACGACAGACGACGCTTACGGCAGCAGGCGGAAGGGGCAGCAGGCGGAAGGGGCAGCCGGCGAGCGGGGGCCATGGTGCGTTCGATGGTCCAGCAGTGGCGTCCGGGCCGCTGTGAGGCCTCGATGCCCTTGCGAGCCATGCGGTGCTTGATCCACGTCCGCGCCACCGTCGTCGCAGGCGGGCGTAGCCGTAGCCGTAGCCGGCAGCGGATCGACGGATGCCTGACAGACGCCCGGTCCGGAGAGGAAAAGGAGGTGCGTGTGACCTCCGGGCGCTGTCAAGCTGCGCCGGTGAATCGTGAACAGATCTCCAGGCTCGCCCACGCCAACCACCCGATCAAGTCCCCGCTCGACGACGACTCGGTGCGACTCCTGCTGGAACATGGTGTTCCACGTGGTGATGAGCGGGTACTCGACCTGGGTTGCGGCCCCGGGGAATGGCTTCTGCGCGCCCTGACCGCGCACCCGCGACTGCACGCCGAGGGCGTCGACATTTCCGAGGACGCCCTTGGGCAGGCGCGCGAGGCCGCGAGCCGTATCGGCGTCCAAGAGCGCCTTGCACTGCACCACCAGGAGGCCGCGGACTTCCGTTCCGCGCACTCGTTCGACTTGGTGGTCAGCGTCGGGGCCGCGCATGCCTTCGGCGGCCTGCTGCCCACCCTCGCGGCGGCGCGTAAGCACCTGGCTCCGGGCGGACGCGTCCTGATCGGTGAGGGCTTTTGGGAACGAGAGCCGTCACAGGAGGCCGTCGAGATGCTCGGGGACTTCACCGACCTGGCGACCACCGTGGACCGCGTCGTTGCCGACGGATGGACTCCCGTCCATGGGCATGTCAGCACGCGCCGTGAACTGGACGACTACGAGTGGGCCTGCTGGGGGTCGCTGGCCTCGTGGGCCCTGGACCACCCCGCCGACCCGGACAGCGCGCAGGTCCTTGAGACAGCCACGGCCCGCCGCACCGAATGGTTGCGCGTCTACCGGGACACTTGGGGCTTCGTCAGTCTGGTCCTGCGTCAGACCTCCGACTGACCCTGGACAAGCCCCGGCGCCCGGCCCTCCCGACAGATCGTCCAGGCACTCCCGGGCCCGGGGCGCATCGGCCTCCTGTTTCGCGGAGGGTGGGGAAGGCCCCACGCAGGGCCTTCCATCATCCGGGGGAGCCATCCCCGACCGCCAGCGGCGGGGCGCGCACGCCCCGCCGCGCACAGTCGGGCGGCAGACCGGCCCGTGCCTCAGAGGACTCACCAGAACGGCGGCTTGCGGCCTCACAGGCCCGGGCGCCACCGGAACCAGTAGTCGACCCCCTCGACCCTGTAGCGGGGGCCGGCATCGAACCGCAGCTCGCCCATGAGCCGCCGCGCATCGTCCGGCGCCTGGCGATGGGGCGCCAGCAGCGAAGCCAGTTCGTCGTAGCGGGCGTTGATCCCCCTGTGCCCCGGATGGCTCTCCGGCCCGACCGTCCCGGCTTCACGGCGCTGGTTCCAGGTGGCGAAGATCGCCCACTGCTCTCGCTCCAGAGCCACCGCAGCCCCACTCGCGGGCCACACGCCGTACTCGTCGGCCTCCTCGGCGTGGTCGTAGTCATGGCCCTGGAAGTAATGGGGCTCGCCACCGACATCAGCCAGCCCTGCGCGAGGCCCGTCGTACCACTCCAACTCGACGTGCACACGCTCGAAGCCGTCCGCAGTCAGCTGCTGTTCATCCCAGGTCTCAGCCACGCCGGCAGGCTACCCGCGAGCAGCCTGCACATCCATGATCACGAGCTACGGCAGGAGTATGAGAGTGGCGGAATGCCCCTTCCTGTCGACCGGCCCCTCCTGGACCTGCTCGATGCCCACCTGGAGGCTCTGTGGGACGGGGTGGACCAGCCGCTCCCGCAGGGTTCGCTCGGCCTTGCCGCGGACGGGCCGGGCGAACTCGTCCACTGGGCTCTCGACCGGCTGCGGCGCATCCCGCGCGACCCCGAGGACGTCTTCAGACGCGAAGTCGGCGGCCTGCTGGTGGAGTTCCGCAGCCGCTGCTGCCCCTGGAACGCCGCGGCACTGCGGCTGCTCGACGACGTCTACACCTTCGTGGCAACCGGACCCCGCCGCCACGAGGACTGGGCGTACGACGTCCTCGCCATTCTGGACCGGACGGTCCGCGACCCCCGCGGCTGGGTCCGGCTCGACTGGGGCCGCCGGAACACCGTGCGCCACACGATGCTTGCGTACCCCTTCGCCCCCCGGCCGCATCGCAGTTGCCCGACCGTCTGTACCCCGTGGAGCCCCAGGCGGCGGTCGCCGCGCTCGCTGTCATGACTGAGGAGTGGCAGTCGGAACGAGCCCCCGTCCGCGTACCTGAACGGCCTCGACCTCTTCGACGACTTGGGCCTGATCGCGGTCAACGACGACGAGGTCGGAGTCTTCTGGTCGTTCGGCGCGTACTGACGGAGGTTCTGCCCTGGCATGTTCCTTGGAATGCCCAGTGAGCGGTAGGGCGGTTCGGCTGCGGGCTTGCGGTGCTGCGTTGTGCGTGGCGCTGCGCAGGACTTCAGCGATGGCTCACTGGATCAGGTCGGTGTGCGGATGCTCCGGGGACTCCGGGCAGACGTAGAGCTGCAGATGGTTGCCCCTGGAGACCTGGACCTTGGGCGGGTTTGCCGCGCCGGCCCCGGGGAGCGCGGCGAGGGCCTGGTCCTCGTACGGGATCCAACCGTGGTTGTTGCTGCTCCATTCGCTCGAGGCGATGGTCAGCAGCGGGACCATGCCGGCGTCACAGGTGGCGCAGAACCGGGCGACGGGATCGGTGAGGCCCCACGGGGGCCAGCCGCCGACCTTCCAGCCGGGGGCGAGAGACAGCACGTCCCCGTAGAACGACTCCGGGTGAGGAGCGTAGTGGCTGTCCACACCGGAATCGGCTGCCTGCCACCTGCTCCAGTCCCCCAACTGCTGTCGCAACTCGTTGCTCAAATCCATGGGGTTGGGGTACTCGGTGATCCGCTCCGGCGCGAGCACGGACGGTCGCGGCACGTAGCCGTCGTACTCCACCGCGAACGGGCCGGGCGGCGCGGCGAGGATGTCGGTGACCTCAGCGGAGGATCGCCAGAACAGCGCGGTCGGAGGCTTGTAGTCCGGCTCGTGCTCGAAGGGACACCACAGCACCTGGAGCAGATCGGCCTGACCGGGCGGTCGCAGCAGGGGTATGTCGCGCACGTACAGCTGGGCGACGGGCACCATGGGGTTCGGACCTTCGTGCCACTCGTCGACCTCACTGGCGTACACCTCGTACGCCTCGAACAGCTCGCACGCCGCGTCGTGCGACTCGTCGCAGTACGGCCACGGCTCGTCAGCAGGCCACAGCAGCGGCCCGCCGACCGAACTGTCGTGCGGCGACGGAGACCCGGGGCGGGGATGCAACCGGATCGCCGGGCGTGCCAGCGGGGCCAGTTGAGGAAATGCCGCGGTGACGTCGACCGGCCGCGGCGGGGTGGTACGGATGACGTTCATAGCGGCGATGCTGCCAGCAGCCTCTGACAACGGGCGCACCGATCCACCTACAGCTGACACCGGGCAGCTTCCCTGGGTCAGAACGCGGACCAGAGGAAGATGGCCGCGATGTGGAGTCCGGCCAGGTAGATGGTCGCGGATCGCGCGGGAGGAATGCGCCTTGTCGGCGAAGACCAAATGTTCACGACATTCGGTTCTGGCTCAACTTCTGTGACGCGGCCACGCTGAGTGACGGCTGAGCTCTCCGGGCAGTAGGTGAAGTTGCCCGAAAATGAGCCGTGGTCACGGCGGTTGGGATGACAGTTCGGGGCCGTGGAAGAGATCGTGCTCCGGTTGAAGGAGCCATTGTTCCCGTCGATCACGGACGTCGCGGTGCTGTCGGTGGACGTGAGCATTGCGATGGTACGCGTCGACGCGGAAGGCACTGCGACCCGTGCCGCTTGCCCGGGGTGCGAGGTCTGGTCACACCGGGTTCATGGTTCCTACCTGCGGTTTCCCGCTGATGTGCCGAGCGCCGGACGAAGCGTTGTTCTCCGGCTGAGGGTCCGCCGGTTCGCCTGCTGTCGGCGTACCCCCGAATGTGCTCACGCCGGTACAGGTGAGCGTGCTCAATTGAGGTCAGTCGTGGACACGAGGAAGGATTTGACCGCGAGGTTGAAGAGTGCCGTGCTCTCGAGGTTGACCATGTGGGCTGCCGAGGCGAACCGTTGGTGCCTGGCGTCGGGAACGATTTGGGCGATGGCCTGAGCGTTTGACGAGATGTCACTGCTGTCGAGTTCTCCGTCGAGAACCAGGGTGGGCACGCTGATGGAGGCCAGCCGGTCCGCTGCACCGATTTCTCTCGGTATCCCCGCCCCGAGCCCGCGGGCGTGCCGCGCGACATTGGCGGACGCCGACGCATGCATCCGCTCGCGCAGTTTGCGGTTGACCTGGGCCGGTTCACGGTACGGCCCGTCCACCCACATCCGGAGAAAGTGCTCCACGAACCGCTGCGCTCCGCCGTCCGGGTCGCCCATCGCGGCCATCTGACGTGCGGTGTGGTGCGCGACGTAGGGGTCGGTGAAGGGCCGGCCGCTCACCCCGGGCGAGGTAAGGACCAGTGCCGACACAGACTCAGGATGAGCTATCGCCATATCGACGGCGGTCCGCGCCCCGAGGGAAAGCCCTACGAGCGTGGCGCACGGGACATCGAGGTGGGTGAGCAGGGCGTGCAGATCGTCATGGTTGGCGTAGTCCCCAGCCACGGTGGAGGAACGCCCGTGGCCGCGGGCGTCATAGCGGATGACGCGGTACCCCAGGCCCGCGAGCCACGAGAACTGCTCGTCCCACATGCTCAGGTCGAGCATGCCGCCGTGGAGCAGTACGACGGAGGGTCCTTCGCCGGCCGACTCGTAAAAGAGCTCGCCCGCCTCGACAGGTACGGTGGCGGCTGTGACCGCGTGTGTCCGCGCATGCGTCATCGTGGGCCGTCTCCTCGATCCGTGGGGTGTGGCAGGGCATCTTGTGCGAGGTCCTTGAACTCCTCGCCAAGGCGACGGAGTACGTGCAGTGCCGTCGTGACGTCACCGGCGGTGAGATCGGACAGCCGGCGCCGCAGTTCGGTTTCCTCGGCTTCCTGGATGCCCCTGATGGCGGCTTCCCCTTTCGGGGTGAGCCGGATCAGGCGCGAGCGCCGGTGCTCCGGGTTCGGGGCGCTCTCAGCCAGTCCCAGGGCTGTCGCGTCGTTCACCAGACGCTGGACCGGCTGCCGGTCCAGGCCCAGCAGGCGGGCCAGTTGAGGAACCGTTCGGGGGCCGCCCGTGCGCAGTTCGTCCATCACCGCATGCTGACCAGCCGTCATCCCCGTGCCCATCAGCTCCCGCTCCACGGCACGCACGACCGTGCGGTGCAGCGGCCACAGGCTGCGGATCACTTCGTACAGCAGAGGCCCCAACGGGGGCTCATCCTTCGTACGCTCAGCGACACTCATGGTGTCATCATGACACCTTTAGTGTCTATGTGGCCACAGGTTCAGAGCGGCGGAGCCTGAGCACGTTCACTCGTACGCGACTGGGCAGATTGAGTCGTACGCCGACACCTGCGAGAACTCGGGGTGCGCGCGCCGCACCTTCGTCGAGCAGATACCCAGCCTCACCGAGACCGAGCAACTCCAGCTCAAAGCCGTCCGGACGCACTGCCCCGAACTCGACGCCCTTACCAGGCACGTCCGCTTCTTGGCCACCATGCTCACCGAGCGCCAGGGCGAGCACCTGCCCGACTGGCTCGACGCCGTCCGGCAGGACGACCTGCCCAGCCTGCACATCCTCGCCGCAGGCATCGACCGCGACCGCGACGCCGTCATCGCCGGCCTCACCCTGCCCTGGAACTCCGGCGTTGTCGAAGGTCACGTCAACCGCATCAAGATGCTCAAGCGTCAGATGTTCGGACGGGCTGGCTTCCGCCTCCTCCGGAAGCGTGTCCTCCTCGCGTGACGATGTCAGCACCGGCCATAGGCTGCAGGGCAGCGAGTCCCATCAAGTCTTGGAGGCAAGTCGGCGTGACAGCGACACTGAGTCTGTGGAAGCGTCAACTCGGGGTGTTACCAGAGGCGCTGTGGCAGCGGACCGAACTGCACGTGCTGATCCTCGCGGACAACGCGCTGACGCAGATCTCACCCAAGATCGCACAATTGAGGCAGCTGCACACCCTGGATCTGGGCCACAACAGACTCGCCTCGATCCCCGATGAGCTGACTGAACTACCTCTCACTCAGTACCTGTACCTGCATGACAACCGGCTCACAGAGCTTCCCCGATCGCTAGGTCGACTCAAGGCGCTCCGATACCTCAACGTCGGCGACAACCAACTCACCCGTTTGCCAGCGACCATCGGCACGATGACGGAGCTGGTGGAACTTCGAGCCGAGCGCAATCAACTGACCGCACTCCCCGAATCGATCGGCTGCCTCGACAAGCTCCGCGAGCTATGGCTACGAGGCAACATGCTCACCCGCCTACCAGAATCTTTCACCGACCTGACCGATCTACGCCACCTTGACCTGCGGGAGAACGTGCTGACAGACCTCCCGGAGGTCCTGGCGGAACTCCCACGGCTCCGCCACCTCGACCTACGGAGCAACAGACTCCGCACATTGCCGGACTGGCTGCCCAGACTCTCCTCACTCGAAAAGTTGGATTTGCGCTGGAACACCATCGAGCCGGCGCAGCGCCTACTCGATCTCCTCGCGCAGCGGGGATGCGTCGTCTGGACGTAAAGCGCACGCGCTCGCATCGACTACGTAGCGTTACCGCAGCCCAGAAGTTGAGCCAGAACCCGACATGCGACAGCACCTCGCGCCGGGCACCTTGTTCACGCGGGCACGGTCTGGGTGACGCGCCACAGCCTGCGCGGGAGGCCGCCCTCCTCGAAGGCGTGGACCTCGTCAAGGCTCCAGCCCTCGGCCAGGGCGTCGACCAGGTCGCGGGGGAAGAAGTGGACGGCGAAACCGCCGTGCTCCCAGATGTCATCCCCGTGTCCGGTACCGGCCCGGCAGTGGGCGTCTCCAGTGTGGCGGACGGTGTAGACGAAGGAGCCGCCCGGTCGCAGCACGCGGCGGACTTCTGCGACCAGTGCGTGGATCTCCTCGGTGGACAGAGCCATGCACAGCAGCATGTGCGCGAAGACCGCGTCCACCGAGGCGTCCGCGAGCGGAAGCGGCTCGCGCACGTCGTGGATCGCCGTGGTGACCCGCTCAGCGACCTCTTGCGCGGCGGCGGCCTCGCGCAGCTGCTCCAGCCCCACCGGGCTGAAGTCGGTGGCCAGCACGGAGAAACCCTCACGGGCGAAATACAGTGCGTCGCGGCCGTGCCCGGCGCCCAGCTCCAGCACCTCGCGTGCACCGGAGGCCCGGAACACCGCAGCGGCATGGACCGCCGGCGCGGACGGCTCCTCGCCGTACATGCCGGGATGCTCGCGGTAGGTCTGCTGCCAGTGCGCACGCTGCGCCTCGGCCAGCTCCTCCTGCCCGTCTTCCGGCATGCTGACGCCCTTCTCCCCGTCTGACCAGGTATGAGACCAGCCTAGATCGACACGCAGCGCCGAAGCCGTCGACGAAGCCGGCCAGGCCCCCGCCGGGAGTGGTGGTGTCGAGTGCCTCGTGGAGCGAGGCCAAGCCGATGCGTCAGGCAGGGAGTGTCCGCTCCAAGTCGATCAGCAGTTCGGCGGACGATGTGGCTGTGGATGGGTCCTCAACGGCCTTTCGCCAATGGGCGAGGTGCCTCAGGGCCGCCTGCGTATGGGAGTGGCTCTGTCCCAGGGCTTGCTCCCGCTTGGCGAGGACCTCGGTGAGTTCGGCTACGGCTCCGACCGCGTCTCCGGCCACGCCCCGCCAATGGGCCCGGTGATGCCGGAGGGTGAGGCCTTCGAGGTGATCGTCGTGGCCCGGGGCCTGCCACCGCGTGGTCAGGATCTCGGTGAGTTCGGCTACGGCTCCGGCCGCGTCCCCGGCCACGCCCCGCCAATGGGCCAGGTGGATTCGGGGAATGCGTACGAGGTGATCGCGGCGGCCCCGGTACGTACGTTCAACGTGGGCCAAGAGCTCGGTGAGCTCAGCTACAGCCCCTGCCGGGTCCCCTGCGGCTCCCTTCCAACTGCTGAGGCGTCGGCGGAGCGTGAAGTGCTCGTTGATGGCTGTGTGGGTCAACGTTCGGAGAGGCCCCTGAGTGTGGGCGGCGAGGATCTTGTCTAGCGTGGCTGCAGCTCCTGCCGGGTCCCCGGCCCGTCCCTGCCAATGCGCAAGATGACTCCCGGCCGTGCGAACGTCCATGTGGCCTGGTTGGACCCGCTCCCGATCGGCCAGGATCTCGGCGAGCGAGGCTGCAGCCCCGGCCGGGTCTCCCGCCTCTCCCTGCCAATGGGCGTGCTGGCTCCTGGCTTCGAGTGTTTCGAGGTGGTCCGGGCCCACGTGAAGGTGCGCTGCGGTGGCCAGGCGCTGACAGCGACGAGCGGCTTCTGCGAACAGGCCGAGCTCGCCCAGTGTGCTTATTCTGCGGAAGAGCACCCGATGCGCATCGCTCCGCCACAGGACGTCTTCGGCCTCCCGCACGGCGTTTGGGGCGTGTGCCGTGAGGGCGTCGCTGTTGGAGATCAGGATCTGGGCGATGGCGGCCCCGGGGTTGGGGGGCCAGCTCTCCTCAAGGGCGCGGGCGGCAGTGAGAGCGAGCGAGTCGTGCCGGCTGGGGCTGAGGGGGTCCCGGGCGGCGCGTTGGACGAGCTGGTGGATGCGCACGGCCTGGTTCGGGGTGTCGGGGGTGTGGTCGATCAGGCTGAGCCGGTGCAGGGCCCGCAGCGCGAGCATGGCGTCCTCGGCCGAGACCCGGGTCGACCGGTGAGTACCGCCCGTGCCGGTGGGAGTGCGGTGCTCGGTGAGGTGCGCGAGGACGGGCTGACTGGTGAAGACCGTAGCGGGTATGCCGTTGGGGTCGAGCATCGCGGCCAGCTGGAACATGGGGCGGGCAAGACCCGCCGGGCGCATCTGGTTGGCGCGTTCGATGGAGAGGGACCAGGTGGCGGCCACGGTGACGGTCTGGTCGTCGGGCAACGCGCCGGGCTCCGGCAGCAAGTCGGCCAGTTTCCGGATTCGGTCGGCCAGCATGTCTCGGTAGGAAGTACAGGTCAGGTTCGCGTCGACGATGTAGGCGGCGGCCTGGGCCAAGGCGAGGGGTAGGTATCCCAGGTCGGCGGCCAGGTCGTTGATCTGATTGGCCGGCTCGCAGCGGTCGTGCGCAGCGAGTACGGCGGTGAAGTAGGAGACGGCTTCCTGGGGGGTGAACAGGCCCACGGCCACACGGTGCCGGCCTGCTCCGGTCAGGGCGGCTTCGCGGCGGCGCGTGGTGACCAGGGCACGGCCGTGGCGGCTGGTGGGCGGCCACCAGCCGCGCACATCGGCAGGATCCATGACGTCGTCCAGTACGACCAGCCACCGGCACGGCTTCTGTTCGGCTTTGGGCTCCAGCCAGGCCAGGAACGCCCGCGCGGCCTGCTCCGGGTCGCCGGGGTCGGCAGCAAGGACTTCCACGCCGGCCTGCGCGTAGCCGGCCGTGATTGCCGAGCGGCTGCTCGCGCTGATCCACACCAGTACGTCGACCTCGCCGCCGTGCCAGGCGGTGCGGGCGTAGTCGGCAGCCAGCTGGGTCTTGCCCACCCCGCCGGTCCCGGTCAGCACCGGGGTGAGCACCGCGGTACCCCCGTTGCCGATCGCCGCCCGCAACCGGTCGACTTCGGAACGGTGTTGGAAGGACAAGGCGCGGGGCGGGATCACGCCGACTTGGTACGGCCAGGCGGCCGGTGTGCGGGACGGAGCGTGGTGGTGGACTTGCTCGGCGTAGCCGACGGCAATGCTGCCGTGGTCGGCGAAAATGCCGCTGATGCGGTGAGTCGGCGCGGCCGAGGCGGCTCCGGGTACGCTCAGTCCTGGTGCGGACCCGGCTGGGGAGGGTTGTGCAGCGTCACGTTCCCCATGGTCACAGCAGCGGCGGACCCGTGGTCGGCACGGACGTTCACGCTCCCGCCAATCGCCAGGCCGCCCTGGTCGGCCGACACACTGCTCTGAGAGGCCTGTTGGGCCAGCAGTGTGCGCAACTCATCGGCGACCCGGGCCCGTTCGACGTCCTCCAGACCTTCCAGCAGGACCTCGATCCGGGCCTGCCACGCCGCCTCCTGACGGATGCGCACCCGCTCGACCTCAGCCGGCCGGGCCGTCTCCAGCTCGTCTGCGGTCTGGTCGAGGCGCTCCAGCTCGGCGTTCTCGCGCTGCGGATTGCCCCGGCCGAACCAGCGGGCCACCTGCTGGCGGAACCCTGTCCATGCGTCTGTGCTCGCGGCCTGCACTACCGCAGCGCCTCCCGCCGCAGCCAGCGCGGTCATTGCCTCCGACAGCATCCTCGCCCTTCCTCCTGAGAGATCAGATCCGGACCGGGGTACGCGCCACACCGGTGCCTCCACCAGGTCACTCCATCAGATGTGCGCTGCCGTTGTCCCTGGTTCCGTTGAGAAGGCTGTCGTGCGGGGTCTGACCGCGTCATCGAGTAGGCCGACGTTGCATCGTCGGTCGGGAAGGCACGGCCGTGCTGAGCGTAGTGAACACCGATGGAACGACCGAGACCGGCTCCCTGATCGACGACATCGTCCGCGAGGGCGCCCGCCGGATGCCGGCCGCTGCCCTGGAGCCAGAAGTCAACTGCTGCATAGCCGAGTTGGCCGATCAGCGCGACGAGAACGGGCGCCGCCTGGTGGTCCGCAACGGCTATCACCAGCCCAGGGAGGTCACGACCGCGGCCGGGGTGATCGAGGTGAAGGCCCGCGGGTGAATGACAAGCGCATCGACGAGGCCACCGGCGAGTGCAAGCGGTTCTCCTCGGCGATCCTGCCGCCGTGGTGCCGCAAGTCCCCGAAGATCAGCGAGGTGCTGCCGCTCCTCTACCTCCACGGGCTGTCCAGCGGGGATTTCGTGCCCGCGCTGGAGCAGTTCCTCGGCTCCTCGGCCGGCCTGTCCCCGGCGACCGTGACGCGGCTGACCGCCCAGTGGCAGGCCGACCACAAGGCGTTCAGCGAGCGCGACCCCCAGGGTGTTGCGGCCTAGCCGATCGAGAAGGTGACGCCGGGCGCGGCATAGTCGACGGGACCGTTGAACCGGGCCGAGGCGCGTGCCACCGCCTGTTGCGGAGTGAGGAAACGGCTGACGTGGGTGACGATCAACCGGCCTGTCCGGGCCGCGCTGGCCGTGTCGCCGGTGTCTTCGGGTGTGTGGTGCACCTGGTCGCCCTCGGCCGGCGCCTGGGTGCTCTCGGCCTCGCACAGCAGCACATCGCACCCGTGGGCCAACTGCGTGAGGTTCGCACACGGTGCTGTGTCCCCGGAGTAGACCAGCGATTGGCCCTCGGCCTCGATGCGCACCGCGAAGGCCGGGATGCCGTGCTCTACTGCACGGCTGGTCAAAGTGAGGGCTCCGACGCGCGCTTGGTGCCCGTCATGCAGCTCATGGACGGCAAAGGCGGACTCGACCGGGCTGCGCGTCGAGCTGTTGGTCAGGAAGTGGGCCAGCCGGTCAGCGATGCCCGGCGGCCCGTACAGGGGGATGGGCGCGGCAAGCTGAATGTCCGCGAAGAGCGCCGCGTAATAGGCGGTGAGCAGGTCCGCGCTGTGATCGGCATGCAGGTGCGAGATCCAGATCGCGTCTACCTCATCAAGGCGCACATGCCGCTGCAGCTGCGCCAACGTCCCGCTGCCCGCGTCCACCCAGACCCGAGTCTCGCCGCTGGACACCAGATAGCCGGAGCACGGGTTGTCCACGCTCGCATAGGGCGTCGCAGACCCCAGGACGGTGAGGCAGAGAAGATCGCTGGTCATCCGGCGAGTGTTGCCGAGGGAACTGTGTTGCGCGAGTCCGGCCGGAGCAGCCGCGCGCCCCGATGCCTCACGTGTCAACTCCGCCAACTTTGACCTGAGTTCGACAGCCGGTTCGCCGAGCGCAATGGTGCTGATCACTAGCTCCAATACCAGACAGTCATAGCCCGCCACATTTCCGTGAAGGCCCCCGCGGCCCGATTCGACGACGGCTGAGGCGATCCGCCGGCCACCGCCCTCGACGGGTGCGAACGTCGCTTCAAAGACGCCGAAGCCGGTCCAGCTCCGGTGCAGGAACACGACATCGTCCTCGGCGACGACGACCCATTTCTCATTCATGTCCTGGGACCAGTAGCCGAGCCGGATGCGCTCCCACTCCTCATCCGACCAGATCCGGTCCGGCAGGACACCGATCGCCATGGGAACCGTAATCGGCTGGAGGGGATCGGGAAGCGAGGACCGGGTCACGCGTTCGTCGGGAGGCATGCCGAGATCCTATGGACAGGGCAAAACACCTTCACGTGAGGGCGGTGCGAGGATCGATGGCCCAGTGGTTGGTTGACAGAACTCGGTCCGCGAACGTCACCTTGCGTTCGGCGATGAACCGGAAGCCGAGAGATCGGCAGATGCCGTTCGAAGCGCCGTTGCTCGTTGCGGGAAATGCGTGCACGAGTCCCCAACGGTCCTCGTCCCGTGCCTGTTCAAGCAGGGTGCGGACGGCCAGCTTGCCCAGTCCGCGTCCCTGGAATTCCGGCAGGACCATCCATCCGATTTCCGACATGGGCCCGTCCTCGGCGTCGTGGGACCATATGGTCACTGTTCCCGCCACCACTTCAGGCATGGCTGGGTCAGGGATGATCATCTTGGTCCAGTCGAGATCGGCCGCCGCCTTGTGGACGTCTCGTCGGACCTTGTCCTCCATGCCTTCGCGTGGCAGCGGTCCGCCGAGGTCGGCCATCATGACGGGATCGCACCGCATCCTGACGTAAGCATCGACGTCGACAAGCTCGACGTTGCGCAACTGCACCGGCTACTCCTTGGCTCGTTGGACTCCTCACATGATCCGACATCATGATCGCAGCGGGCCGGCGAGGCCGAGGTGTGCTTGATGTAGCTGGCGGCATCGGGCATCGGGCATCGGGCATCGGAGCTCGGCTCGGCCAGGTAGGCGGGGGGATGGGTACGAGGACCGGTCGACCCTGAGTATGCGAGCGGAGGCGACACCCCACGCTGGCCGGGGCGGGCCGCTGGGCGGGATGGGTCGCGCCGGTCCCGCCGACGGTCACGATCCTGCTGGCCCTTGGTCTGTAGACGGGACGGGCACCGCACCGACGCCGCGCCCTCTACCCCTCCGGTGTGCCAGCGCCGGTGGCCGTACCTGAGCCTCTCGGCAGTGGTTCACCACCGTGGTGCGGCCGCTCGCGGAGGGGACAGCCCGCCTGCGCGCGACCGCCGGCTCACCGGGCCCCGGCGGGTGGGGCTCGCCGAGCTTGGGGGAGGGGGAGCGGGAGCGGGAGCGGGAGCGGGAGTGGGGGTGGGGGTGGGGGTGGGGGTAGCGCCTCCTCCATCAGGCTTCGCACAGCGGACGGCCCTCTGCCGACGTGCAGCGGCGCGGCGATACTGAACCTAAGTCGACCGTTCAATCCTGGGACTCTGGTCGCCCTGGGTAGTCACTGCGGGAACACCCGCTGAGCGTTTCGTTCGGCAGGCCGAAGGGCGGTAGCGATGGACGCACCAGCGCCGGGATTCGGCGAGGGGCCCGAGGACCCGTTCGCGCTGCCCAACTCGGCCTCGGCGGTACTGGACGACCACGGCAAGGTCGTCGGCTGGAGCGAGCGCGCGCAGGAGCACCTCGGATACCCGCCCGAGGAGGTGCTGGGCCGGACAGCCATCGAATTCCTGTTCGACGCCCGCGACCGTGAGACGGTCTTGGACGCAGTCGCCGCGTGCGAGCGCGACCGGGGCTGGGCCGGTGTCCTGCCCGTCCTGCACCGCAGCGGGCGGCGGGTGGAGCTGGGCTTCCGCGCCCGCGCTGTCATCCGCGCCGGCTCGGCCCGCGAATGGTTCCTCGTCGTCGCCCCGGCGGAGGAGGTGCTCCAGTGGGAGACGGATCGGTCCGTCCTGGACGGTCTGTTCCGGCGCTCCCCGATCGGTCTGTCCGTCCACGCCCCTGACCTGAGCGTCCTGCGGATCAACCGGGCGCTGGCCCGGTTCACTCAACTTCCCGCAGCCGAGATCCGGGGCCGACGCATCGGCGACTTCCTCATCGGTCCCGACCTGGAGACCATCGAGACTCGGCTGCGACGGGTGCTGGAGACGGGTGAACCCCTGATCTTCACCGAGCAGCCCTGTCGCCTGAGGAGTGACCCCGGCCACGAGCGGGTGGTGTCGGTGTCGGCATTCCGGATGGAGGACCCCTCCGGCGGGATTCTCGGAGTCACCCAACTGGTGGAGGACGTCACCGACCGCTACCGGGCCCGGCGACGGCTCGCCCTGCTCAACCGGGCGAGCGCCCGCATCGGGACCACACTGGACCTCGGCCAGACGACCTGGGAGCTGGCCGACGTCGCCGTACCCGACCTCGCCGACGCCGTCTCGGTGGATCTGCTGGAGCCGGTGGCCCGCGGCGAAGAGACCGCCGAGGAGACGAGCGGACCGGTCCGCAGGATGGCCGTCCACTCGGTCATGGCTGAGGCACTGCAGGTGATGTACTCCGCCGGAGAGGTCTTCCACTTCGACCCTCGTACCCCGCAGGCCAGGTGCCTCACCGAACAGCAGCCCATCCTCGAACCAGTGCTCCAGAGCAGCCCCGGCTGGTACTTCCAGGATCCGGAGCGCACACAGCGCGCCTTCGGCCTGGGCGCTCACTCACTGATCGTCGTACCGCTGACGGCCCGCGGTCTGCTCCTCGGCCTGCTCAGCCTGTGGCGGGCCAGGCGGCCCGAACCGTTCGAGGAGGACGACCTCACGCTCGCAGAGGAGTTCGCCGCGCGCGCCGCCCTGTGCATCGACAACGCCCGCCGCTACACCCAGCAGCATCAAGCTGCGCTGACATTGCAGCGCAGCCTGCTGCCGCGGGAGTTGCCCGAGTACAGCGCGGTCGAGGTCGCGCACCGCTATCTGCCGGCCGATCCCGCCACCGGCGTCGGCGGCGATTGGTTCGATGTCATCCCCCTCTCCGGAGCCCGCGTCGCCCTCGTCGTCGGCGATGTCGTCGGCCATGGTCTGCACGCTGCGGCCACCATGGGCCGCCTGCGCACAGCCGTGCACACCCTGGCCAGCCTCGACTACGCTCCGGACGAGGTCCTCTCCCACCTGGATGACCTGGTCAACCGCCTGGCAGATGAGCAGGAGCCTGCTGACGGACGCTCGCAGGGCCAGCAGATCGTCGGCGCGACGTGCCTCTACGCGGTCTACGATCCCACCTCCCGGCGCTGCACCCTGGCCCGAGCGGGCCACCTGCCCCCCGCCGTGGTGACCTCCGACGGCACGGTGAGCCTGCCCGACCTTCCCGAGGGGCCGCCGCTGGGCCTGGGCGGACTCCCGTTCGAGTCCGTCGAGCTGGAACTCGCCGAGGGAAGCCTGCTGGCGCTGTACACGGACGGCCTGGTCGAGGCCCGCGGCCTCGACCTCGACGAGGGACTTGAGCGGCTGCGAGAAGCCCTGTCCCGGCCCGGCCGCTCGCTGGAGGAGACCTGCACGGCGGTGCAGGACGCCCTGTTGCCGGATCACCCACGGGATGACGTCGCACTGCTCCTCGCCCGCACCCGCGTGTTGGCGCCGGAGCGGGTCGCCTCCTGGGAGCTGCCCGCAGAGCCGACCGCCGCCGCCCGGGCACGGCACCTGACGGAGGCCACACTGGCCGGGTGGGGCCTGGAAGACATGGCCTTCACCGCCGAACTGGTCGTCAGCGAACTGGTCACCAACGCCTACCGGTACGGCGGCGGCACGCCGGTGACCCTGCGGCTCATCCGCGACCGCAGCCTGATCTGCGAGGTCTCCGACAGCAGCAGTACCGCTCCGCACCTACGGCGGGCGCGCACCACCGATGAGGGCGGGCGCGGTCTCTTCCTGGTGGCCCAGCTCACCGAACGGTGGGGCACCCGCTACACCCGGGACGGCAAGACCGTCTGGACGGAGCTCCCCCTGGTCACAGCAGCGGAGGGACACTCCGCGGCTGCGGCGAATCTTGCGTTCAACTGGTGACGCGAACCGATTGTCGTCGGAGCCCCACCGCGGATGCTGGAGGGATCACCACGGGACCTGCTGGTAGTCCTTGAGGAGGATGCCGTGGATGGGTGCGCCGGCCTGTCCTTGCACGATGGGGTGGTAGATGCGGGCGGCGCCGTCGACGATGTCCAGTGGCGGGCGCCAACCGGTGGCGGCGTGCCGTTTCTGGGCGGGGAGGGGCTTCTCGTCGGTGACCCAGCCGGTGTCGACACTGCAGGTGTGGATGCCACGGGTGGCCAGGTCGGCGGCACTGGTGCGGGTGAGCATGTTCAGGGCGGCTTTGGCCATGTTGGTGTGCGGGTGGTCGCTGGTCTTGTTGCGCACGGTGAACTGGCCTTCGACGGCCGAGACGTTGATGAGGTAGCGGTGCGGGTGCGGGGAGACATCGAGAAGGGGTAGCAGGCGGTCGGCGAGCAGGAACGGTGCGACGGCATTGACCAGCTGGACTTCCAGCAGCTCACTCGGGTCGATCTGTCCCAGACGCAGGGTCCAGGAGTTGGTTGCCGTTGTCTCGGGCAGCAGGCCCGCCTCGTCGACGGCCCCCTGCGGCAGTGGAACGGCTGCTGAGGCGTCAGCCGTGTTCGCGGTACCAGCCAGGGCGTAGGGCGCTCGGAGCCGTGGGGCGAGTTCCGCTGTCCACGGCAGGGGTGTCGTGCGTGGGCCGGGTACGGAGAATCCCGGAGCGGTCCAGATCTGCGGCGCGGTGAGTGACGCAGGGGTTGAGGTGGTTTCGGAGGCGGCCAGCGCGGTGTACGCCTGCGGAGAGCGGCGCAGGGTTTGGGCCGCGTTGTTGATCAGGACATCCAGGGGCAGACCCTGGGAGAGCATGTGGTCGGTGAAAGCGAGGACCTGCCGGGGGTCGCGCAGGTCCAGGGCGGCGATCTGCAGCCGGTGCCACCAATCCGCGGCGTCGGGGGCCGCGGCGAACCGGCGCACCGTGTCCTGGGGGAAGCGGCTGGTCACAGTGAGCTCGGCTCCGTCCCGAAGGAGCATCAGCGCGACCTGGTAGCCGATCTTGACGCGTCCGCCGGTCAGCAGTGCGCGCCGGCCGGTGAGGTCGGTGCGAGCCGTGCGGTGGGCAAGATTCTCGCCGGCGCATTTGGGACACAGCAGGTGGTAGAAGTCATGGACTTGCCGGTAGTGGTTCTTGCAGACATAACAGCGTTGGGGGCGGTTCAGCAGCCGTGACTGCCCGTCACTGTCCGGCGTACGGTCGGGCAGCTGTCGCGCCGCAGACGGCCCGGGGCGAAGCTGAACGTATTCGCGGACCGTCAGGCCTCGTTCGGTCGGGGTTCGGGCGGACAGAGCGGCGTCCATGACGCGGTCGGAGGCGCCCATCGCGGTGGTGGTGAGCAGCTTCGCGTCGGCCGCCGCCCGTTCCGCGCGTGCCTCGGCACGGCGCCGATGCCGGCCGTCGCGGACGAGTTCGCCGGCAGCCCGTTCCAGCAGGCGGCGCTGAGCATCGTCCACGGGTAGCTGCCGTGCCTGGTCCAGCAGGTCCAGGCAGGTCTGTATGCGCTCACTATCCATGGGGTGCCTTACGTGTGAGGGGTCGTTCGCGGATCTCTCTCCCCCCGCCTGGTGGCGTTCATCGCACGTGGAAGACCGGGCCACGCGGAGTGAAGTGCACGCGGGCGCCGGTGGGGGTGAGGAAGGCATGCTCACGGCGGACGCGTAGCACGTCGCTGCATCCGTCGGTGATGATCAGAATAGGTCGTCGTCGGCAGGAAAGTCAGGTGCCTTTTCCAGCCCTGGACCCCGCTCCCGGTGAACTGCCGCCGTGGGCGGTTCAGATAGCCGCGGCCGCGTAGTGGTCGAGGTACTTCTGGAGGTGGGGGGCCAACGTGACGTCCGGGTTGGTGGTGTTCAGGTGCATCCACAGCTCGTTCTCCACCATGAAGCGGTAGGCGAACTCCTCGAAGGTCGAGGCGCACCGCACGAGTGAGCCCGCCGCTGCGGCACGGAACTGGGCCGCCTCCGCCTCGTTCAGCTCCTGCCCGGCGAGCTCCAGGTCCAGGTGCGAGCAGATCACGGACGTCTCCCCGGAGGGGCGCAGGTACAGGTACCAGATGACGCAGTCCTGCTGGTCCCGCAGGAACCGTACGAGGCGGGCGCCGTCCTCGGCCGGGCTCTGGAGCGGTCCGGACAGATCGCTCCAGCAGGCCGTCACCGACACCTCGTCGAACGCGCGGCAGAGGCTGCCGCTGCTGTAGAAGGTGCGGAAGTCGGCGGGAAGGTGGAGGCCGAGGGGCGCCAAGTCTGCCTCCACGGTCGCGAGGTGCTCCACGTGACCCGACCGCGGCCCGTCCTGTGCACCCGGCCCGCCCAGCCACCCGAAGGCGCCGTCGAGGCCGCTGGCGTCCAGGGAGGGCAGGCTCTCCAACGGGTAGACCTCGTAGGTGAACTCGCACGGCCGGTAGGAGCCCAGGTCGGTGGCACACCATCCGGTGGGGAGGTGGAAGGGCGCGGGGGCGGGTACGAGTGCGGGTGCGGACATGGCGATTTCCTTGGATGTTGCCGGTTCAGCGGTACGGTCACATCCTCGTACCCGTCACTGACAACGGACCCTGCCGCTCTTGCCACTCACTCGCCCTTCACCCGCTGTCAGACGGAACGAGCTAGCGAGATCAACGACACCACGTTCACCTGCATCAGCGTCCAGACCCGCTGACACCCCCGGGACTGGCGGCAGCGGTCGGCGCCACCGGCGTCCGACTGCAGCCGGCCCTTCGGGGGCTCTCCACGTCAGTCCAGAGTGAGCTGGAAGTACGCGGTTTCCCGGAAGCCCGCGGCCGGCGGGTCGACTTCCACGGTGACCGGGATCCCCTTCCTGCTCGGCTTGACGCGGACCGGAACGGTGCGCTTCTTGTCCGTGCCCAGTGGTGGCATGAGGGCGGCTGTCGACTCTCGCCGGTTCAGCCAGGTCAGGCTGTACCCCGAGGCGTAGTCGTCGAGCGACTGGCCCGCGCGGACGACCAGGGGTGCGGAGCCGTATTCCGACACGCCGGCGTCGAACGACTCCCCGCCGGGGCGGAGCTCTTCGTCGGTGTCGTTCTCGTAGGTCACGGTGAGGCTGTAGGTGCCGTCGGACTCCGGGCGCGGTCGGCTGACGGTTACCTTGAGGCCGTCCTCGTACCGGGCGGTCGTGCCGGAGCCGAGGGGGTCTGCCACGGATCCGGAAGGACCGCTCTGTTCCAGCTGACCGTAGCCGTCGAGGCCCTTCTCGAACTCGGCCAGTGCCCAAGCTCCCAGAACGGCCAGGACGGTGAGGACGCCGATGGCGATCGCGCAGCCTTTGAACCACCGCGGGTTGTCCGCAGTCGGGGTGTCGGTGGGGGTCGGGTCCGTGTCCATACAGGTCACGGTAGGAGCGGCCGGCGCGCGGATCATGAGCAGGCGTACTCAAAGACCGCCTGAGTAGCCTCGTACGTCAGCTCCTGCGCGCTGCCGCGACTCAGCGCCGCCAGTGCCCCGCCGCCGGCGCGTCGGGCGGACCCTCGGGCCGCAGCCGATGGTCGGCTGCGGCCCGACTCGGCGGCCGGCGCTCTGGCCAGGTGCTCAGTGGAGGGCGGGGATCACATCGCGCGTCTCGTCGACCTCGATGCCCGCAGCGGTGAGGCGGCCGAGCGGTCCCGGGGGCGTCTCGTCCGCGCAGACGGTACCCCGTGCGGGCAGCGCCAGGGTGGCGAGGTAGTCCGTGACCAGCGCGCTGACGCAGGCGCTCCGGTTGTACGCGGTGTGTCCTTCACCGGCGAAGGTCAGCAGCCGTCCGTTGTCCAGCGTCCCGGCGAGGGCCACGGCGTCCTGGTACGGGGTGTCCGGGTCCCCGGTCGTGCCGAGGACCAGGATCGGGGCGGAACCGGCCGCCCGGTAGGAGCCCTCGAAGCGGCTCGGGCGCTCCGCCGGCCACTGGGCGCAGGTGGGCGCGTGGTTGTGGTCGTAAGTGGGCGGCCCGAGGCCGATGGGGGGTCCCAGCAGCGGAGCGGCGGCCACGTGGGCGCTGACCAGCGCGCCCAGGAGCAGGGGACTGGTCGGGTAGACCCGGTCGGCGCACTCGACCGCCATGTTGACGTTGAGGAAGTCGAAGGACGCCGGTGAGGGCGGGTTCAGCAGGAACGAACTTTGGCGTGCCTGGGCCGCGTGCAGGGCCTGTCCCAGGTACGGCCAGATCTCCTTGCCCGAGTTGATGTTGAACATCAGACGGTAGGCGAGGGTGTAGCCGGTGGCCGGGCGCCCGCTCGCGGTGATGACGGGGTCGGCGTCCAGTGCCCGCTTGAGCTGTTCGAACGCCTGCCGCGGCCGGCCCTCGCCGAACCCGCAGGCGGTGGCGTTCTGCGCGCACCAGTCCAGGAACCGGCCGACCGCCGCGTCCAGGGCGACGAACTGCGCGGCGTCGTAGGCGTACGGCACATCGGCGTAGCGCTTCGGATCGTAGGCCCCGTCCAGGACCATGGCGCGGACGCGACGGGGGAACTGCGCGGCATAGACGGTGCCGACGTAGCTGCCGAAGGAACGGCCGTAGAAGGAGAGCATCTCCTCGCCGAGGGCTTGGCGGAGCAGGTCGATGTCCTTGGCGTTCGAGGCGGTGCCGATGAACGGCACGAGGTCACCGGACCGTTGCTGACAGGCGGTGGCGAAGTCGAG
This sequence comes from Streptomyces sp. NPDC030995, assembly GCF_055571215.1. NCBI lineage: Bacteria > Bacillati > Actinomycetota > Actinomycetes > Kitasatosporales > Streptomycetaceae > Streptomyces > Streptomyces sp. NPDC030995. The sequence continues at coordinate 56,630 of NZ_JBVIFS010000030.1, forward strand.
GCCCTGCCGGATGGCGCCGTGCAGGGCGCCCGGGCCGGGTACGCCGCGTGCGGCGTCGACGGCGGCGGAATACTCCACGTCGTTCCAGCACTCCGCTTGTCCGCTGCGCGCCACGCCGCGCATGTCGTACCCGACGACGTCGAAGGCGTCACGGAGGGAGGCGGGCAGCGCGTCGTAGCTGTTACGGGCGAAGTTCACACCGGAGTTGCCGGGTCCGCCGGGGTGCAGCAGCAGGACACCGGTCCGGTGGGCCCGGTCGGTCGCGACCCGCCGGGTGACCGCCAGCGGGATCGTACGCCCGGTGGGTTGGCGGTAGTCCAGCGGTACTTGGGCGGTCGCGCACTCGAAACCGTCCCCCGGGTCGGCGCAGGGACCCCAGGACAGGACGGGCACGGGCGGGGCGGCGGGGGTCGTCGCCGTGGCGGCCCCGGGCGCCGTCCCGAGGAGCGCGGTGACCGCGATCAGGGCGAGGGTCATCCCCCACACCACTCGCCTGCGCGGTTCATCAGCCGAACGGGTCTGCATGCGGCGATCCTCCGTCGTGGGTGTTGCGGGAGGGCGACAACGTAGCCGCCGGCCGACGCCCGTGTCGGCCCACCAGGAGTTGATTTCTCCGTACCACGAGGAGGTGACCCGCCTTCCCCCTGGGGGAGAGTCCGGCTACAACCAGAGTTGTATGCGTGCGAGCAACTGGAGCGAATCCGCACGAGCCTGGAGAGATGCAGCGACGAGGGGATCACCCCCTTGGAGCGTCTGCTGACGGCATTGCGCACCGGAGCGGAACCCCACCGCACCGCTGGACGCGCTCCACGAGGCGCTACTGGTGCCCGGCGAGGCCGCGGGGATTTACGGTCGGGCGCCAGGCTTCGGCTTGAACCTGCGCGGGGCCAGCCGCACCCCCCCAACAAGTGGGCGCCGCTGTGCCCGACCGGCCAGTGCTCGCGCCACGATCGGCCCAAAGGACGGGCACGCCGAGCTGCCGGGTCAGCGGCTTGCCCCTGCGCAGAGAGCGACTTTGGAAGTGGGTTGATTCCTCAACACGCTGGGGCAGAAGCGCGCGCTCGTGTCCGGCACCTTCCGAGAGTTGGTGCCAAGCGATCCGCAGTCCTGGCTGCCTGCGGGTCTGTTGGCGCAGTGGTGCTCCGGGCTGGGTTCCGTGTCCTGTGCGGTGGGGCCTGCGGGGTGAGTTACGGCTGGGGCTGGGTCTGGTCGGTGTTCGGGTCTGCGGGGGTGGAGCCGGCGGGGGTGTAGTAGACGGATCGGCCTTGCTTGGAACGCTCGAGGAGGCCGCGGGCGACGCCCTGCTCGAGGGTGTTGCGGATGACCGCCGCCTGGACCGTGCGTTCGGGGTGGGCGGTGCTGATGGTGGCGGTTACCTCGGCGGCGGACCTGGGTTCTGTCTGGCCGGCCATGGCAGCCGTGATGAGTTCGAGCCAGGAGGGGCCGCTCGTTTCCTTCTTCGCCTCGGTCTCGCTCGCGGCCTCAGGGACGCTCGGGGCCGTGGCGGCTGCGGCCTTGGGCTCCGCAGGCTTCCTCGCGCCCCGAGTGGCGCTGCGCGCGGGAGGCACTACGGCCCGCTTCGCGCCGCGCCTGGTGGCCTGCGCGGATGCGGGCTTCGACGGGATACCCAAGGCGTCCTGCATCTTCAGAAGGACCTTCTCGCCTTCCTGAAGCTCCTCGAGTTCCTGTTGCAGCCGCTGCAGTTCGGTTCGCCTCTGCTCTTGTGCCGCCTGGTTTGCCGAGAGGTCGCCGGCGATCTGCTGGGCGTAGTCGTCCTTGACGCGAGTGACGTTGGTGGTGGTGGTCATGGGTTCCTCGATGTCTGTTGTGAGGGGACGTTGTGCGCGATGGTACGCGCCATGTGTACCCGTGACGCCGGATCACGTACCAGGCTGAGTGCGGTGAACTACCAGCGGCAGGCCCAATCGGCAAACCTGGGAGGGGAAGCGGGCAAGTGAGCGATTCCAAGGGGACGACACTCGGCGGGGCTACGGAGACGAAGCCGACCGGGACCGTCCCCGTGGCCGCACAAGACTCACCGACTGGAACACCTGCCCGCAGTGTGACCGGTGGGCGCTCGGCGAGGACGTCCGCGTGCGCAGCGACCCGGAGAAGCCGGTCTACTTCTGCTTCGCCTGCGCGATCGGATTCGCCACCGTGGTGGCGTGCGATCGATGCAGCCGTCCTGTCGACGGCGCGGGCAACACGGGCACCGTGGTCCTGTGTGGGCTCTGTTGAACGAACGAGGAGGACGAGGCTCGGTACGGCCCGTCGCATGAAGGCCCCGAGGACTACGGATACGACGAGGAAGGGGACGGAGCACGGTGACCACCGAACTCGAGCTGACCGCCCCGGCAGTCGCCGAGCGCCGGGACCTCATCGAGCGGTGGGCCGCGCGCTCGGCCTGGCGGGCGCCGAGCCGGCGGAGCTTGCGGCGCACGTGATCGCCGTACCTCGCGGCCAGGCCGGCGGCGTGGGCGGCTTCCGACCGCGCGGCGACGATGGCCTCGTCCGGCTTGAGGCCGCGGAGCACGGAGCGGACGCCCTCGTTGCCGAGCAAGGGGCGCAAGGCCAGTTCCTCGGCAGGATCTGAATCAGCTCAGGATCGGTGAGGTAGCAGCCGAGGTTGTGGACCCAGTTGCGAGCAGATTCGTCCACAGCGATGTGGTCGCCCTCGATCGCTGCGTTGCGCGCAGCAAGCACGGCCAGCAACCCCTCCCGTTCCACGGCTGCGTGGTGGTCAGGTGCTGGACTCGAGCTCCCGTCAGCGATTCGCCGATCAGCGTCGCGGCCCCGCCCCCCCCGCACCCGCTACGCCTTCCGCGCGGACGTCCAGCCCTGGCGGCGGAGGTTTTCGAAGCCGTCCAGGAGGAGGTCCAGGGCGAATTCGAACTCGAACTGGTCGTCGCAGCCGCCACCGACCGTGGAGCCCCCGTCGTGTGCGGCCGTCGCGGCCAGTTCCGCGATGTGCGGGTAGCGCGCCGCCAGCCCGGGGTCCGGCGGGCCGGAGGGGCCCGAGGTGTCGAACAGTTCCTGGCTGAAGCCGAGCAGGCGGCTGCCCATCGCGTGCATGACGTGGTGCGTGAGGTCGGCGGAGAGGCCGCCGTCCCGGAAGCTCCCGGCCATCGAGTCCAGGTACGCCAGCACGGCCGGGGTGGGGCCGGTCCGCGACTCGATCACCCGGGCCGCCCAGGGGTGGCGCAGCAGGACCCGCCGGGCCGAGAGGATCCGCGCGCGGACCACGCGCTGCCAGTCGGGGCCCGCGGCCGGCGGGTCGATCTCGCCGACGACGGCGTCGGCCATGCCGTCGAGCAACTCCTCCTTGTTGGCCACGTGCTTGTAGAGGGCCATCGGTACGACGTCCAGCTCCTGCGCGAGCCTGCGCATGCTGAGCGCGTCGATGCCGGTGGCGTCGGCGAGCGCGACGGCTGCGCGCAGGACGCGGTCCCTGTTCAGCGGGATCCGTTGCGTTTGCGTGGCTTCCTGCCGGGTCATTCCGGTTCGGCCCCTTCCCTCCTCGACAGCACCCTCTCCTTGACGAGTGTACGACGTACACCTATGGTTGCTGCCAGGTGTACGGCGTACACCGCTATCGAGCGAGGGGTACCAAGAAGATGAGTCCGGACCGGAGAACCGCGGTGGCCGCCGGGTCGCTGTTCCTGCTGACCGAGGCCGCCGCGATAGCCGGGGCGGTTCTGTACCGCCCCCTGCTGGGCGCGGCGGACGGCCGGCTCACGCAGGGCGCCGACACGCGGGCGCTGCTCGGGGCGCTCTGCGAGGTGGCGCTGGTGGTGGCGGTGGCCGGTACCGGGGCGGCTCTGTTCCCCGTCCTGCGGCGCCACGGCGAGGGGCTCGCGCTCGGGTACGCCTTCGGGCGGCTGCTGGAGGCGGCCGTCATCGCCTTCGGGATCGTCTCCGTCCTGGCGCTCGTCACCCTGCGGCGGGACGCGGGGGCGGCGGACGGCGCCGACGTCGCGCTGGCGGCCGTGCACGACTGGACGTTCCTGCTCGGGCCCAACATCGCCCTCGGCCTGAACACCGTCCTGCTTGCGTACCTGGCGTACCGCGCACGGCTCGTGCCGCGCTTCATCGCCGTGCTCGGGCTGGTCGGCGGGCCGCTGATCTGTGCCTCGGGCGTCGCCGTGATGTTCGGGGCCTACGCGCAGCTCTCCGTGGCGGGGTCGGCCGCCGCGCTCCCGGTGTTCGCCTGGGAGCTGGGGCTGGCCGGGTGGCTGATCGTCAGGGGGTTCGGGCCCGGCTCGGGCGCCGCGGCCCGGGCCGACGGAGAAGTGGCTGATCCGGCAGGTGCCCGTCGGTGAGGCCGACCCGAGCTTGACGGCGGTGCCGTCCGGGGCGGCGCGTCGGCGCTGCCGCGGACGGCACCGTGTGGCCGCGAGCGGCGAATCGATCCGCCGCGGGCCGTTGGCATGGCGCCTCCTCTGGGTGACGCGCGTCGGGCGATCACGGATTTGATGCCGTGCTTCCGTAGCAGGCGGCGGTATTTGTCGAAGTCCTAGCCGCAGCGGCGCTACCCGCTCCCGCAGGTCGTCCGGAACACGATCAGTACGCACCCCGCCAGCGGCAAGACCCGCAGCTCGGCTTTGTCCCGGAAGGTGCCTCGTGGTGAGTGGGCGGGCGCGAATCGGATCAGTTCAGCCGTGGTGGGGCCCAGGCGTGGTGCCGAAGGATCATGCGCGTTGCGGCCCGGGAGGGAGTCAGTCGCATCGCCGTGTTCCGCAGGGCGACGGCCAGTGGGTGGGAGAGCTGCTGGCCCATCCTCCCGGCCTGCCGGGCGGCCCGCGCGATGGCCTGGCTGCGCGGTCGGCGCTCGGCGTCGTAGCGGGCGAGGGTGGCCTCAACGGTGGGCTCGGTGGCCAGCGCGGCGGCCAGGGTGACCGCGTCCTCCAGCGCCTGGCAAGCGCCCTGTCCGAGGTTGGGGGTCATCGCGTGTGCCGCGTCGCCGAGCAGCGCGGTCCGGCCGACCGTGTACGAGGGGAGCGGTGTGCGGAGTTCGTTGACGTCGTGGTGCAGCACGGCGGCGGGCCGGGTCGCGTCGAGCAGGGCGGGGATCGGGCTGTGCCAGGTGTGGAATCGTCCGCGCAGTTCGGCCAGTGGGTCGGCGAACCGCGTCCCGGCGGGGACGTTGAGGACGGCGTGCCACTCGGCCCGCCCGTCGTGGAGGGCGATGTGCCCGAACTCGGCTCCGTGCCCCCAGGTCAGCTCGAAGTCGGTGCGCAGGTCGACCGGCTTCTCGGTGATGGCGCGCAGCACCGTCGAGCCGCTGTAGACCGGGCCGGGGTGGAGTGGAAAGAGATGCTTGCGCACTGTGCTGCCGATGCCGTCGGCCGCCACCACGAGATCGGCGACGAGGACCGTGTCGCCGTAGCCGACTCGAACCGTTCCGGGGTCGATCTGCTCGACCGAGGCTGCCTCGGAGCCGATCAGCAGTGCCTCGGCGGGCAGGGAGTTGCGAAGCAGCCCGTGCAAGGTGGACCGGGGGATGCCCATGATCGGCGTACCCACCGCCTTCTCCAGCGCGGAGCCGTCCATCCGGGCCAGCCAACCGCCCTGTGGCGTGCGAGTGCCGCCGCTGTACTGGCCTCGCGAGGCGTCCCGTACCGCCTCGCCGACGCCGAGCTCGTCCAGTGCCCGCATGCCGTTGGCGGCCAGTGAGATGCCCGCCCCCGCGTCCTCAAGCATGGACGCGCGCTCGACGATCGTCACTTCCCATCCGATGCGGCGCAGGCCGATCGCGGCGGCCAGCCCGCCGATGCCCCCTCCGACCACCATGCCTGACCCACCGGGCAGTCGACCGCAAAGCGACCATGCCGCCCGGCACCACGTCGGCCTACTTCCGCACCCGAGCCGCGCTGCTCACCGCACTTGTCACACGCCTGGTCCAACTCGACCAGGCGGAACTACAAAGGACGCCTGTGCCGTCGAGAGCGTGCGTGACCCTGAGCTGCGCGAGATCCTCGTACCCCGCGAGAACGCCGGCCGCGAGGCCGTCCGGCTGTTCCTCACCGCGCACGGCGTGACGGACGTCGAGAATCGCACTCACACCCTGCTGACCTGCATCGACGGACTGATCTTCGACCAGCTGGTGAGCGGCGGCGAAGTACCGCGCGAGGCCCTCGAAGGCCTGGTCGCCGCCGCCCTGCGCTAGGCCCCCGTGGCCTCCACGGGCCTCCACGGGCCGCCCGGTTCACACGTGGCGCGTGCTGGACTGCCACTCCCGGGGCGACATCCCGTACGCGGTGCGAAAGGCCCGACTGAAGTGGGACGGGTTCACGAAGCCCCAGCGCTGGGCCACCGCAGAGACGGCGGGTGCGCTCCTCGACTGGCTGGACAGCTCCCGTCGGCACCTCTCCAGGCGCTCGCGATGGATCCAACGGCTCACCGTGGTCCCGTCCGACTGGAAGAGCTTGTGGAGATACCGGACGGACATGTGGTGCGCGTACGCGATCATCTCCGGAGAGAGACCTGGATCGGCCAGGTGCCGCAGGATGTACTCCTTGATGCGGGCCAGCATCCCGCGGGCCAGTTCCGACGCGTGGGGGTTCAGCAGCCCCTGCCGCTCGCGCACCAGCACCATCAGCAGATCGACGGCGGTCATGGCGAGTTGCCGGCCTGTGTACGGGTCGAATCCGGCCGCCCGGTCCGCCAGACGCTGAAGGTGGCCGGCTACCACTCCGGACGTGCCGCAGTGGCTGTCGAAGACGGTCCCGGTGATCGCCCGCAGTTCGGTGTCCGTCACGGCCAGCACCTCCTTCGGCATCCGGATCGACGTGAATCGGAAGTTCTCCGGCTGTTCCCTGCCGTAGGGCCGACCGGCGTCGGAGCAGGTGAAAGTGCCCGGGCGGACCAGGGCCTGGCGCCCGTCCTGGGTGAGCCGCCCGGTTCCCTGGTGCTGGAGCGTGACGGTCAGGTACTCCCCTCCGCCCCTGGAGATCAGGGAGTCGTTGCGCGACACGCTTGCCGGGCCGCCCTCGATCACCGAGATCTGGAGGGGGCCGAGTGCGTCGACGGTGATCGTCCCCACGCCGGGCTCGCGCTCGCGCAGCGTGACGTCCATGGGAACCAACGTGTCGGAGACAATGCTCTGCCAGTAGTCGGCCCGCTCGGACGGGGGGAGCGGCAGGATGGAGAGTACGACGGACATCATGACCCCTCGTCATGGTCGTGCGGACGCTCCCTGGAGAGCGTCGGAACAGCAGGAAACCAGTCTTGAACCATATGCTGTCGTCGCCGTCAGTCACCCGACCGGTGCTGTGTTCCGTATCCCGGCGCATGCCCGAAGCGCGGCCGTACTCGCACGTAGCGGGCCGCGATCGACTCGTCCCGCTGCCGGGGATCGATCGCGTACGCCCGCCAGTAGGACCGTGCGGCCTACCGCGTGAGTTGATGTCCCGTGGCGAAGAGCCGTTGTGAGCAGGCCGAACGCGTGTTTCCGGCAAGGGCCTGTCGGGGGCCTCCGGGCGCGCTCGCCGCGGCCGTGCCGGCCGTGTGGTGGTCGGGCACACAGGACGGTGCCTGAATGTGATGGTCCGCCACATACGCGGCTGACCTGGGGGCTTCTACGGTGTGGCGACACAGAACGTCTCCGCGACCACCTGGAAGTGGTGCACATGGTCTCCCCCGCAACGGCTGCGCCGGCCCGGTCCGGCATCGCGCGAATCATCAGCGCCAGCCTCATCGGCACCACCATCGAGTGGTACGACTTCTTCCTCTACGGCTCGGCCGCCGCACTGGTCTTCAACGAGCTGTTCTTCCCCGGCAGCGAACCACTGGTCGGTACCCTCCTCGCCTTCCTCACCTACGCGATCGGCTTCGCGGCCCGCCCCCTCGGCGGCCTGGTCTTCGGCCACTACGGGGACAAGATCGGCCGCAAGAAGCTCCTCGTCCTCAGCCTGCTGCTCATGGGCGGCGCGACCTTCGCCATGGGCCTGCTCCCCACCCACGCGAGCGTCGGCGTACAAGCTCCGATCCTCCTCACCCTGCTGCGCCTGGTCCAGGGATTCGCGCTCGGCGGCGAGTGGGGCGGAGCGGTGCTGCTCGTCTCCGAGCACGGTGACGACAAGAACCGCGGCTTCTGGGCCTCCTGGCCCCAGGCGGGCGCACCCGGCGGCAATCTGCTGGCCACCGGCGTACTCGCCCTCCTGGCGGCCGTCCAGTCCGACGCGACCTTCCTCGCCTGGGGCTGGCGGATACCCTTCCTGCTCTCCGGCGTGCTGGTGATGATCGGCCTGTGGATCCGGGTGTCGGTCTCCGAGTCCCCGGTCTTCCTGGAGGCGCAGGCCAAGGCCGCGGCAGAGGCCGCCGCCGGCGTCAGGGCGAGACCGCCTGTGGCCGAGGTGTTCCGTACGAACTGGCGCGGAGTCCTGACCGCGATCGGCACCCGCCTCGGCGAGAACATCTCGTACTACGTCATCACCGCCTTCCTCCTCGTCTACGTCACCACCCACCTCGGGCTGCCCAAGAGCGACGGTCTGAACGCCGTCCTGATCGGCTCCGCCGTCCACTTCGTCACCATCCCGGCATGGGGCGCGCTGTCCGACCGCATCGGCCGCCGCATCGTCACCCTCATCGGCTCGGTGGGCATGATCGGTTGGGCGTTCGCGTTCTTCGCGATGCTGGACTCCAAGTCCTTCCCGGTGATCGCCGCGGCCGTCACCGTCGGACTGCTCCTGCACGGAGCGATGTACGGACCGCAGGCGGCCTTCATCTCCGAGATGTTCGACACCAAGGTCCGTTACTCCGGGGCCTCGATGGGCTCCCAGCTCGCCTCCATCATCGGCGGCGCGCTCGCCCCGATCATCGCCGTGGCCCTGCTCCGCGACTACGGCTCGTCCCTGCCCGTCTCGGTCTATCTCGCCGCAGCCGCAGCCGTCACCACGCTGACCGTCCTGCTGGCCAAGGAGACCCGCGGGCGTAGCCTGGCCCGGGAGCACACCCCGGTCCGCGCCGCGGTTCCCGCCCGCAGCCAGGCCGGGCACGACCCGGTGTCAGCCGACAACTGACCCCGCCCGCCCGCCACACCGCCGCCGGACGCGCGGTGCGGCGGGCGCCGCCACGTCCGCGTCCAGCACCACGGAGAGCGCCGATGCCCACCACCGGAAAGACGGCCCGGACCGCCCTGAGCCACCTGCGGGACCTGCTCGATCTGCTGGATCAGGGCGCGCCGGCCGAGCGGTTCGCGCCACCGGCCGAGGCGGCCCGCGGCGGGGAGCTCTCCGAGCCGGAGGCGGCGGCCGTCGCGGAAGCCACGCAGGTCGCGCTCCGCATCCACCGCACGCTCAGCCAGCACCGCCGGCGCGAGGCCGAACTCGCCGCCCTCTTCGACACCGCCGGAGACCTCGCCCGCCTCAGGGACCTGGACGCCGTGCTGAAGGCGATCGTCCACCGGGCCAAGCTGCTCCTCGGCACGGACGTGACGTACCTGTCCCTCAACGACGACGAGGCCGGCGACACCTACATGCGGGTGACCGACGGCTCCGTCTCGGCCGCTTTCCAACAGGTGCGCCTGGGCATGGGGGAGGGCCTGGGCGGACTGGTCGCGGAGACGGCCCGCCCGTACTCCACCGGCGACTACCGCGACGACCAGCGCTTCAGGCACACCACGACGATCGACAGCGCCGTCATGGAGGAGGGACTGCGGGCCATCCTCGGCGTACCGCTGCGCCTGGGCACCCGGGTGATCGGCGTCCTCTACGCCGCGGACCGCACCGCCCGCACCTTCACGCCGGACGAGGTCGCACTGCTCTCCTCCCTGGCCGACCACGCCGCCATCGCCATCGACAGCGCCCGCATGCTGGACGAGACGCGCAGCGCGCTGGTCGACCTCAACGAGGCGTCGCGGACCATCGCGGCGCACAGCGACGCCATGCGCCGAGCCGAGGACGCCCACGACCGGCTGACCGACCTGGTCCTGCGCGGAGCCGACATCACCGACGTCGCGACCGCCATCGGCACCGTCCTGCAGGGCGGCACCCTCATCCACGACGCGGAGGGAGCCGAACTCGCCCGAGCGGGCACCGACTCCCGGCCCCCCTCCGCCGAGGCCGTCGCCGCCTCCGTCGCGGCCTCCCGGGCCGACGGCCGCGCCGTGTCCGTCCACGGGACATGGGTGTGCGCCGTCCTCGCCGGACCCGAACTGCTCGGCAGCATCGCCCTGACCGGCCGCGCCGACCTCGACGACGCCGACCGCCGCCTCTTCGAGCGTGCCAGCGTGGTCACCGCCCTGCTCCTGCTGCTGCGCCGCTCGGTCGCCGAAACCGAGGACCGCGTACGGGGCGAGCTGCTGGGGGACCTCCTCACCGGGGCCGCCGACCCGGCCAGCCTGCCGGCGCGCGCCCGCCGGCTCGGCGTGAACCTGAACCAGCCCCACGCGGTGTTCGTCCTCCACACCGAAGCCGCCCCCCGGCCCCGGCTGCTGGCCGCGGCCGCCCGCATCGCCCAGGCCCGCAGGGGACTGGCCGGGCTGCACCACGACGACGTGGTCCTCGTCCTCCCCTCCGATGCCCCCAGCGCCGCCGCCACGAGCCTCGCGAGCGAGCTGAGCCATGCCCTCGCCGGTCCCGTCACGGTCGGAGCCGCGGGGCCGGCCACCGGTCCCGCGCAATGCGCCGACGCCTACGCGGAAGCCCGCCGCTGCCGGACCGCACTGCGCGCGCTGAGCCGCGAGGGGACCGGGGCGGCCCTGCGCGACCTGGGCTTCCTCGGCGTGCTGCTCGGCGACCGGACGGACCTGGGCGGCTACGTGCGTCAGACCCTCGGCCCGCTGCTCGACTACGACGCGAAGCGCGGCACGGACCTCGTGCACAGCCTCCAGGTGTACTTCGACACCGCCACGAGCCAGTCCAGGACCGCCGAAGCCCTGCACGTACACGTCAACACCGTGGTGCAGCGCCTGGACCGCATAGGCCGGCTCCTCGGCCGCGACTGGCAGCGCCCGGAGCGCACGCTGGAGCTCCAACTCGCCCTGCGCATCCACCAGGTGAACCGCCAGGGCGGTGCGTAACCGGCGGGAAGCACGATCAGGTGGCAAGCTGGACGGCATGTGCGGCCGTTACGTCTCCACGCGCAGTCCCGAGGACCTGTCCGGGCTCTTCCAGACCACGCCCCCGGATCCGGGGCACGCCCTGGAGCCGAGCTGGAACGTCGCCCCCACCGACGCGGTGTGGGCGGTGCTGGAGCGCGCCGACCGCGAGAGCGGGGTGCTGGAGCGACAGCTGCGCCCCTTGCGGTGGGGACTCGTGCCGTCGTGGTCGAAGAGCCCGTCCGGCGGCGCGAAGATGATCAACGCGCGGGTGGAGACGGTGCACGAGAAGCCGGCCTACCGGCGTGCGTTCGCCCAACGCCGGTGCCTGCTGCCCGCGGACGGGTTCTACGAATGGCAGTCCGTCCCCGCCACCGGCACGGCCAAGGCGTACAAGCAGCCGTACTTCATCTCGCCCGAAGACAGTGCCGTGATGGCGATGGCCGGGCTGTACGAGTTCTGGCGCGACCCCGAGATCGCCGACGGCGACGATCCGGCGGCGTGGTGGGCGACCTGCACCATCATCACCACCGAGGCCACCGACACGGCCGGACGCGTCCACCCCCGCACGCCGCTCGCCCTGGCCCCGGCCGATTACGAGGCCTGGCTCGACCCGACCCACCAGGACCCGCACGAACTCCGCGCCCTGCTCGCCGCTCCCGCAGGCGGCCGACTGGACGTCCGCCCCGTGTCGACCGCCGTCAACAGCGTCCGCAACAACGGCCCCGAGCTGCTCGAAGACGCCCCCGCCCCGGGCCGCTGACGCCCTGTCCTATTCCCCGCCCCGGTGGAGGGCGTCCAGGACGGCCAGTCCGTCCTCGGACAGCCGCAGCGCGCCCGCGGCCACATTGGCGGCCAGGTGATCGGGGTCGCCGGTGCCGGGGATGGCCAGCACATGCGCGCCGCGGTGCAGAGTCCACGCCAGCCGTACCTGCGCCGCGCTCGCCCCGTGGGCCCGCGCGACGGCCAGCACCTCCGTGCGCTCGGCGCCGCTCGCGCCCGCCTGACGACCCGTGCCGGCGATCGAGTAGAACGGCACGAACGCGATGCCCCGTTCGCCGCAGGTGCGCACGAACGCGTCGTAGTCGGGCCTGATGCCGATGCCGTACTGGTTCTGTACGCAGACCACCGGAGCGATGGCCAGGGCCTCGGCCAGGTGGTGGGGGTGGATGTTGGAGAGGCCCAGGTGGCGGATGAGGCCGGCCTCCCGCAGTTCGGCGAGGGCGCCGAAGCGTTCGGCGATCGAGTCGGCGCCGACGATGCGCAGGTTCACCACGTCGAGGTGGTCGCGGCCGAGCTGGCGCAGGTTCTCCTCGACCTGGCCGCGCAGCTGTTCGGGGGTGGCGTGGGGCAGCCACTCACCCGAGGGGTCGCGCCCCGGGCCGACCTTGGTGGTGAGGACGAGATCGTCCGGGTAGGGGGCCAGGGCCCGGCTGATCAGTTCGTTGGCGGAGCGCAGGGGGGAGAAGTAGAACGCGGCGGTGTCGATGTGGTTCACGCCGAGCTCGACGGCGCGGCGCAGCACGCCGATCGCCGCGTCCCGGTCGCGCGGCACGGCGTCCTCCCCGAACGCCTCGCCGGTCTGCGGCAGGCGCATGGCGCCGAAGCCCATCCGGTTGATCTTCAAGTCGCCGAGCGTCCACGTGCCCGATGCCGCTGCGGTGATCGTCTCTGAGGTCATGTCAGGGATGCTGTCCCTCCCGTAGGCTGGGCACAATCGATTCGGACATGTGTGAATCCTCGGGGTGGCCGTGCTGGCGGAGCTGGCGTTCTCGACGAGCGACCTGGCGCAGATGCGGTTCGCCGTCTCGCCGATGTGGGAAGTCGGGCCCAGCTTCCGGCTCCTGGCCTCCGGCGCCGCACACCCCGTTCACCAGCCCTGGATCGAGCAGGTACGGCCGCGGGTGGCGGATGCCGGGCTGGACCGGGGCCTGCTCGCCGAGCTGATTCCGCCCTCGGGCTACGTGCCCGACTTCCTCAACCCGGCGCCTCCCGGACCCGCCCCCACGCTGGCGGAGGAGCTGGCCGGGATCCTGGCCGCCCCCGCCGCCCGGGTACGCCGGGACCTCGACCGCCTGGGGCGCGAGCAGGGCCGTCTCGGTCCCCGTTTGCGAGCCCTGTACGCAGAGCCGCCGGCCCGCCTGGACCGGGTCGCGGAGGAGATCGGGACCTACTGGGAACTGGCGCTCGCGCCCTACTGGGCGCGGCTGCGCGCCGTGCTCGACGCCGACGTCTTCCACCGGGCCCGCCAGGCCGCCGAACAGGGCCCGGGTCACCTCTTGGGCGGGCTGCACCCCTCGGTGAGCTGGGACGACAACGCGCTCCGGCTGGACCGCCGGCACCGGATGCTGTCCCGGACAGCGGCGGGCGCGGGGCTGGTGCTGATTCCCTCGGTCTTCACCGGGCCGGTCCCCTTCACCCGGGTGACGCCGCCGCAGCCGCCGCAACTGGCCTACCCGGCACGCGGTATCGGGGCGCTGTGGCAACCCCGTACCGCCACCAGGGCCGACGCCCTCGCCGCCGTGCTCGGCCGCTCCCGCACCCGGCTGCTGGCCGAGCTGGACAGCCCCGCCTCCACCACCGAACTGGCCCGGCGTACGGGGCTCTCCCCGTCCGGGGTGTCCCAGTACCTGACCGCCCTGCGCGACGCGGGCCTGGTCAGCGCCCACCGGGCCGGCCGCTCCGTGCTCTACGCCCGCACCACCGTCGCGGAATCCCTCCTCGCCGGGCAGTGAGACGGGCTTTCCTCCGCCCCGGCTCCTCCCCCCCGTCCCATTCCCTGGCCCTTCCCGCCCCGACCTCACTCTCGATGTATAGAAATCTTGACACCGTGTCCTGGTTGCTTGACACTCCAGGTGTCGGGTTTTCTTTACATCGAGGGTGAGAGCGGAGCGGCAGTGGCAATCGAGGAGAAACGTGCCTGGATCATGATCGTGGTCGCGATCGTGTCGTACGCCGCCTATCTGGTCGTCGTCCTCGGGCGCGCCGGGGACGCGCCCCTGGCTGAACAGCCGTATGCGGCCGCACTGTTGTGGACGGTCGGTGCGGCCATCGTCACCTCGATCGTGCTCCACATCACCGTGGCGGCGCTGTCGCCCGAGGAGGGGAAGACCAAGGATCAGCGCGACCGGGAGATCCACCACTTCGGCGAGTACATCGGCCAGTCGTTCGTCGTGATCGGCGGCGTGGCCGGGCTCGTCCTGGCGATGGCCGAGGTGGACCAGTTCTGGATCGCCAACGCGATCTACCTGGCGTTCGTCCTGTCGGCGATCGTCGGGTCCACGGCGAAGATCGTCGCCTACCGGTCGGGGTTCCAGCCGTGGTGAGGCCGACGAAGGTCACCAACGCGATCCGGGCCCTGCGCTTCGCCAACGGGGAGATGACGCAGGCCGAGCTCGCCCGCCGCATCGGCGTCACCCGGCAGACCGTCATCGCCATCGAACAGGGCCGCTATTCGCCCTCCCTGGAGAAGGCGTTCGAGATCGCCCGAGTATTCGCGGTACCGCTCGACCAAGTGTTCCAGTACACCGTGACCGAAGGAGACGACTCATGAAGGCCATCGTCCAGGACATCTACGGACCGCCCGCGGTCCTGCGGCTCGACGAGATAGACCGGCCGGTTCCGGGCAAGGGCGAGGTGCTCGTACGGGTCCACGCGGCCGCCGTCGACCAGGGCGTCTGGCACCTCGTGGCGGGCCTGCCGTACGCGATCCGCGCCGCGGGCTTCGGCCTCCGCAAGCCCAAGTCGCGCGTCCCCGGCCTGGACCTCGCGGGGCGGGTGGAGTCCGTCGGCCCGGACGTCACACGCTTCCGGCCGGGCGACGAGGTGTACGGCAGCGGCACCGGTTCGTTCGCCGAGTACGCCATCGCCAAGGAGGACAGGCTCGCGCCCAAGCCGGCGAACCTCGGCTTCGAGGCGGCCGCCGCCGTGCCCGTGTCCGCGTGCACCGCCCTCAAGGCCCTGCGGGACGGCGGCCGGGTCGAGGCCGGGCAACGCGTCCTGATCCTCGGCGCGTCCGGAGGCGTGGGCAGCTACGCCGTGCAACTGGCCAAGGCCTTCGGGGCGCACGTCACCGGAGTCTGCAGCGCCGCCAAGGCGGACCTGGTCCGCTCCCTCGGCGCCGACGAGGTCGTCGACTACGCAGCCGAGGACCCCACCGACGGCCGCCACCGCTACGACCTCATCCTCGACATCGCGGGCAACCGCCCGGTCTCCCGGCTCCGCCGCGCCCTCACCGCCCGCGGAACCCTCGTCATCGTCGGCGGCGAAGAAGGCGACCGCTGGATCGGCGGCAACCAACGGCAGTTGGGCGCGCTCCTGCTGTCCCCCTTCGTCGGCCACAACCTGCGCGGGCTCGCCTCCGTGGAACACCACAGCGACCTGGCGGTCCTCAACGAACTCATCGAGGCCGGCTCGGTGACCCCCGCCGTCGACCGGACCTACCCGCTGGCCGAGGCACCCGATGCCATCCGCCACCTCAGAGAGGGACAGGTGCGCGGCAAGCTCGTGATCCGCGTGGGCGGCCCGGACAAGGGCTAGGAAGGTCCCAGCGTGATGCGGGCGGCGATCGGCAGGTGGTCGCTGCCGGTGGCGGGCAGGGTCCAGACGTCGGTGGCCGTCGCCGAGCGGGTCAGGATCTGGTCGATCCGGGCGACGGGGACGCCCGCGGGCCAGCTGAAGGCGAGCCCCCGCCGCGGCGGACCCATGCGCGCGGTGACCGGGGCGAGCCCGCGGTCGTCCACCGTGCTGTTGAGGTCGCCCAGCAGGATCACGCGGTCCACGTTCTCGGCGGCGAGGGCCGCGCCCAGCAGTCGCGCGCTCTCGTCGCGCAGGCCGGAAGCGAAGCCGTTCGACCGGATGCGGATCGAGGGCAGGTGGGCGACGTACACGGCGATCTCGCCCTGCGGCGTGCGCACGCCGGTCCGCAGGCCACGGCTCCACTCCTCGCCGATCCCCGCCGGCTTGATGTCCAGCCGCCGGACGTCCGTCAGCGGATGCTTCGACCAGAGCCCGACCGTGCCCTCGACCGCGTGGTACGGGTAGTGCGGCCCCAGGGTCGCCTCGTAGACCGGCAGTGCGGCGGGAGTCAGCTCCTCCAGCGCGACGAGATCCGGCGCGCCCTCGATCAGGGCCCGTGCGGTGCCCGCCGGGTCGGGGTTCTCGTCACTGACGTTGTGCTGGACCGCCGTGATGTGGGGTGCGCCGTGGTGCGGGGCAGCGGGGAGGAGCAGCCCGCCGAAGAGGTGTGCCCATACGGCCGCGGGCAGCAGCAAGGCCACCAGCGCGGTGGCGGAGCGGCGTACGAGGGCCGGCGCCAGCAGGACCGGAACGGCCAGGCCGAGCCAGGGCAGGAAGGCCTCCAGCAGACTCCCGAGGCGGCCCACGCCATTGGGCACCGCGGAGTGGAACGCCAGCAGGGCGGCGGTCAGTACGGCGAGCGACGCGAGGACGCGCCCGCGCGACCAGGTCGAGCGGCCTTTCGCGTCCCTGCCCCAACGCCACCGGTCGACGCGGTGCGCACCGCTGTCCGCAGCGCTGTCCGCCCGCTCCGCCAAAGTCCCACCCCTCATGTGCTCCGGACTCGTACGACGCAAGATCCAGCGGCGGGGTTCCCGCCCGTTCCAGCCGGCTACTCGAGCCGGCCGCGACGCATCCGCCGACGGCGCAGCAGGAGACCGACGGCCGCTCCGGCCAGGGCGGTCACCGCCACGCCCGCCGTCGTCCACCACACGGCGTCACCCTCGGTGTCGCTCTCGGCGTCGGCATCCGGCACCTGCGCCGTGGACGCGGACGGGGCCGCGGCCGACGGAGCCGCAGGGGAAGGCGTGAGCGGAGCCGGGGCCGAGGCTGTCGGGGTGCCCGTGGCCGGGGTGCCGGTGGTCGGCGCCGGGTCCACCACGGGTACGCCGACTTCGAGTTCGCCGTGTCCGAGCGCCGGGAACCCCACGTCCACGCTGACCTTCCAGGAACCCGGTGGCAAGGTCTCGGCCGTGGTCCAGCCGGCGGGTGCCGCGGCGGGGTCGCGGACCAGCCGCCAGGGCCCCAGCGTGCGGGAGCCGTCGCCGCTGACCGCGTTCACGGTGGCGGCGACCGCCTCGTCGACGGCGTCCCCGTCGTTCTCCCAGGTGACGTCGGCGGTGACATGGCCCTGCCGCTGCCCGGTCACCACCACCTTCACGGTGTCGCCGTGGGCGTGGGCCGTGGCGGGGATCAGGAACATGAGGCCGAGTGCGGCCAAGGCGGCAGGGAAAGCGGTTCGTATGCGCATCGTCGGGGTGCTCCGGTCGAGGTGAGGGGGCCCGGCGGACGGCCGCGCGGGGCGGCCGTCCGCCGGGTGGGGTTCACTGCGTCAGGACGTCAGCAGTTCACGGCGGCGCGGTGGCGCTCAGCCGGCCTTCTGCACGGTCCAGACCTGCGCCGCGCGGCCGTCCGCACGCTGGAGGTCGAGCAGCCAGTACCCGTAGTAGGGGCGGTTGCTCACGGTGAGGGCGAAGGCGCCGCTGGGATCCGTGACGGTCACCGCGCCCCCGCGGGACGACAGCTTCCAGGCCTGCGCGCCGTTACTGCCGCAGGGCTGCTGCGCGATCCACATGCCCTCCGCGGGCGCGCCGCCCGGCTGCAGGCACTTGCCGGAGACCGCGGACCGGATGCGGACCTGGCCGCTGCCCGCGTCGTCGAAGAACCACTGCTGCTGGGCGTACCCGTTGGCGCGGCCCCCGACGAGCACCGTGCCGTCGGCGGTGCGCCCGCCCCACACCTCGGCGGCCATGCCGGTACTGCCGTTGCCGAGCGTGTACCGGGTGTTCGGGGTGGTCGCGCCACCGCCCGCCCCCGCCGTACGGAAGGTCGCGGCCTTGCCGGGTCCGCTGTCACGGCCGGCGCTGTCGCGCACCGAGACGGTGACCGTGTACGAGGTGTTGGGCTGGAGGTTGTAGATGCGGAGCATCTGGGACTGCACCCAGGTCAGGTGCTTGCCGTTGAGCAGGACCTGGTACCAGGCGGCGCCGTCGACCTTGGGCCAGCTCACCACGACGGAGTCCGACCGGATCTCGCCGGCCGTCGCGGCCGGGCCTCCCGTGGGCTTCTTCGTCGGGGTCGGCGTGGGCTTCTGCGTCGGGGTCGGGGTGGGGTTCGGGTTCGGACCGGGGTCGGTGCCGCCCTTCGTCTTCATCAGGAACTGGTTGTCGGCGATGTTCCAGTGCGTGGCCAGGTAACTTCCGGCCTTGGGACTGGTGTGGAAGTAGTCGTCGTGGTTGCAGTCCAGGATGTTCTCCGACGCCTGGTTGGTGCAGACGTTGCGCATCTGGGGGTAGTACGGGGTGTCCGAGTAGCACATGACGTCGAACTCGTCGGTGCAGTGGGCGCCGCGGCTGGTGTTCGGGGCGCTGTTGTTGACCGCCCCGAGGTTGTGGCCGAGCTCGTGTGCGGCGGTGTGGCCGCCCCAGCAGCCGGAGTCCGTACGGCCGTAGGACGGGCCGAAGTTGCTCTGGTTGGCCTGGCCGGGCCGCTCGTCGCCCGCGAAGGTCCCGATGCCGCAGTAGACCTGGGTGTCCGCGAAGATCATGTACTTGCGGTCGCGGCGGTCGAGGCCCTTGCCGGCGAGCGCGTTGTTGGTCGCGCTGAACTCGGCCAGCGCCGAGGCCGGGAGCTCGATGTTGAGCACCGTGGGGGTGCAGTCCGCTGCCGTCACGTAGCGGATGTGGCGGATCCCGCCGGTCTCCTGGGCGCTCGCCGCGTAGATGAGGTCGGCATCGGCCGCCCACTTGCGGAAGGAGGCGACGTACTCGGAGTAGCGGTCGCGGCCGGGAGCGTGGACGTACACGACCTGGACGCGGTTGCCGGTGCTGCCGTCGCCGTCGCACTGGACGGTCTGGCCCGCGGGGCCGGCGGCGACGCCCTGGCCGGCGGAGGCGGCGGCGGGCTCGGGCGCGGTGGCCTTGGTGGCCCCGGCGTCGGCGGCGGGCGCGTCCTGAGGACGCCCGCCGCCTTCCTTGGTGGCCGGGTCGTCGCTCGCGGGGCGGGCCGGATCGGCCGCCGGAGCGCTCTCCTTGACGGCGGGTGCGATCTCCTTGGTGATGTCGACGCCCTTGGGCGGGGCGTCGGGACCGTGGGTGCACAGCCCGGCGTCGGTGCGGTAGACGCCGACGCACTTGTCGCCCTTGGGCGCGACCGCGAGGCCGTCGTAGACCATGCCGCGCGCGCTCTCGTTGGCGGGCGCGGCCGCGATGGGCTCCGGCTCCTGGTCCCGGGCCGGCGCGGCGGCCGGGGCGGCGGCGTCCGCGGCCTGCGCGGGCGCCAACGCCTGGGCGCCGTCGCCGAGTCCGGAGTAGGCGATGCCTGCAGCGATCACCGCCGCCGTTGCCGTGGCGGCGGTGAGGAGTATCAACCGCCGGGGTCTGCGGCGGTGGTCGGTGGTACGCCGCCTGCGTCGTCCTGTCATGGGCACCTCAAATCCTTGTTGGATGACTGGGTGCGCGGAAGCCTGCCAGACGAATGCGGCGGAAAATTCGGACAAAGGGGGGCGCGCGACGAGAAATCATTCCGTTACCCGTTCACCTGATTTGACGAACACTCAATTCTCAATAAAACAAGGGCAGTTACGCGCGTTGCGCATCAATGGTCCAGGCCTTTTCGAGAGGGTTGTTATCAAATCGAGATATAGCGCGCAGGCTTATTGACGGGAATTCAGTCAGGAATTCACCTAATTACTACCTGCCGAATTGCCTCCGTCACGACCGGTGAGGATCCGTCAGGGCGAGTCCAGGATTTCCCGCTGTTCGGCCGTCAGCACCAGGTCCAGGGCATCGAGCGACTCGTCCAACTGGGCGACCGAACTCGCCCCGACGATCGGCGTCACGGCCCGCGCCCCGCCCAGCAGCCAGGCGAGTACGGCCTGCCCGGTGGTCGCGCCCGTCTGCGCCGACACCTCCCGCAGCGCCGCGAGTTGGGACGCTGTGCCGGGGTGGTCGAACTGCGCCGGAACCGGCTTGGCCGGATCGGTGTAGGCGCCCCCCAGGAGCGGACTGTAGGCGAGCAGTTCCAGGCCCGGCTCCTGGGCCACGTAGTCCAAGAGCTCGTCCGAGGCGTGCTCGCCGGCGCGGAAGTCGGCCCCCGGCCGCGGCCGGAGGTACGTGTACTGCTGCTGGACCCTGGTGTACCCGGCCAGCCCCAGCCGCTCGGCCAGCCGGCGGGCCCGCTCGATCCGCCAGGTGACCTGGTTGCTGACCCCGAGCTCCCCGACGGTGCCCTCCGCGACCAGCTCGCCGAGCGCGGTGACGGTCTCCTCGAGCGGCACCGACCGGTCCTCGATGTGCGCGTAGTAGAGGTCGATCCGGTCGGTGCCCAGCCGGTGCAGGCTGCCCTCGACGCCGGCCCGGACCGCCTTGGCCGACAAACCCTCGGCGCTGCCCGGCCATTCGCCGGGACCGGCCGGGCGGGCGCCGACCTTGGTGGCCAGTACGATCTCGTCCCGGTTGCCCCGGGCGGCCATCCAGCGGCCGATCAGCAGCTCGCTCTCGTCGCCGGTTGCGCCGTCCATCCAGAAGCTGTAGCAGTTGGCCGTGTCGAGGAAGCGGCCACCGCGTTCGTGGTAGCGGTCCAGCACGGCGAAGGCGGTGGACTCCGCGACCCTGGTCCCGAACAGCATGGTGCCCAGGCAGATTTCACGCGTGGTGGGGTTGGACATGGTTCCTCCCGAGGGGTTGTGACGATGTCGTCGCAAGGGAGAGATTTCCGTCTGGAGCGCGGTCCAGGTCAAGGGGATCATGGTGGTCATGACGACTGCCGACCACTTGACCCCCACCCGGCTACAGCCCCAGGCCCAGCTCCAGACCCTGACTCCCGCCCAGGCCGTGGCGGAGTCCGGCTTCAGCCTGGACACACTGCGCTACTACGAACGCGTCGGCCTGCTGAGCGGAGTCGAGCGCGCCGGAAGCGGCCACCGCCGCTACACCCGCGCGGACATGGAATGGCTCGGCGTGCTGCGCTGTCTGCGCGACACCGGCATGCCCATCGCCGACATGCGGCGCTTCGCCGAGCTCGTACGGGCCGGCGACCACACCTTCGCGGCCCGGCTGACCGCGCTGGAGACCCACGACGAGCAGCTGGAGGAGCACATCGCCGACCTGAGGCAACGCCAGCGGACCATCCGGGCCAAGATCGACTTCTATCGGGCCGCGCTCGACCGCCCGGCTCCCGCGCCGCAGTAGGGCGGGAGCCGGCCGGAGTGCGGATGGCGGTCGGAGTGCGGGTGGCTGCCGGAGCGTGGGCGGCTGCCGGAGCGCGGGCGGGGCTCAGCCCTCGACGGAGCTCAGGCCGAGACGCGCGAGGCGCTCCGGGTCGGTCAGGATGTCGAGTGCGGTGATCCTGCCGTCCTGGACGGTGAACGCCATGACGGACACGGCCCGGCCCTCCGCCATCGCCACCACCCCCGGGATCCCGTTGACCAGTACCGGACGCGCGGCTTCGGCGATCCGGGCGAAGGTGATCGCCTGGGAGGCGACGGCGGCCGCGCCGCGGCGGATCAAGCTCGGGCGCAGCGTGCCCCCGTCGGAGCGTGCCACGACCTCGGGGTCGAGGATGGAGACGAGCGCGTCGAAGTCCCCGCTGCGCGAGGCCGCGAGGAAGGCGTCGACCACCGTACGCAGGCGGGCCCGGTCGGCGTCCGGAGCGGGCGCCGCGCCCTGGACGCGGCGCCGGGCGCGGCTGGCGAGCTGCCGGGTCGTTGCGGCGCTGCGCCCGAGGGCGGGGGCGATCTCCTCGAAGGGCACGGCGAACAGGTCGTGCAGGACGAAGGCCAGGCGCTCGGCGGGGGAGAGGGTCTCCAGGACGACCATCAGGGCGAGACCGACCGAGTCGGCCAGGAGCGTCTGCTGCTCGGGGTCCAGACCGTCCGCGCGGCTGACGACCGGATCGGGAAGGCGGACCTGCCCGTCCTCGTCGTGCAGCGGATCCTCGCGCCGCGTGGTGCGCGAGCGCAGCATGTCCAGGCAGACCCGGCCGACCACGGTGGTCAGCCAGCCGCCCAGGTTCTCCACCGCGGCGGCATCGGAGCGGCTCAGCTTGAGCCAGGCCTCCTGTACGGCGTCCTCCGACTCGCTGAGCGATCCCAGCATCCGGTAGGCCACCGCCCGCAGATGGGGACGGTGCTCCTCGAAACGCCCGGCCAACAGCTCTGTCCCGCTCACCTGTCGCATCCCCCTGTCCTGATCGTCAGTCCAGAAACGGACGATAGTCGACACCCGGCGTAACGACCCGCATCCCGACAGGAGTTGGACCGGGTACGCCTGATCCCCGGCCGAGTCGGCCGGGGATCAGGGAGGCGTCGGGGCTCAGAGGCCCAGGTCGGTGAAGAACCGGCGTGTTCATGGTGGCGCGTGCGGTCGGACTCTGCCCGGGCCGCCCGCGCCGGGGTCTCACTCCGTCGACTGGGCCGTCTTCCTGAGGTGCCGGTAGAGGCGGCTGCGGTCGGTGTAGAGGCCTTGGCTGCTCGTCGGCACCACGGTTCCGTTGATCGCCATGGTGGGGGTGCCCTTGACGGCTGAGCGGCTGAGCGCCTCGTCGGACGCCTCGACGAACTCCCGGTGCTTCGTCTCCAGCACGGCCGCGTCGAACTCCGGGCCGCGCAGGCCCTCGATCAGGACGGCCAGGGCCAGCAGCCGGTCCCGCGTGAAGCCGCCGCCCTTCCGCGCGCTCGCCTGATGGCGGTAGAGCACGTCGTGGTACTCGGCGAACCTGCCCCGGTCCAGGGCGGCGCGCAGCGCGTTCACGGCGTGCTTCGACCCCGGGCCGAGGAAGGACCCCAGGGTGAACTGCAGCTGCAGTGCGCCGTTGCGGGCCGCCCGCTTCAGGTACGGGCCGGTGCCCTCCCTCTCGAACTCCTCACAGGCCGGGCAGCTCGGGTCCTCGTACAGGCGGACCGCGAGCGCGGCGCTCGGGTCGCCGAGGACGATCGTGGTGCCGTCGGAGGCCAGTGACTCCGGGGCCGCCGGCAGGTCGGCGCTCGCCGACACGTCGAGCGGGTCGCCCTTCCCGTCCCGCCCCGTGCACGCGCTGACGGACGACGCGGCGGTGATGGCCGCGGCCGCGACCAGGAAGCCGCGTCTGGATCTGACCTGCATGGATGTCCCCTCCCACATGACGAACAGGGAGACAGTACGCGGGTCGCGAGGCGCGGCACGCACGGGGAGGGGAGGCCGGCCGTCACCGCCGTGCGGGTGCTCCCGTGAGGAACCGGCGCAGGTCGATGATCTCGTACTCCTCCGCCAGGGCGGCGTCGATGATCAGGGGGAGGGCCTCGGCGTCGAGGACGATGCCGTCGCCGGTGCTGCCGACGTGCATCTGGAGGATCGCTCCGGGGGTGAGGGCGTCGACGGCCCGCTCGACCGCCTTCTCCACGCTCATGCCGCCCTCCGGGCCGACGTACCCCTTGGTGTCGGCGGTGAACTCGATCGCCGCGTAGCCCAGGTCGTTGATGTCGGCGACGGACCCCGTGCTGGTGGAGCTGTAGGGGAAGCGGAAGAACGGCAGGGGCTCGGCCCCGGACGCCGTACGGATCGCCGCGTCGGCCCGCCGTACCTCCTCCGCCCGCTCCGCGGTGCTGAGGTCGTCGAAGTAGGGGTGGCTGTACGAGTGGTTGCCGAGGCCGTGCGAGGCGGCCATGGCGCGCACCGCGGAAGGGTGGGCTTCGGCGAACTCGCCGGTCGGGAAGAAGGTGGCGGACAGCTTCCGCCGGCGCAGTTCGGCCAGCACGGTGTCGATCCCGGCCTCGTCCCAGGCGGCGTTGAAGGTGAGCGCCACGACGCGCCGGGACGTGGGCAGCCGCCGGATCTCAGTGCCCAGGAGCGAGGCCGGCGGCCGCGGGCCGGCCTGCGCGCTACCTCGCCGCGGCGCCGCCGCCGCGCCGGAGCAGGGCACGAGCCCCGCGGCCACCAGCGCCGCCAGGGCAGCGCGCCGTCCCACATCCACCATCGTCACTCCCTCGGGCAGGGCGCCGCCGTTGCGGGCCTGCCACGACTATGCGGGGGCGGGGGACCGGAGCACCCGCAGCACCTGCCGGGCAGCCGGGTGATGTCACCCCGCGCACCCCGTACGCGCGGACCCGGCCCGACCGACAAGACACCCCCTACGGCGTGAACCGCGGTATGCCGACCGGCTCTTGGGGCAGCGTCCGCTCGGCGGGAATGTCCGCGGAGGCGATCAGACCGTGCGGAACGGCGTCGGCCAGCGTCAGCCGCCCCCCGCCGGCCTCCAGCAGCGCGGTGGCGATCGCCAGCCCCAGGCCCGAGCCCTCCCGGTCGGCGGGCTGGGCGCCCCGCCAGTACCTGTGCCGGGCGTTGTCCCGGTCCTGCGGCGGAAGGCCGGGGCCCTCGTCCTCCACCGCTATGCGGACCCAGCCGTCGTCCGACGAGGTACGGATCACGATCCGGCCCTCGGCCGGGGAGAATCCCAGCGCGTTGTCGAGGAGTACGTCCAGTACCTGGTCCAGGGCGCCGGGCAGGGCCCGGCCCACCACCCGGTCGCCGGTGACCGCGAGCGTCACGTCCTTCTCCTCGGCCGCGTGGGACCAGGCGCGGGCGCGCTGCTCCACCACGTCGCGCACGTTGACGGCGATGGTGCCCGACGCCGATTCCGCCCCCTGGGCCAGCTGGAGGAGCTCGTCGAGGATGCGCCCCAGCCGGGCCGTCTCCTCCAGTGCCAGCGCCATGGCGCGTTGGCCGTCGGCGGGGACGACCGCCTCGAGTGCCTGCACCCGCAGGCTCAACGCGGCGAGCGGATTGCGTATCTGGTGGGAGACGTTGGCGACGAAACCGCGCTGGGCCTCCAGCAGGGCCACCAGGCGCTGGGTCATCTCGTTGATGCCCTCGGCCAACTCCCGTACCTCCGCGGGCCCGTCGTCGGTGGCCGCGCGGACGCCGTACCGGCCCTTGGTGATCTGCCGGACGGCCGCGTGCAGCCGCAGCACCGGCAGGACGCTCCAGCGGGCCAGCGGGATCGCGGCCAGCGCGCTGGCTGCCAGTCCGGCGACCGCGATCCCGAGCAGGAGGGCGGCCTGGGCGGCCATCCGGTCGCGCAGCGAACCCATGGGGGCCACCACGGCGACCGCGCCGAGCCGCTCGGGGCCGTGCGTCAGGGGCGCGGCGACCATGAGGGGTTCGCCGGTGGTGTTGAACGGATAGTCCAGCGGCGCGGTGCGTTCGCCGGCCAGGGCCCGGTCGAGGGCGTCCTGCCAGTCTCCGGCCGGGTGCAGTTCCTTGGCGCCCGCGTAGACCCGGCGCCCCGAGGCGTCGAAGACCCAGACGGCCGCATCGGGATGGGAGGCCTCGTACGCGGACACCGGTTGCTGCCAGGACAGGGCCGCCGTGTCACCGGAGATCCGGGCGGCGAGGACCTCGGCCTCGTCGGTCTGCGCGAAGACGGCGTGGTGGAACTCGTTCATCGCCAGGTTGAAGCCGAGCGGGATCTCCAGCACCACCAGCAGTACGGCGGTCAGGGTGAGGTAGGTGACCAGCAGTCTGCGGCGCATCCGCGCTACCCCTGTTCGGCGGGCGGGCAGAGCCGGAAGCCGACCCCGCGGATGTTCTCGATCCAGCCGTGCGCGCCGAGTTTGCGCCGGAGGGTGCCGACATGGACGTCAAGGGTGCGGGTGGAGCCGAACCAGTTCTCGTCCCACACCCGCGCCACGATCGCTTCCCTCGTGTGGACGGCCTGGGTGTCCTCCACGAGCATGGCCAGCAGGTCGAACTCCTTGCGGGTCAGCTGCAGATCGCGGCCGTGCAGTGCGGCGGCCCGTTGTTTGCGGTCGATCCGCAGCGGACCGGCCTCGGTCGCCACGCCGGCCCTGGCCGTCTCTCCGTGGCAGGCGGGATCGTGCCCGTCGGGCGCCATGTGGCAGCGGCAGGTGCGGCGGGAGACCGCCTCGATCCGGGCGATCAGCTCGTGCAGCGAGTACGGCTTGACGACGTAGTCGTCCGCGCCCATGTGCAGGCCCATGACCCGGTCGATCTCCTCCGACCGGGCGGTCACCGCGATGATCGGCACCGCCGAGCGCTCCCGGATCCGCTTGCAGACCTGGAGTCCGTCCAGGTCCGGTAACCCCAGGTCCAGCAGGATGAATTCGGCCTCCTCGGCCCGGGTCAGGGCCTGTCTGCCGTCCGCGGCCTCGAGTACCTCATGACCGCGCTGGCGCAGTGCGGTCCCCAGGGCATCGCGGACGTGTGCGTCGTCCTCGACCACCAGAATGCGCATTGGTCCCCCCATGTGACTGACGTCTCCGGGCCACCCTAGTGCTGTGGCCGGAAAGGTTCACCGGGTCACGGCCCCCGGCACGGCACCTCGCCGCGTTGTCGGACCGCGCTGGTACGTCCAGTACGAGCTACGGTCCTCCGCCTTGCGAGGTACCGCACCGGACGCCGTGCCCCGGCAAACCTTTCCGGCCACAGCACTAGCGGTCACGGCAACCCATGTTTCCGGAACCCCCGGGGGGTATCAATCCAACTCTTGCAGTCCACTTGAACATCACCTGCCGGTCTGCTGAACACTCCGTTTCTAGCGTCGAAGACGTGCTTCGAGCCTCTCTTTCCACCGAGCCGCCACGTCCGGCCGAGGGACACCCCCGTGGCGTCCTGCCGTCCCTCGGCCGGGCGCTGGCCCACCAGCGCCCTCCCGTCCTGCCGGCGGACGAGATCCACGCCGAGCCGGGCACGAAGGAGGGTTAGCCGTGCGGGAGGAAACCGTGGTGGTCAGTACGGAGATCGCCGCCACCCCGAGCACCGTCTACCGGCTGATCACGGACTTCGGTCGCTGGCCGCAGTTCATCGCCGAGACCAGGGCCCCCGCCGTCGCGCCGGGGACCGCGGACCGCGGCGCGACGTTCCGGGCCTGGAACCGCAACGGCCCGCTGATCTGGCGCACCACGTCCCGGATCCTCGTCGCCGAGCCCGCACGCTGCTTCGCCTTCAAGGTCACCCTGTTCGGCCGGCCCATGGCGGTCTGGCGCTACGACATCACCGCCACGCCCCACGGCTGCCGCGTCACCGAATCCACCCGCGACCAGCGCGAGCGCGTGCTGCGTACGCTGACCCCGCTCACCACCGGAGTCTGGGACCGCCAGGCCCACAACCGGCGCAACATGGAAGCCACCCTGACCCGGCTCCGCGCGCTCGCCGAGGGCGACGCCTTCAGGACGGGCGCAGCCGCAGACGGGTCGTGAGGTGGTGCTGCAGGGGCTGTCCCACCGCCGCCATGTCGTGAACGACCGTCATCTCCCCGGCCCTGACGGTGTAGTGGCGCCGGGTGCCGGTGACCTCCTTGGCCAGCGGGGTCAGCGACACGTCCTTGGTCTCGATCTCGAAATCCGTACCGGACACCCGCCCGACGTACGTCTCGACGATGCCGGTGGGGTGGGCGAGCACGACCTCCAGCGAGGCGTCGGGAGTGACCCGCCACCACCCGGCCTCACGGCTCGCCGGCCGCAGCGGGGCCCCGGACTCGTCGATCAGCCACGCCCGTGCCTCGTAACGGAGGAAGGGGCGGCCGTCGTGGCTGAAGGTGAGCTCCTGCTCGTACCGGAAGTCCTTCTCCAGCGTCGGGTACTGGCCCTGGCCCCGACCGTGCCAGCGCCCCAGCAGGGGCAGCACGGGCCCCAGCAGCGGGTGCGGTTCGGGACCTTCGCCCAGGACGTGGCTGTCGGGGTAGGGATTTTCCTGCACGGACTCGAACATCTACACCCTGCCTGTCTGCGTACCCACGGGGTCCGCAGTCTAGGGGGTGTCTTGTCGATCAGGCCGGGCTCGCGACGCCTGCCACGCACGCTCGCCGCGTTGTCGTCACTCGCCGACGCTCCGCGTCGACTCCTCCCCCTGCCTTCGGCGGGGGGACCCCCACCTCCGCCTTGCGAGCGCACGCGTCAGACGCCGCTCCCTGACCCGGCCTGATCGACAAGACACCCCCCTACTGATCTTTTCGTAAGTTCAGTGGGTGTGGTGGGTGGATGGTCAGGCCGGTGTGGGCGAGGAAGGACCATGGCAGTTGTGGGTTGTGGTTGAT
>NZ_JBVIFS010000031.1:0-923 GCF_055571215.1 Streptomyces sp. NPDC030995
CCGCTACGAACGCAAGGCCGAGCATTTCCTCGCCTTCACCAGCATCGCCTGCACCCTCATCTGCTACCGAAGACTCACCAAATGAGATGACGTCTTATCCGGCGAAGGCGAGGTTGTGCATGCGGGCGATGCCGAGCATGGTGTGGTGGACGCCGTCGCCTTTGAGTCGGCAGTCACGGAGGATCTTCCAGGTCTTCATGCGGGCGAAGGTGTGCTCGACGCGGGCGCGGACCTGCTTGTGGCACTTGTTGAGCGCCTGCTTCCAGTCGGGCAGCTCTTCGCCCTTGCGTCGGCGGTGCGGCATGAGGAGCCCAGTGCCGAGGCAGCCGCCGTCGGCGATCGTGAGTGTTCAGCCGACGGCGGCTTTGGCACCGGATTCCCCCATGCCTTGTACTCGTTGCGGTTTCCGGCAAACGGCCGGCCCACTACGACGACCAGCCGGGTGCACGGTGAGCGGAGCGAGCCGGCGCACCGTCAAGTTCGTGCGCTTGTACGCCGCCACCAGCAGTGTCCGGTCCTCCAACGGAAGGCTCCACGGTCGGCCCTTGCGGACCACGTCTGCACCCTCGCGCCGCAGCACGGGCTCAGCCCGGTGAACGGGGCTATCCAGGACGGCCCCGACGCGGTGATCACACCAGCCACAGCAAGATAATCTCATCTGTGACCAGCAGTTACGGGACAACCCTCAGGCCCTTCTCTCGGCGAGAGCACGGTCAGTTCGGTGGCTCCCGCAGCGGCGGTTCATCTGGGGGTTCGAGCCAATGGGCGAGTTCACGCCGCGTCGCTGTGGTGCGAGGATGATCGGGGCCCAGAACTCGTACTCGGTCCATCAATAGTTGCTCGAAGTCGTCGACTGCGCCGACCACGTCTCCTGCCTTACCTCGCCAGTGAGCGTAACTGTGCCGAGTGGTAAGGGTGTCAGG
>NZ_JBVIFS010000031.1:1019-81113 GCF_055571215.1 Streptomyces sp. NPDC030995
CAGGATGGTCAGGGCCCAGAATCCGCAGTCGATCGGTCAGCAGTCCCTCAAAGTCCTCGACTGCCCCCACCACGTCTCCCGCCTCACCTCGCCAGTGGGCGCAACTGTGCCTAGTCGTAAGGGTGTCAGGATGGTCAGGGCCCAGAATCCGCAGTCGATCGGTCAGCAGTCCCTCAAAGTCCTCGACTGCCCCCACCACGTCTCCCGCCTCACCTCGCCAGTGAGCGTAACTGTGCCGAGTGGCGAGGGTATCTGGATGGCCAAGACCCAGCACCCGCGACCGATCGGCCAGCACTTGGGCGAATGCGGCAGCGGCACCCACCGCGTCCCCGGCCTTCCCCCGCCAGTAGGCCAGGCTGTGCCGAGTGGCAAGGGTATCGGGGTGGTCCGCACCCGACCCACCTCCGTGGCCACGCGGTTCGATCGCAGCCGGGTCTCCCCGCCAGTAGGCGAGGGTGTGCCGGGCCGTGACGATGCCGGCATCCTCCGGGTGTGGCGTCCGCAGCCTGTCTTTCAGCAGTTCGGCGAAGGCAGCGGCGGCTCCAGCCGCGTCTCCCGCGTCTCCTTGCCATCTGGCGAGGCTGTGCCGGGTGGTCAGGGTGTGGGGGTGGTTCGGTCCCAACGTGCGAGACATGTCGCGGAGCAGTACGGCGCAAGCGGCGGCGGCTCCAGCGGCGTCCCCCGATTCTCCGTGCCATCTGGCGAGGTCGTGCCGTATGGCAAGGGTGTCTGGGTGGTCGAGCCCCGAGAAGCGACTGGCTGTGGCAACCAGCTGTTGATAGTAGTCGCGTGCCTCGGTGACCTGACCGCTGCGGCCAAGGCTGGTGCCGAGCCGAAACAACACACGGTGTATGTGCGGTTCGCACATCGCCTCTTCGGCGTGACTTGTGAGTGAAAGGGAGTTCGCACGCAAAGCCTCAGCGAAGCCGGTGTCGCGTTCGATGCCCGGCCAGACAGAGATCAAGCCGTCGGCAACGGTCAGGGCGGCCTGACGATACCGCTCCGGGAGGAGCTGGTCGCGGACGCTTCGTTGAATCAGCTGGTGAACTCTGACCGCCTTATGGCGAGACTCCCGACTGTGGTCGACGAGGTTGAGGCGGTGCAGAGCCCGCAGCGCGCCGACTGCCTCCTCGGTTGTGACCTCGGCCGGGCACTCTGGTTGCCGTGATCGTCTTCTTCTCTCGTCCCACTTCTCCTCCGGCCGGGAGCCTGGGCCAGCGGTGGGGTCCTCGGCGCGGCGCGCGGCAAGGTGGTCCAGAACTGGATCACTGATCAGAACGGAGAGGGGGATGCCGTTGGGGTCCAGCATGGCGGCCAACTGCAGCATTGGGCGAGCAAGACCAGGGGGGCGTAGCCGGTCGGCGCGGTCGATGGATAGTGACCAGGCAGCAGCAACGGTGACAGCCTGGTCGTCGGGCAAAGCGCTGGGTTCTGGGGTGACATCGGCCAGGGTCGTGGCGCGGTTGGCGAGTAGTTGCCGGTAACTGGTGCAGTCGATGTCGGCGTCGATGAGATAGGCGGCAGCCTGGGCCAGGGCAAGAGGCAGGTGCCCAAGGTCGGCAGCCAAGGCACTCAGCTGATCGGACGGGTCGCGGCGACCGTGGATGGCCAGACGGTCCGTGAGATATGCGGTGGACTCCTCCTCTGTGAACAGCCCTACCTGTACCAGCTGTTGATGGTCGCCGATCAGCGCCGCATCACGACGTCGAGTGGTCACCAGCACGCGGCCGTGCGGGTTGGCGGGGGGCCAGAGACCACGCAGGTCAGCAGGATCCGCTACATCGTCGAGCACTACCAACCACCGGCACGTTGCACTGCTTCCTGCGCCCGGGTGGTAGGCGCCGCCCCCCTCGCCAACGCGCGCCTTCGGCTGGAGCCAGGCCAAGAACCTCCTGGCAGCCTGCTCGACATCGGACGAATCGATGCCGGTCACATCAGCGGCGGCCTGAGCATACCCGGCGAGAACCGCCGAACGGGTGGCGGCGGTGACCCACACCAGGAGGTCGATCTTGCCGGCCTGCCAGGTCAGGCGAGCGTAGTGGGCCGCCAGCTGAGTCTTGCCGACTCCACCCGTGCCGGACAGCACCTGGCTAAGGAGCGTGGTGCTGCCATCCGTCGGAGCCGCCTCCAGCACCTCGATAGCGGCCCGGTTCTGGAAGCACGCGGCCTTGTCGAGGTATGACGCCCACCTGGTGTGGCAGCGGCGCAGGAATGCGGGGCGCCGCGTGGTAGTGGGCCTCATCGATGCGAACGGCAGCGATGCCATGATCGGCCTGGATGACGTGGGTAATGTCTCCGGCGCGGGCATCGCGGTTCGGGAAGGGGGAACTCGGGCTTTGGGTGACCAATCCGCTCAGCCCTGCGGCGGAGCCGGCTTCCGAGGGCAGCCCAGGTGTGCCCCTCCGTTGATGACACCTGCAGCGATCCCGTTCTCCGCACGAATATGCAGATCTCCGCCTACGGCCACCCCACCCGGTCCGGCAGCGACGCCGTCCGGTGCAGCGTGCTGCACCAGCAGGAGCCTCAGCTCGCGCGCGGCTTCAGCCCGGTCAGTTTGGCCAAGGCTCTCCAAAACGGTCTCAATGCGGGCCTGCCAGGCCGCTTCGTGACGGATACGGGCTCGCTCCGCTTCGGCCATGTCTCGGGTCGCCAGTTCACGCGCGGCCTGGTCCAGGCGTTCGAGTTCAGCGACTTCCCGCCCGCTGTCACCCCGGCCCAGCCAGCGCGCCACGGCTTGCCGGAGTCCTGCCCATGAATCCGTTGCTGCAGCTGACACCACTGCGGTACCGCCCGCTGCGGCCAGTGCCATCAAGGCCTGCTCTAACATCCCGCCCCCGCCTCATCCGTCCCTACACGCCCTCAACTGCCATGTTTGGCGGCTGGAAAAACCCACCCCCCTATCCGTTTCCCCTCTTTCAGCACGGCATACTCCGCGGTGCTGACTTGGCACCCAGTACCTGTCGGGTTCCTCAATCCGGCAGGGCCTTGACCAGCGAGAAGCGAAGGAGCGCCGCTGGACTCCTTCCACTACACCAACATCACTCCCAAGATGGAGGACTTCAACCAGTCCGGCAAGCACGGTCTGTGGGGCAGCTCGAAGACGCACTCTTCGCCGAAGTCGGGGTCACGCTGCTGCCCGTCGGCATGGCCATGGCCGCCGACCGGCTACCGCCCCGCCTGCGCGGTCGACGGCCGCTGCTCCGTGGCAGCTCTACCGGTACGGGCCGCGCGCTGAACTGACGACAGAGATCGGCACTCCTGTCTTGAGGAACAACAGACCAGCGATGCTTCCGTCCTTGTGGAAGGTCACACGGAACTCCCCGGGCTGGCGTTCCATGCTCAACGGCACGTTGACCACGGTGACCTCGCCGAATGCGACGTCGCTCGGATCCCCGTGTGACTGATAGCGACCGAACTCATCCTGGTAGGTCTCCCAGGCCGCCGCGAGGGCGTCGGGGGGCAGCAGCTTGCGTACCGTCGCATCAAAGTGAGCTGTGGCCGCGGTGAAGTTGCCGTCCACGATGTCGTTGAGCGTCTGAAGGGCGATCCGGTCGTATTGAGTCTGAGCCGGGGCCGCTGCCGCGGCTGGGCCCGGGACCGTCGTGGTGGCGTGGGCCTGCATCGCAGCCAGGGCGAAGCCGTTGGCCGGAAACAGTACGCCGGCGGCCAGCGTGACAGTGGCTACCGCCTGGACCAGTTGCCGCTTGTTCCTGGGCGTCGGGTCTTTGTCGGGCATCAGCACCACGACTTTCTCCAGCGTGGCGGTTCCGGATACCTCCATCTTGCTCCACCCACTCACCCCTCGCATGCCCGGGAGCAGGGCCCTCTCGCCGTCCGCTCATCCGGGCGCTTTCGGGAGTACGACCGACCCGCGTCAGAAGGTTGTCAAGGCTGCCCGGAAGGTCTTGCCGCTGCATCCTGGATGAGCTGGGACGGGGTCATGAACAGCCGTCTGCGCCTGTGACCAGCACCTTCACAACAGGCTCTAGGTCGCAGTACGGGACGACGGCCTCGCCCTCGTGGTGCTGGAGGGCGAGGCCGTCGTCGGGGGCGGGTCAGCGGCTGGCGTTCGGCGGTGCAGTCGTGGTCGGAAACGGTACGCGCCGAAGGCGTCCTTGGCCGGTGGTTACGCGTCCTGGAGCCGGGCCAGGATCCACTGGCCAAGCCCCGGGGTCATGACGGTGTGGCCTTCGTTGGTGGTGGCGCAGAGGAAGTCGTGGAGGTCGCTCCTCTCGCGGTCGACCTTGGAGTAGAGGGCGGTGTGGTCGTCGGTGTCGGCCGACGCCACGGCGCTGATGGTGGGGACGAAGGTGGAGGCGTTGTGGGTGAGCTCCGCCGGCTGCTCGTTGACCATCGCTGCCAGCACGGCAGCCAAGCCGAAGTTGGCGGCGTCTTCCAGGAGAGGCACCTTGGGGAAGAGGCCGCCGGGAGCACCGTCGAGTTCGGGGAAGCCGGTGGTGTTGATCGAGACCGAGGCCTGGCGCGCCTCCGCCATCTGGGCGACGGTCTGCCGTCCCTGGCCCTGGGTGCGGAGCTGGGCGCTCGCCTTCGGTCCAAGGGCGACCATCGCGGTTTCGCCGGCGGGGATGTCGTTCCCGACGCCGGTGCCCGTTCCGTTGGCCACACCGAGCAGGCGCTCCAAGCCGCGCCACAATCCAGCAGCATCACTCGTTCGTGGATCAAACGGCTCTTGGCTGTGACCAGCACTTTCTCAACAGGCCCTGGACCTAAGTCAGTTCATGTCGCCATGGTGAGCGATGTTTTGGAGCGCAGGTGTCACTTCACGGCGCAAACCGTCATCACGCGCCCGTTCCATCAGATCAAGGCTCGGCCTGCGTACGACATCCAGGTCACGGGCTCGTGGGACGCGCGTCCGCCCCCGCCCGGGGAGGGGCGGGGGCGGACGCGCGGGGCGGGACCACCCGGGCGGAGCGGTCAGAACGCGAAGACGGGGTTTCCGTTGAAGGTCGCGGACATGACGCACGCGTTGGAGAAGGTGTGCTTCCAGGAGATGCGGCTGCCCTGCCAGACGCCGTCCGCGGTGACGGTGACGGGGGCGTAGTGCATCGGGCAGGCGCGGTTCGAGTCCGGGGCGGCCAGGAGCGAGTCGAGGGAGCCGGCGGTGGCGGCCAGGGCCGCACAGGCGGCCTTGGGGTCGGGATGCGTTCCCTGGGCCGTCGGCGCGCAGCTGAGGGCCGACGCCCGCACGACAGTGTCCGCGTCCTCGCCCTGAGAGACGGCCAGGACCACGGCGGAGGGAGCGTAAAGGCCGGCAGGCTGAGCCTCCGCGATACCGGTAGCGCCGACCAAAGTCAGGAGAACAGCGGAGGAGACAACAGCGATGCGGTGACGCACAACAAACCCTCTTTCAAATCGAAGGAGAAACGCAGCACTTGGCTGCGATGTATCGACTGGATGCTGCCAAGTCTGTCGGGTACGAAGGATGCACGCACATCGAACACCGATTTACAGACAACTCGTTCGATTAACGGCGACCGAACGGTCGTTCTGGCAGCTCGGACCGGGGATGCGCCCGCCGCGATCACGCACAAACGGGCGAGGACACCCGGCGGAACAGCCGGACGTGACGCGCTGACCTGCTGTCAGCTGCACGCGGTTCACCGAACATTCATCCAGGCTGTCCGGAAAGCGCCGATACCTGCCGGCACCTCCCGGGGACGCAGGCACTCAAGGATGACCCTCCGGATACCGCATCGGCACCGGGGCACTGGGAGATCCAGCACGCTGCCGACGGTCCCCTCCCCGGGCGATCGGACGCGGTGCCCGTGTCGTCGACGAGTCCCATGGGGACGGCCCGCCCACCGGTCAAGGGCGCGCCGGACCACCACCGGCGACATCCCCGGTCCGGCCTCGTCAAGAGCGGCCGCGGGGCGAGGAGGCCGGCCCTTTGCAGGCTCGCGGTGACCAAGGTGCAAAATCGTAGATCTGTCCCGCCCGTTGCCGCAGTCAAGATCTCGCTGTGCCCACGGTGGTCAGGCCGGGACGTTCCAGGCGGTCGTGAGCCCGTCCAGCCACGCGGGCGGCAGCGCTGCGGCGTCCCACTCTTCGCGCAGTTCCTGCGGCGCGGCGACGAGCCGCTCCAGCACGGCGATGCTCGTGGCGGAGTGGAGGAGCGAATAGCGGCCGTGCACCGTGATGGAGCTGTCCGGTCCGTACGCCGCGAACAGCCGCTCCAGCCGGGCCCGGTGGGCTGCGGCGAACTCCGCCAGCCGCCCGGCGTACCCGGCCCGCTGCCGGCGGCTCATCGTGCCGAGGACGGCGGCGAGCACCTCGTCGGTCACCTCCGGATCCAGCCCCGAGACCGCCGTGAACGAGAGGTACAGGGGTGTCACCGCTACTCGCGCCCGCTCCACCTCCATACGCCCGGCCCGAGGACGCTCCCCAGCCGCGCCCTGCTGCCCGTCCGCCCCCACGACCCGTACCAGGGTCCGCTCGGCGACGGCGCCGAGCTCATCCAGGAGGCCCCCGGCGCCGTCGAGCCAGCCCGACTCGTACGCCTCGCCCTTGTCCCCCGGCGCGCTCAAGCCGCCGCTCAGCTCCTCGTGCGCGAGAGCCAGTGCACCCGCCTCCAGGAGGCCGACCAGTTGCCACGCGTCACCGGAAGGGACCCCCGCCCGCGCGAGGAGCTGCAGCAGCGTCGTCCTCGCGTTGTCCACACTGACCTCGTCCGGCCACTGCCGTCCCTCGTCGGCCGCGCTCATCAAGATCCTCCTCATCGCCCGGATGCTCGCCATCCTGACGGATCTGGCGCTGGGATCCCCGCGGGACCGGACGGGCAAGCGGCTAAACGTCCGGGCAGGCCAGTATGCCGAGCGCCTCCTGCAACCTCGCGGGCTGGCCGCTCCCCAGGCGCAGGCACCGCACTCCGCTCACTGAAAACGACTCGACAACCGTCGGTCAGAACCTCCCGCAGGAGATCAAGCCACCACACCCTCGGACCCCCGTTGGCTGGCAACTGATCAGCCCCAGCTGGCTACTCATAGTATGCGGATGAGTAGCCCGTCAACCATCGGTTGGAAGCGCCGGCTGCGCGACGGCTGGCTGTACGAGATCACCCTCCCGGTCGGGGAACTGGCCGGGGACTCCATGGAGGCAGCCGAGTACCGGGGCTGGGTCCGGCCGGAGCACGTACGACCCGTGGACCATGTCTCGCACGACGACAGCGGGACCGCAAAGTCGCGTGAGCTGACGAGCCCCGGACAGCCTGGTCCGTATGCCGTGCAGGGGTAGGTGTCTGAGTCGATCGAACAGCAGGACGCATTCGCCGTAGTCCTGAAGGGTGACACGGAGCCTTTCCGACCTGTGTCGTGCGCCGGCGGGGAAGGGATGCGTCGCCCAGAAGATCGGCGGCGCCTCGCGTGGGTACCGCACGTCAGAAGTGGAGTCGGCCTTGACATCTGTACCGAACGGCACCTACATGATCATCCGTCCTGGTGAGCAACTGCTCACGATGGAGGAAGGGTCGTCGGAGCCCAAAACACCCGTGGTGCTGCTGCCGCCCACGGGCAACCCCGGCGAGCAGGAATGGCAGCTGGAGGAACTCAGTAACGGCAACTGCACGATTCGCAATCTCAGAAGCGAAACGTACCTGTCCTTCGACGGTGACCCGGAGACGAACAAGCCGGTCGTCGGATACCCCGAGCCCCGCGAGTGGGCGCTCTACCAGAGCGCCCGGCCGCACACCTTCCACGTCGTCGTCCCTGGAGGCCCCGTCGACGGCGAGGAGCTCGCCCTGGACCTCAGTCTGCTGCAGATCTTCCCGCCCCGCGTCGCACTGAGGCCCCTCGACGTCAGCGACCAAGACCAGGCATGGACCTTCCAGTTCATGGAGTAGCGGCGTGAACCGTGTGCCCGGGTCGGCCCCCGACCCGGGCACCCTCTTGCAGGCCCTCGGCTGCGATGTCACGCAGCTGCTGCTCGCTCGCCCCGGCCCGGTGCATCGCCCTCCTGGCGGACAAAGAACTGCAAGATGTCGTTCAACTTACATGCCCCTGGCCGAGGGAGGGCTCACGGCTCGTCAACTGGTTCAAGTCGCTCGGTCGGTCCGGCGAAGGCCAGGAACAAGGAACGAGAACTGAGAAGCCAAAGGCCGTCGACCTTGAGGAACGTGTCCTCGTAGTGGCCCACCTGCGTAGGGGCCCGTGGGGGCACGAACCCGCCTGTAAATCCGTCGACACGGTACGTCGTGAAATAGGTGGTCGCCGTGGCAGTCGCCTCGGAAGCACCGATGTACGCCCAGCCTCTCCTGACCACGAGCAACCCCTCAAGCGCGACGGTCATCTGCGCCGACGAACTCGGGCCGGTGATCCCACGCACGTTCCCGCCGGCGCCGGGCTGGTTCCAAGCCGCAATCGACGGTGCCCCGCAGCCTGATGTGGGTACGGTCGGGATGGAGTTTCCGGTTGGCCTTGAGGGGGGTCTTGGTGTTTCCAGGAGTCGAGATCGCGGTGGGCTACGTGTTCGCGTGGGCGGTGCGCAAGGCAAAGCTGGTCGGGGGGCGGGCTGACGGTGAAGTCGACCGGGCCCTGGAGGCCGGGATGGATCGCCTCCACGACGTGGTCAGCGGCAAGCTCGGTCAGGACCCGGCGCTGGAGCGGGCCCGTGAGGAAGCCACGGAAGGCCGGGAGGAGCTGTCCGAGCGAACCCGGCGGAGGCTCGCGGACTCCTTGGACGAGGCCGCTGAACGGGACGAGGAGTTCGGGACAGCGCTGAAGGCCGCAGTGGCGGAGGTGCAGGCCGCCGATCGGGACGCGGGCAGCACGACGGCGTTCGGCAACGGTGTGGCCGTCGCTGGGAACGTGGAGATCCACGCGCAGAACAGGTCCGTCGCGGCCTGGGAGATTCAGGGGTCCGTGACGACGGGGGTCACAAACCCTCAGCAGCCGGGGGCGGCGCAGGGCTGACCGCACTCGGCGCCACAACGTTCTCGGCAGGCGCGACGGCGCCCGCCGGGAACGGGCCCATCATCAGTTCCGTCGGCGGCGTCGCCGCCGGCATGATCGGGCAGGTCCACCACTACGCCGCGCTGCGGCCTCCGGCCCCGTGGCCTCACGTGGTCGGCAACCTGCCCCCGCGGGCTGCGTTCTTCCAGGACCGCGCGGAAATCGCCCAGGTTGCGGCGGCGCTGGCCGGCGGCGGCGCCGCCGTCCTGAGCCAGGCCGCGCCCACCGCCGCTGCCGGGGCCGCGCCGGTTTCGGCAGCGGGGGGTGCTGCGGGGGTGGTCGTGGGGCTGGGCGGGGTCGGCAAGAGCCAGCTCGCCGCCCACTACGCCCGTACCGTGATGCAGGGCGGCGAGCTGGACGTGCTGGTGTGGGTCACCGCCGCCGGCAGGACCGCGGTCGTCGACGCCTACGCTCGAGCCGCAGCCGAACTGCTCGGCTCCGCCGCGCCCGAGGAGCCGGACCGGGCAGCAGCGGCGTTCCTGGATTGGCTGGAACTCAAGACCGGCCCGGCTCCCTGCCGGTGGCTGGTCGTGCTGGACGACCTCGCCGACCCGGCCGGCATGAACGGTCTGTGGCCGCCGCCATCGCCAACCGGCCGGACTCTGGTCACCACCCGCCGCCAGGACCACGCCCTGCTCGCCGGCCGCCACCTCATCACCGTCGACGTCTTCTCCCCCGACGAGTCCCGCACCTACCTCACCAGCGTGCTCGCCCCCTACCGCCTGGCCCACCCCGAGCGAGAGCTGGACGCCCTCGCCGATGATCTCGGCCACCTGCCCCTCGCCCTGGCCCAGGCCGCCGCCTACATCGCCGAGCTCTCCGACACCGGCATGACCCCCACCGCCTACCGGCGCCTCTTCGCCGACCGCACCACCATCCTGCGCGACGCCGCCCCCGGCCTCCTGCCCGACGGACAAGTCCTCACCGTCGCCGCGACGTGGTCCCTGTCCATCGAACACGCCGACACCCTGCGCCCCACGGGTCTGGCCCGCCCCATGCTCCACCTCGCAGCCTTCCTCGACCCCAACGGCGTCCCCGACACCGTCCTCACCAGCGCGCCTGCCCGCACCCACTTGGTCGAGCACCGCACCACGCAGGCGGGCGATGCCGCGCCCGGCCCGGCTCACACCGGCACATCCGACGACCACGGCACTCCCGGGTCGGTGTCCGAACAGGACGCCCGAGCGGCCCTGAGCGCTCTGCGCCGCCTCAGTCTGGTCGGGCACACCCCCGGTACGTCGGCGACAGCGGTCCGCGTCCACCAGCTCGTCCAACGAGCCGTCCGCGACACCCTCACCCCCGACGAGCATCACACCGTCGCCCGTACCTGCGCCGACGCCCTGCTGGCCGCCTGGCCCGACATCGAACGCGATACCGACCTCGCCCAGACCCTCCGCGCCAACACCGCCGCCCTCACCCGGACCACCGACGACGCCCTGCACCGACCCGGCGTGCATGCGGTGCTGTACCGCGCCGGTCGCAGTCTCGGCGAGAGCGGCCAATTCACAGCCGCCACCGGCCACTTTCACCAACTGACCACGACCGCCCGGTGCCACCTCGGAGCCAGTCACCCGGACACGCTCAGCGCCCGGCACTGGTATGCCCACTGGCGCGGGAAGGCGGGAGATCCGTCCGGCGCGGCGGCCGTCTTTGCCGAGCTGGTGTTCCGGCACCGGATACCGGCACTCGGCCCTGATCATCTCGATACCCTGACGGCACGCCACGAACTTGCCTACTGGCGGGGCGAGGCAGGCGACGCGGTGGGAGCCACGGCCGTGTTCTCCGAGTTGCTGCCCGTCTACCAGCGGGTCTTGGGTCCAGACCACCCCCGCACCCTCAGCGCCCGGGCAGACCTCGCCCACTGGCAGGGCGAAGCAGGAAACGCGGCCGCCGCAACCACCGCGCTGGAACAGCTACTCAGCGACCTGGTGCGGGTGCAGGGCCCGGACCACCCCGGCACCCTGACCACCCGCCACAACCTGGCCCGGTGGCGGGGTGAGGCGGGGGACGCGGCCGGCGCCGCGGACGTGTTGGCGGAGTTGATGTCCGTCTATGAGCGGGTCTTCGGCGCAGTGCACCCCGGCACCCTCACCGTCCGGAACAACCTTGCCCGGTGGCGGGGTGAGGCAGGGGACGAGGCCGGCGCCGCGGACGCGCTCGCCGAGCTGCTGAACGACCAGGTGCGGGTACTGGGCCCGGACCACCCCCACACCCTCACCACCCGGGCAGACCTCGCCCACTGGCAAAGGAAGACAGGAAACGCGGCCGCCGCAACCACCGCGCTGGAACAGCTGCTCAGCGACCGGGTGCGGGTATTGGGCCCAGACCACCCCCACACCCTCACCACCCGGGCAGTCCTCGCGCACTGGCAGGGAGAAGCAGGCAACGCGGCCGATGCCACCACGGCGATGGAACGGCTGCTACGAGAGCGCGTGAGAGTGCAAGGACCGGACCACCCCGATACCCTCACCACCCGGCACAACCTGGCGTACTGGCGGGGACGGTCACAGGATCGGATCGGTGCCGCAAAAGCCTTCGAGCGGCTGCTGGCCGATCGGGTGCGGGTACTGGGGTGCTACCACCCCGAGACGCTTGCCACCCGGTACAACCTGGCCTACTGGCGGGGCGAGGCGGGGGACGCGGCCGGAGCGGCGTCCGCGTTCGCCGAGTTGCTGCGCGACATGGTGCACGGCCGGCGCCCGGCGCGGTACACCGTCGGCGAGGCCGCTGCGTTCGCCGGGCTGTTGGACGACCAGGTGCGGGTGCTGAACGACAATCATCCCGACACCCTCACCGCCCGGCACAGCCTCGCCCGGTGGCGGGGTGAGGCGGGGGACGCGGCAGGCGCCGCGGCCGCGTTCGCCGCGCTGCTGCCGGACATGATGCGGGTCCTCGGCCCGGACCACCCCGACACCCTCACCACCCGGAACGACCTCGCCGGGTGGCGGGGTGGGGCGGGGGACGCGGCCGGCGCCGCCGACGCCTGCGCCGAGCTGCTGAACGACCGGCTACGGGTCCTCGGCCCGGACCACCGCGACACCCTCACCACCCGGAACGACCTCGCCCGGTGGCGGGGTGAGGCGGAGGACGCGGCCAGCGCCGCGGTCGCATTCGCCGAGCTGCTGCCGGACATGATGCGGGTCCTCGGCCCCGACCACCCCAACACCCTCACCGCCCGGCACAACCTCGCCCACTGGCGGGGTGAGGCAGGGCACGCGGCCGGCGCCGTCGGCACCTACGCCGAGCTGCTGAACGACCGGCTACGGATCCAAGGCCCGGACCACCCCGACACCCTCACCACCCGGCACAACCTCGCCCACTGGCGCGGCAAGTCGGGGGACGCCGCCGGCACCGCGGCCGCGCTCGCCGAACTGCTGCCGGACATGGTGCGGGTCCTTGGCCCGGACCACCCCAACACCCTCACCATCCGGAATCACCTCGCCCACTGGACGCATGCGGCCGGCGATCTGGACGGGGCCATCGGAGCGACCGTGTCGTTGCTGGCAGACCAGGAACGCCTGCTCGGAACCGACCACCCCGATACCGCCCCTGCCCGGGACAACCTGGCCCGATGGCGGAAGGAGGCCGTCCAGGCGTCGGATAACGACTGTTAGGAATGCGTCGGCCAGCTCCTCCCCGAGGTCGGGCAGCCCCTCGCGCCAGGCGTGGCCCCCAGTACCTGCTTGCCGCCACAGTGGCGGCCACCTCGTCCGGAGGAGGCCCCCGGCGAGGTCACCGCGGCGATCCGCAACGTGCCCCGCACACCGAACCGGGCCAGTCAGCGGCAGAGTTGAGCCAGTCCTGGCGGCTGTGGCCGGTGGGGCCTGGTGGGGGTGACGGCCGCTATGTAATGTCACATCGCATGATGCTCTTACGTCGTGCGGCATCGGCCGCTGCCCTTCTCGTCACCGTTCTCCCCGTGGCGGTCGCGTCGCCCGCGCACGCGGCCGACGGCGCGTCCGCCTGCCGCCCCCCGGCGTCCGTACCGCTCGACGCCGAACAGGCACGGCTCGCGGACGCCCGTACCACCGCCCTGGTCGAGCGTGCCGGGTTCGGGGACTTCGTACGGCGGTTCCCCACCGCCCTGTGCGCGACGCGCAGCCCCGCCGAGGCCGAACGGCTCCTCGACTCCTGGGGCCAGGCCCTCTGGCAGGCCTCCGTACGGCGGGCCCAGGGACAGCGGCCCGGCGGCGACCTCGCCCCCGGGGACGACCGGCCCCTGTACTGGGCCCGCCTCGGCATGACCGCCGCACTCGCCCGCTGGCAGCCGGAGTTCACCGTCGATCGGGCGGCGCTCCGCGCCCGCTTCGAGGACGCCTCCCGCGGCCTCACCGACAACGCCTTCCGGACGGCGCCCGGCGTACGAAGGATCTTCATCAGCGGGTTCGACCCCTTCGGGCTCGACGCGGAGATCCGCCGCGCCAACCCGTCCGGATCGGCTGCCCTGCAGCTCAACGGGCGGCGCGTGACCCTCGCCGACGGCAGCCCCGCCGAGATCCGCGCCGTCGTTCTGCCCGTGCGGTACGCCGACTTCGACGCCGGCATGGTGGAGCGGGCGTTCGCCCCGCACCTGGCCGCCGGCCCCGCCTCGGCCGACATCATCACCACCGTCAGCCAGGGCTACCCCGGCATCTTCACCCTGGAGGACTGGGCGGGGCGGGCGCGGTCCGCCGACCCGTACCCCGACAACGCGCGCGCCCTCTCCGGTGGCACCCGCGAGCGTCCGGTGACGGCCCCCGGCCTCGGCCCGGGCCCGGAGTTCATCCGCACCACGCTGCCCGCCGACGCGGTGACCGCCGCCGTGCAGACCCCGTACCCGGTCCTCCTCAACACCGAGGTGACCGAGATCCCGGCGGGCGGCACGGCTCCCGTCGACCGGACCGACGGCCCGACGCCGGGCTCGCGGGCCGTGGCGGGTGGCGGGGGCGGCTACCTGTCCAACGAGGTCGCCTACCGCTCCAACCGGCTGCGCGGCGAACTCGCCCCGCACCTGCCCGGCGGCCACCTCCACACCCCGGTGCTCACCGGTCTGCCGGCCGACCCCCAGCTGCTGACCGGCCCCGAGTTCGAACGCAACGAGAGCGCGATCACCGCGGAGGTCCGCGCGGTCCTCGAACACGCCGCCGTGCGGCGGTAGCCGCCGACCTCACGGCCGCCGACGTCAGGCCGCCGACGTCAGGCCGTCGTGTGCTGCCCCGGCCCGGCCGTCCGCCGGCATTACCCCTCGGCCTCGGGCAGGCCCATGCGGGTGAACAGGTCCAGCGCCCTGAGCCGGTGCGCGGAGGCCTCGTCCGTACGGTCCAAGGCGGCCAGCGCCTGCCCGAGGCCGTCCAGCGCGAGCGCCTGGTGGCGTCCGTGGTCGAGACCGACGGCGAGGTCCAGCGCACTGCCGAACCGGTCGAGCGCGAGCGCGGGTTGGCCCTGGTCGAGATGGACGGACCCGGCCACCCGCTGGGCATGGCTGGACGACTCGGGCAGGCGCACCTCCCGCAGGAGGCCGAACGCCTGGTCGAGGAGAGCGCCGGCGTCAGAAGTGCGGCCGTGGGACCGTTCCAGTTCGGCCAGTTCGACCAGTGCCTTCACCTCGTGGGCCGCGTCGTTCAGCGTCCGCGCGACCTCCAGCGCCGTGCGGAGGTGGCCCTGACCCTCCTCGTACCGGCCCAGCCGTCCCTCGGCGGCCCCGATGCGGATCAGGCTGAGGACCACCCCGAAACGGTCGCCGATCTCATGGTTGATCTCCATCGCGACGGTCGACGCCTCGATGGCTCCGGTGAAGTCGCCCAGCATGAACAGCACGTCGCCGAGCAGCCACCCGGCGATGCCCTCCTCACGGCGCGGCCCCGTCTCCCGCACCGTGGCGAGCGCCTGCCGCAGATCCGCGAGCGCTGCCGGATACTCGCCGAGGTGCTGGCGGAACATCGCCATCCGCGACAGCGTGACCGCCTCCCTGCGGCGGTCGCCGATGTCGCGCACGAGTGCCAGCGCGCGCTCGGCGCAGTCGAGGGCGGGCCGGAACGCGTGCGCGCCCCAGTGCGCCACTCCGAGGTTGAGCATGCTCAGCGCCTCGGCACCGCGGTCGCCCGTCGCGCGGGCGGCGTCGATCGCCACGGTGTGGGCGCCCACGGAGTCATCGTGGTGACCGCCGCTACGGAAGCAGTCGGCCAGGTTGAAGGTGATCTGCCAGGCGTGGGCGGGCAGTCCCCAGTCCGCGGCGGCCGTGACCGAGGCGAGGAGGTTGGCGCGTTCGCTCTCGCACCACTCGGCGACCGCCCGGTGTCCTGTCAGCTCGGGGACATCGCGCGGCGGATACGTCAGCGGCTGCCGGTCCGCCAGCCGTCCCGGCCCGAACGACTCACGGGCCACCGCCGTCAGGCGCAGGTGGTAGTCGAGGAGCCGGTGGACGGCCTCGCGCACGCCGTCCCGTTCCCCTTCGGCGCCGGCGAGGTGCCGTGCGTACTCGCGGACGAGGTCGTGGAAGACGTAGCGCCCGGGCAGCCGCTGCATGAGCAGATGGACGTCCAGCAGGCTCTCCAGCAGCCGCTCGGCCTCCCCCCGGGGAAGCCCGCTGAGCGCAGCCGCGGCGAAGACGTCCACGTCCGGGCCCGGGGAGCCGCCCAGCAGCCGGAACATCCGCTTCTGGGCCACCTCGAGCTGGTGGTAGGAGAGCGCGAACGCGCCCGCCACCCGCTCGTCGCCGACGGCCAGTTCGGCCAGCCGGTCGCCCCGGCGCAGCCGTGTCGCCAGGTCGGCGACGGTCCACAGCGGACGGTGGCGCAGCCGGGCCGCAGCCAGCCGGATCGCCAGCGGCAGCCGCCCGCACAGCTCGACGACCTCCGCCACCTCGGCCGACTCCAGCTCGGCACGCTCGGGACCGGCCACCCGCACGAACAGCGCGGCTGCCTCCGCAGCGGGCAGCACGTCCAGGCAGAGCGTGGCCGCCCCCGGCAGATCGGCGAGCCGTCGCCGGCTGGTGACCAGCACCAGGGACCCGGCCGTACCGGGCAGCAGCG
The DNA here is from genome assembly GCF_055571215.1 of Streptomyces sp. NPDC030995. Classification (NCBI taxonomy): domain Bacteria; kingdom Bacillati; phylum Actinomycetota; class Actinomycetes; order Kitasatosporales; family Streptomycetaceae; genus Streptomyces; species Streptomyces sp. NPDC030995. The sequence goes on from NZ_JBVIFS010000031.1 coordinate 16,993, forward strand.
GCCGCACCTGCTCCGCACTCGCCGCGTTGTCCAGCACCAACAGGACCCGACGGCCGCGCAGCTCGTCCCGCCAGGCGGCGGCCCGGTCGTCGGGGAGGTGCGGGATCCGCTCGGGGGGCACGCCCATCACCCGCAGCAGGCCGGCCAGCGCCGTCTGCGGCTCCAGCGGCGGCCGGGACGCGGTGTGCGCGTGCAGATCGACGAAGAGCTGCCCGTCGGGGAAGCGCGCGGCGAGATGGTGCGCGGCGTGCACGGCCAGGGTCGTCTTGCCGACCCCCGCCATGCCGTCCACGGTGGAGAGCACGAGCGCCGAGGGCGTTTCCTGCGCCACGCAGGACAGCAGCCGGGTGAACTCGGCGTCGCGGCCGCAGAAGTCGGGCACGTCGTAGGGGAGCGTGCAGGGCCCGGAGGCCGCCGTTCCCGGGGCGGCGGGGACGGCCGCGGGCGGCGTCACGGCCTGCCGACCGTGCTGCAGCCCCGGTTCGGCGCGCAGGATGTCCTGGTGCACAGCGCGCAGCTCAGGCCCGGGATCGAGGCCGAGTTCGTCCGCGACGGCCCGGCGGGCGGTGTCGAACACCCGCAGTGCGTCCGCCTGCCGACCGCAGCGGTACAGCGCGAGCATCAGGTGGGCGGCAAAGACTTCGTGGGCCGGGTGGGCCGCGACGAGGCCCGTCAGCTCTGCGACGAGGTCGTGGTGCCGGCCGAGGGCGAGGTCGGCGGCGATGCGCTGGTCCAGTGCCTGCAGGCGCAGCTCCTCCAGCCCCGCGCACAGCCGGGACCGGGCCGGTTCGGAGGCGGCGCCGGCCAGTGCCGGGCCCCGCCAGAGTCGTAGCGCCGAGTCCAGCAGGGCCGAGCGTTCGGCGGCGTCCGGCTCCGTCCCGGCCCGCCGTACCAGCGCCCGGAAACGGTGGGCGTCGACCCGCTCGGGTTCGGTGCGCAGGCGGTAACCCTCGCCCTGCCGGTCGAGCGAGGCGACGTGCGGCGGCAGCAGGACGCGGAGCCTGCTGATGTGGCTGCGCAGCGCGCCGGGCGCTCCCGCCGGTGGCGCGCCGTCCCACAGAATGTCCGTCAGCCGCTCGTCGGTGACACTGTGGCCCGCTTCGAGCAGCAGCACCGCCAGCAGCAGCCGTTCACGTTTGCGCGGGACGGCCAGCGCCTCACCCGTATCGCCGTCGATCACCTCGACGGCCCCCAGTAACCGGAACTCCACGGCCGTCACGGTAGCCGCATACCGCCGCCCGTGCGCAAGCCCGTGGCAACGGTTGTGCAACACCGGTCGACGAGCCTCGACGAAAGGCCCTGCCCAGGGGCCGACGCCCGAGGAGGCCTCGTTGCCAAGCGGCAAACCGGTGTCGAGACGCCGGAGATCACCGATGACGACGGGCGCGGCCTTGCTCGCGCTCGTACTGCCCGCGATGGTGCTGCAGACGGCCCCCGCGCTCGCGCGTGAGGACCTGGCACCCCACAAGGCCCCGGCGCCGAGGTCGGTGCCGGTCACCACGCCCGGTGCGGCCACGCCCTCCAAGCGCACTCACGTGTCCACGCGCGTCGCCGCCGTGAAGCCCGTCAAGCTCCGCACCGAGGGCCTCTACGCGGCGGCGGCGTCCGCCACGGCAGGAGGTGACGCGCCGTCGGGAAGCTTCGCCGTCACCCCGCTCGCGCCGTCCGCGACCTGGAACTCCGGCGGGTCCTCGGGCGACTTCACCTGGAGCTATCCCATGGCGGTGCCCGCCGTCGACGGCGGGCTCACGCCCACACTCGCCCTCGGCTACTCCTCGCAGAGCGTCGACGGCCGCACCGCCGCCACCAACAACCAGCCCTCCTTCGCCGGTCAGGGCTGGGACCTGGCCCCCGGCAGCATCGAACGCCGCTACAAGAGCTGCACCGACGACCTCGGCGGCAACAACGGCCAGACCAAGACCCAGGACCTGTGCTGGGGCACCGACAACGCGACCCTGTCCATGGACGGCGCCGCCGGCGAACTGATCCCGGTCGACGCCGAAGGCACCACCTGGCGGCTGAAGAACGACAACGGCATGCGCGTGCAGCGCCTGACCGGCGCGGCCAACGGCGACGACAACGGCGAGTCCTGGATCGTCACCGCGCAGGACGGCACCCGGTACCACTTCGGCTCCCGCGCGGCGACGAAGGCGGTGTACAGCGTGCCCGTCTTCGGCAACAACGGCGGCGAGCCGTGCAACAAGGCGGCCTTCGCGGACTCCTCCTGCACCCAGGCCTACAAGTGGAACCTCGACTACGTCGTCGACCGCCACGGCAACACGATGACGTACACCTACGCGCCGGAGACCAACCACTACGCGCGCAACAACAACACCGCCTCCGGCACGCAGTACGTGCGCGGCGGGCAGCTGGAGCGCATCGAGTACGGCACCCGCGAGGGCGCCACCGGCACCGCCCCCGCCCGTGTCGTCTTCGAGACCGCCGAGCGCACCAGCGCCCCCGGCGTCCTGCCCGACACCCCCACCACCCTGGACTGCGGCCCCGGCGCCTGCACCCAGACCGGCCCGTCCTTCTGGACCCGCAAGCGGCTGGCCCGCGTCGTCGCCCAGAAGTGGAACGGCAGCGCCTTCGCCGACGTCGACTCCTGGACGCTGCGCCACTCCTTCCCGAGCAACGGCGACGGCACCCCCGCCTCCCTGTGGCTGGACGGCATCACCCGTACCGGCCACGTCGGCGGCACCCTCGCGATGCCGGAGGTCGTCTTCGACGGCGTGCAGATGCCCAACCGGGTCAACGAGGGCGAAGGCCCGCCGATGAACTGGTGGCGCATCAAGGCGATCCGCAACGAGTACGGCGGCACCACCACCCTCACCTACTCCGCCAAGGACTGCTCGGCCGGCAGCCTGCCCGCCTCCCCGGAGACCAACACCCGCCGCTGCCTGCCCGCGGTGTACGAGAAGGACGGCCAGCCGAAGCTGGAGTACTTCCACAAGTACGTGGTCACGGGCGTGGTGCAGAACGCCAACCTGCCCGGTGACCTCTCCACCCCGGTGGAGACCGCCTACGAGTACGTCGGCGCGCCCGCCTGGCACTACGACAGCGAGGACGGCCTGGTGCCCGCCTCGCGCAAGACCTGGTCGCAGTGGCGCGGCTACGGCAAGGTGCGCACGATCGGCGGCAACGCCGCCGAGGGCGCCCGCTCGCTGACCGAGACCACTTACTTCCGCGGCATGGACGGCGACAAACTCCCCTCCGGAACGCGGTCGGTGAGCGTCACCGACTCCGAGGGCACCGCCGTGCCGGACGCCGCCGCGCTGGCGGGCGCCGTGCGCGAGACGGCGACCTACAACGGGGTCGGCGGCAAGGAGGTCTCCGGCACCATCAACGACCAGTGGGTCTCCGCCCCGACGGCGACCCGCGTCCGCCCCTGGGGCACCGACGAGGCGCGGCTGACCGGTGTGGCGAAGACCCGCAGCCGCGTCCGGGACGCGGCCGGGACCGTCGTCCGCCGCACCGGCACCGAGTCCACGTACGACGGCGTCTACGGCAGCGTCGTCGAATCCTTCGATCGGGGCGACCTCGCCGCCACGGCTGACGACCGGTGCACCCGCACCGAGTACGCGCGCAACGCCTCGGCCTGGCTGACCGGCCTGCCCAGCCGCGTCGTGACCATGGCCGGCGCCTGCACCGCCACCCCGGCTCGCGCGGACGTCCTCTCCGACACGCGCACCTACTACGACGGCTCCGACACGCTCGGCGCCCAGCCGACGGCCGGTGACGCGACCCGCACCGAGACGCTGTCCGGCTGGGACGGCACGACGCCCGAATACGTCACCACGTCCCGGACGGCCTTCGACGCGCTCGGCCGCCCGACGTCCGTCTCCGACGCGCTCGACCGCACCACGACCACCGCGTACCTGACCGGCCCGACCCGGGTGAAGGTCACCAACCCACTCGGCCACACCGCCACCGTCGAGAAGGACGCCCGCGGGGCGACCATCGCCGAGACCGACACCAACGGCAAGCGCACGGACGCCGAGAGCGATCCGCTCGGCCACGTCCGCAAGGTGTGGCTGCCCGGCCGGACCAAGGGCACCGACGGACCCAACAGCGAGTTCCAGTACGCGCTGAACAGCGGAAAGGCGAGCGTGGTCACCACACGCACCCTCGCCCCCGACGGCAGCTACCGCACGTCCTACGCGCTCGTCGACGGCCTGGCCCGCTCCCGGCAGACGCAGGCACCGACGCCCGCGGGCGGACGCACCATCACCGACACCGTCTACGACTCGCGCGGCCAAGCCGTGAAGACCAACGCCGCGTACTTCAACAGCGCGCCGGCGGGGTCCGAGCTGGTCGTCGCCGCCGACTCGGCGGTGCCGTCCCAGACCAGGACCACGTACGACGGCGCGGGCCGCGTCACCGCGAGCGCGCTCTACAGTTCCAACACGAAGAAGTGGGAGACGCTGACCGGTCACGACGGCTTCAAGGCCAGCGTGACCCCGCCGGCCGGCGGCACCGCGACCACCACCGTCCGCGACGCCCGTGGCCAGGTCACCGAGCTGCACCAGTACCAGGCCCCGACGCCGACGGGCGCCGCCGACATCACCCGCTACGACTACGACCGCGCGGGACGGCCCACCTCGGTCACCACCCCGGCCGGGCGCGTCTTCAGCACCGAGTACGACGTGCGCGGCCGCAAGACCAGCGCCACCGACCCGGACCGCGGCACCACCACGTTCACGTACGACGACGCCGGGCAGTTGTTGTCCAGCAAGGACGCCGAGAACCGGACGCTGTTCTACGGCTACGACGACCTGGGTCGCAAGAAGTCCTTGCGGGAGGGCTCGGCGGACGGCACGCTCCACGCGAGTTGGCTCTACGACACCCTCGCCCTCGGGCGGCTCACCTCCACCACGCGCTACGCGGGCGGCGCCCCGTACGTGCTCGGCACCACCGGCTACGACAACGGATACCGCCCGACCGGCACCGCCATCACCATTCCCCCGGCCGAGGGCGCGCTCGCCGGGACGTATCCGGTGTCGATGACCTACACCGCCACCGGTGAGATCGCCACCTCCACCCAGCCCGCCGTGGGCGGCCTCCCTGCGGAGAAGCTCGTCCACGCCTACGACACCTTCGGAAACCCCGTCAAGCTGGAGGACCAGGACTCCGCGGGCACCGTCCGCACCACCTACGTCCGCAACGCGCTCTACACCCCGCTCGGCGACACCGCCCAGATCAGTCTGGGCGCGCTGGGCCACTCGGTGTGGCTGAGCAGCGAGTATGACCAGGCCTCCGGCCGCCTCACCCGGTCCGTCACCGACCGAGAGGTCACCGGCAAGACCCAGGGCGACGCCCGCTACACCTACGACCCGTCCGGCAACGTCACCGCCATCTCCGACCAGCCCGGTGCCACGACGGGTGTGCCGGCCGACCACCAGTGCTTCCGCACCGACCACCTGGCCCGGACCACCGAGGCGTGGACGCCGTCCACGGCGACGTGCGGCAACCCGGTGGCCCCGCCCGCCGGCGACCCGGTCAGGTACTGGGAGTCGTTCGCCTACGACAAGGCTGGCAACCGCACCGGTCACACCCTGCGCCTCGGCTCGGGGACGACCGGCCAGACCTACGCCTACCCGACCGCCGGGCAGCCGCGCCCCGACCTGCCGGGCTCGGTGACCACCACCAACCCCGACGGCACCCAGCGCACCGACTCCTACGGTTACGACGAGACGGGCGGCGCCACTTCCCGTCCCGGACAGCAGCTGACCTGGGACGCCGAAGGACGGCTCGCCAAGGTCACGGCCGGCGCCGCCACCACGCAGTACATCTATGACGCGGAAGGCACCCGCCTGCTGCGCAAGGACCCGGCCGGCACCACGCTCTACCTCGGCGGCATGGAACTGAGGCTCTCCGGCGGCTCGGTGACCGGCACGCGCTACTACGCTCACGGCGACCAGATCGTCGCCGAGCGTGTGGGCGCGGGGGGCCTCACGTGGCTCTCCTCCGACCACCACGGCACGTCCACCCTGGCGGTCGCCGCCGACACCCTCGCGGTCACCCGGCGCCGCGCCCTTCCCTTCGGCGAGGAGCGCGGTCCGAAGGTGACGTGGCCGGACGACCGCGGCTTCCTCAACAAGACGAAGGACGCGTCCACGGGACTCACCCATCTGGACGCCCGTGAATACGACGTGACGCTTGGCCGGTTCGTCTCCGCCGACCCGGTCGGCAACCCGAACGACCCGCAGCAGCTCAACGGTTACGCCTACGCGGGCAACAACCCGTCCACTCTCAGCGACCCTTCGGGCCGCATCCCCGTCGACCCGGACACCGGCCGACCGGTCAACGAGTCCCATCACGACGAGGATCAGATGAACTACAGCCGCGACTACATGAAGCCGGCGCCGCGTAATCCCGGCCTGCCCGCCCCCGGGTGCTACGAATTCGGCCGTCGAGTGCCCTGCTCGGCCCCCTCCCGGCCGGTCACGGCGCCCCCGCCGGCCCCGTACAGGGTGGGTTGCCTGTTCGACCGGTGCCTCGATCTGCCGCGGCTGCCCAAGCCGTCGGACCTGACGCTGTTCAACGAGGACGGCTCCCCGCGCGGGATGTACGGCGTCTGCCCGCTGAGCGGCAGCTTCAACACGATCTTCGGAGGTGGATCCGGCTCGTTGTGCGTCGTGGTCGACGCGAACGGCGCAGCCCTGATGGCCCGCGGCAACAAGCACGACAAGACCCGTCTGATGCCGAGTGCGTACGCGGGCTTCGGCATCATCGCCTCCGACGGTGACATCGACGACAACCGCAACGAGATGAACACCCTGTCCTACAGCAAGGGCAGAAAGATGGTGCAGCCCGGCCTCCCCTTCGGTGGCGAAGGCAAGTACTCGTACGGCACCGGTCGCCGCGGCCAGGAAGTCCACACCGTCGAAGGCGGATTCGGCTACGTCGGCAACGGCGGATCCAACAGTGGCCGTAGCCACACCGCCGTCTACAGGCCCAACTGGATGATCGGGTCCTGGGTCTGAGTCCCGTCCGGGTGGCCGCGCCCGACGGCGCGGCCACCCGGTTACCCGCCCGCGAGGCGCACGTCATCCCACAAACCACGCATGGGAGTTCATCGTGTCATTCGTTCCACGGCGGAGACATCCGTCGCCATCCGCCACGCCCGCCCTGCTGGCCCTCCTGCTGGCAGCCGGTGCACTGGCACCACTCGCTCCCACCGCGGCAGCCGCCGCCCCCGCCCCGCGCACCGACGTCACCGTCGCCGCCACCGAGCAGGCCGCCGTCGCAGCGGCGAAAGCCTCCCGCCACCGCGTGGAGATCCTGGACCACCGCACCGAATCGGCCCAGGTCTTCGCCAACCCCGACGGCCACCTGACCGCCGAGTTCGCGCCGACCGCCGTCCGCGTCAAGCAGGACAACGACACCTGGGCGCCGGTCGACACCACGCTCGCCGCCCGCGCCGACGGCACCGTCGCCCCCAAGGCGGCCGCCGCCGACCTGGCGTTCTCCGGCGGCGGCACCGGCCCGCTGGCCCGGATGACCAAGGACGGCAAGCAGTTCGCGCTCAGCTGGCCGTCCGCGCTGCCCAAGCCGTCCCTGGACGGTGACGCGGCGACCTACACGAACGTGCTGCCCGGCACGGACCTCGTCCTGCGCGCGACACCCACCGGGTTCAGCCACCTGCTGGTCGTCAAGAACGCCACCGCCGCCAAGAACCCGGCGCTGCGCAAGATCAGCTTCGGGCTCGACGGCGGCAAGGGCCTGACCACAACTGCGGACGCCTCCGGCGCGCTGACCGCGAAGGACGCCTCCGGCAAAGCCGTGTTCGTCTCGGCGCGCCCGGCCATGTGGGACACGCCGTCGGCGGGCAAGGACGCTTCCCACGTGCCCGCCGACAGCGCCAAGCAGGCGGCGATCGGCGTCAAGGTCTCCGGTACCGCGATGGACGTCATACCCGACCCCGCGATGCTCAACGACCCGCACGCCCGCTTCCCGCTCGTCATCGACCCGACCTTCCTCGAACGCCCCATGTGGGACTGGAACCTGTTCGAGAGCGAGCACACCACCACCAACTACTGGGGCGTGCAGGGAACCAACATCAAGGTCGGCAATGATGGCGCGCGCGAGTGGCGAGGCATCTTCCGCTTCTGGATCGACCCCGTCTTCGGCGCGGACATCCGCAGCGCGCGGCTCAAGGTCGCCGTCAACTCCGCGTCCAGCTGCGACGCGTCGACCGCGATGAACCTGCACATCAGCTCGCAGTACCCGCAGAACGCCACCTGGTCGAACTCCGGCTGGGGCCCCTGGATGTCCTCCGCGTTCGGCTGCGGTGACAGCAACGGGCTGTACTTCCCCTCCAACGACACCTTCCGCGGGAAGGTGCAGGAGGCGGCCACCAACCGCTGGGGCAACGGCATCACCTTCGGGATCAACACGGCCACGGCAGGCGTCTACAAGCTGCTCACGCCCGGCGACACCCGGCTGGTGATCGAGTACAACCATACGCCGAGCGCCCCCGCGGGCCTCGGCATGGTCCCGGCCAAGCCCTGCGCGACCGGCGCCGAGCGGACGTACCTCACCAGCACCTCGCCGCAGTTCTCGGCGAAGCTGTCCGACCCCAACGGCGACACCGTCGGCGGCCGGCTGGAGATCGTCCGCAAGAACGACGGCCAGGTCGTGTACTCCGACCCGCCGGCCGGCCAGAACCCGGCCCTGTCGGTGGCCAGCGGCGGCAGCCAGACCTGGGCTCCGGTGCAGGACGGCAAGCTCTCGGCCGGGGTCGTCTACACCTACCGGGCGACCACCTGGGACGGCCTGGCCTGGTCCGGCACCACCGCCCCCGGCTGCGAGTTCGAGATCGACCTGGGCGCCGCGAGCACCCCGCTGGTCAGCTCGCCGTGCGAGCCGTCCGTGTGCGGGGAGTTCGGCCCGCCCCTCGGCACGGCCCGGCCGGTCACCTTCAGCCCGGCCCCCGGTGACACCGGCATCGTCACGTACCGGTACGGCACCCGGCAGGGCGCGCTGACCATGACGGTGGCGGCCGGTCCGGACGGCACCGCGACCGTCCCCGTCACGCAGTGGACGAGCGACCCGACCTGGCTGTACGTCAAGGCCGTCAACCGGGCCGGACAGGAGAGCACCGGCACCGCGTCCTTCGACGTCCAGGCCGCCCACAACGCCAGCACCCCGGCCGGGCGGCGCGGCGACACCAACGGTGACGGCCTCGCCGACACCACGGCGGTCTTCTCCGACGGCGCCACGCAGAACTCCGTCTACACCTGGCACGCGAGCGCCTCGGGCAGCTACGCGCCCGTCGGCACCGAGATCAACAACGGGTATGCCACCTCTGCCGTCCAGACCGTGCGCGGCGACTTCGACGGCGACAAGCGCACCGACGTCGCCATGATCCGCCAGGAGGCCGGGGGCCGGATCACCGCGTGGATCTACCGTGCGGACGGCACCACGTACCAGCCGCCGACCGCCGCCGCGCTCGACTCGGCCGGCGCCGTCGGCTGGTACATGAGCAACATCAAGTCCGTGGCGGGAGACTTCGACGGCGACGGCAAAGCCGACCTCGGCCTGTTCTACGGCTACGCCAACTGCCAGACCAAACTGTGGGTGTTCTACTCCTCCGGCACCGGTTTCACGAACTTCTCTGCCCCGCCCGCCTGGGACAGCGGCGCCGGCGGCTTCTGCTGGGACCGGGTCAAGCCCGTGGTAGGCGACTTCGACAACTCCGCCACCGACAAGCGGCAGGAGGTCGCCGGGTTCTACCGCTGGGACACCAACTGCGACTGGAGCGTGGACACCTTCCGTCAGCCCGGTGCCGTACGCGGCACCTTTGCGAAGGCGACCTCGGGGCAGAAGGACACCGGGTGCTCGGACTGGAACCGGCTCAAGCCCGTCGCCGGTGACTTCAACGGCGACGGGCGCGACGACATCGGCCACCTCTACGACGCGGGCACCAACTCCACCAGGCTCTACACGCTCACCAGCACGGGGAACGTCGCCGGTGACGCCTTCGGCGCGGAGGTGCAGCGGTCGACGGAGGCGCTGAACTGGAACAACCTCGAACCGTCCGCGGCCGACACCGACAACACCGGCCCCGACGAGGTCATCCTGGTCGACCGGACTTCGGCGTCCCGCACCCATCTGTGGACGATGCGCACCACCGACGGCGCCGCCTTCACGCGCACCCTGCGCTGGGACGGCCGGGTGACCGCCGGGCTCGGCGTCAGCGGCAAGGGCGCCTCGCTCAGCGGGGACTCGCGGGCCGAGATCGTACGGGTGAAGTCCGACGGTTCGCTGTGGGGCGCGCCCAACATCGATGGTCTGCACGGCGCGTGGGGCTCGCAGCGGTACTCGGCCGGTACGTCCACCGACCCGGCGCGGGCGTTCTTCACCGACCTCGACGGGGACGGCAAGAAGGAGTTCGTCTACCTCAAGCCGGACGGCGTGCTGCGCGGCTACCCCAACGTCGATGGGCTCAACGACGTGTACGGCACCGGCCGCAAGGTCGGCGAGAACTTCCCGGACCCTGCCCGGCTGCGCTTCGCCGACCTGGACGGGGACGGCCGCGACGACCTGATCCGCATCGACGCGGACGGCACGATCCAGGCCTGGCCCAACGTCCGGGGCATCGACAACGTGTGGGGCACGCAGCGCACGGTGGCCTCGGGATGGACGGATCCCGCGCGGGTACGGTTCGCCGACCTCAACGGGGACGGGCGTGACGATCTGGTGAGCATCGACGCCAACGGCCAGTTGCGCGCGTGGGCCAACGTGGACGGCATCAACTTCAGGTGGGCCGACCCCGTGGTCATCGGCTCCGGCTGGACGGACCCCGCGCGCACGTTCTTCACCGACCTGGACGGAGACCGTCTTGAGGAGGTCATCAGCGCCAACGGCAACGGCGAGATGTGGGCCTGGCCCAACGGGAACGTTCTGGGAGCGGGCGGCGGCTGGGGGACCTCCCGGGTCGTCTCGACGGGATGGACCGATGCGTCCCGCCTGAAGTTCGCCTGACGATGACGCTCCGTCAATGAGATGAGCACCCGGCTCTCGCCTACGACATGTCGAAAGCCGGGGTTCATCGGGCCACGGGAAATCGCCCGCACCACGATTGACCGGATCAAGGCCGCCCCGTAAACCCCAACGCCGAGATCGTCCCGCTTCTCAGGGTGGATGATTTCGGCGTGCCGGCGCTGCTTTGACGACTGGGCCTAGGTCCAAAGGCGCATGGCGCGGCGGGCGGCCGGTCGGAAGAGTGGTAGCCATGGAACCTCTCGACCCCGTCCGCACCGACGCCTACCTGCGCCGCCTGGGAGCGGCGCGCCCCGCCCGGCCCACGGCCGCCTCCCTGCGCGAGCTGCACCTACGCCACCTGCGCACCGTGCCGTTCGAGAACCTGTCGATCCACCTCGGCGAGGACCTCGTGCTCACCCGGGACGCCGTCCTTGCCAAGATCGTGACCGCCGGGCGCGGCGGCATCTGCTACGAACTGAACGCGGGATTCGCCGAATTGCTGGGCGCCCTCGGCCACCGGGTGGAACTCCTCCAAGCCCGGGTGTACGGCAAGGACGGTGCGCTGGGCGTCCCGTACGACCACCTGGCGCTGCGCGTCGACGGGCGCTGGCTCGCGGACGTGGGTTTCGGCGACCACAGCGCACACCCGCTCGACCTGGACGAGCCGGGTGAGCAGAAGGATCCGGGCGGGGTGTTCCTCGTCCGGTCGGCCCGGGACGACGCGCACGGCACCGGCGACGAGGAGGGCGGTGGCGGCGGCGACCTCGATGTGCTGCACGACGGCGTGCCGGCGTACCGGCTGGAGACTCGCCCCCGCGCGCTCGCCGACTTCCTGACCGGCGCATGGTGGCACCGCACCAGCCCGGAGTCCGGCTTCACCAAGGGCCCGGTCTGCTCCCGGCTCACCGAGGACGGCGGCCGGATCACGCTGCGGGACCACACCCTCATCACCACCTCGGCGGACGGCGACCGCACGGAGGAGGAGCTGGCAACCGACGAAGAGGTACGGGCTGCCTACCGCGCCGAGTTCGGCATCGTGCTGGACCGGCTGCCCGTGCCGCTCCACCCTCGGCCCTGAGCCGATCGGCCGCGCAGGCCTGCTCGGGCGACCCGTTCGACGCGGGTTGCCCGAGTGACCGGGCGGGGCCGCCTGATGAAACGCGGCGAGGGCCGTGGCCGCGGTCTGGTCCGGAACGGCGAGTAACCCCTTTGAGGCATCGACGTCGGTTCACCCCCTGCGACCGCACGACGCAGCAGGGGCCGGCAGGGGCCGTCCTCCCGACAACATGCGGACCCACACCGGCTAATAGGCAAGAGAGTTCCCCCTGTTATGGTGCGCCGATGTCATCGATCAAGCAGTTCCAAGTCACCGTTGACTGCGCAGAACCTGAGCGCGTCGCGCGTTTCTGGTGCGAGGTGCTGGGGTACGTCGTATCGCCGGTGCCGAAGGGGTTTGACACGTGGGACGACTACCATCGCTCGCTGCCGCCCGACCATCAGGTGCAGTGGTTCTCCTGCATTGATCCCTCAGGTGTGGGCCCGCGGCTGCTCTTCCAGCGCGTTCCCGAAGTCAAGGTCGTCAAGAATCGGGTGCACCTCTGCGTGCTGGCCGGCACCGGGCTCGTGGGTGAGGAGCGCCTCGCCACGCTCCAGGCCGAGTGCGCACGACTGGTCACGCTCGGCGCCGTACACGTGCGAACGATGCTTGCCGATGACACCAACGAGTCGTGCATCGTGATGCAGGACATCGAGGGCAACGAGTTCTGTCTCGACTGAGCACCCTCCGAGCCGGCAGGTGGGGAGCCGTCTTCCTTGGGCCTCTCCTGAATGTGGTCTCGTGTCGGGCGGGAGTTATCCCGTGAGGGCAAGTTGTGCAGTCGGGCGGTGCCGAGCATCGCGGTGTGAATGCCGTCGCCCTTCAGACGGCAGTCGCGAAGGATCATCCAGGTCTCCATCCGCGCGAAGACGTGCTCGACGCGGGCGCGGACCCGCTTGTGGGACCGGTTGTGCTCCTCTTTCCAGGCCAGGAGTTCGGCCTGGCCGCTCTTGCGGCGGTGCGGGATCACGAGTCCGGTGCCCTGGTAGCCGCCGTCGGCGATGGTGAGCGTCTTTCCGACGGCGGCCTTGGCACCGGATTCCTCCCCACCGCGGGGGTCGTGCCGGTTGCCTGGCAGGGGCTGGCCCTTGCGGACCGCTGCGCGGGCTCAGCCCGGTGAACTGGGCTATCCAGGACCGCTCCGACGCCGTGATCACACCAGCCACACCGTGATCGTTTCACTCTGGGCGAGGCTGCGTCGCCTACGACGTGGTGGAGTCGGCAGGCTGCGTCAGAAGTGGAATACACCCAGGTCGCGCACGGTGTCGGCCAGGGCGCGGATGAGGTCGTTTTCGGCTTCGGTCCGCCAGACCAGAGCGAAGGTCAGGGTGGCCATCTCGGGGACGGGGAGGAATCGGATGTTCGACATGCCCCAGTATCTGGTGACATGGCTGGGGAAGGTGTGGATGATGTCGCCCATGCCGACGTGGCTGATCAGCTCATCGGAGTTGTCCGAGGCCGCGGACGTGAGGCGCTCGATCGAACGGCCGCGTGGGGTGTAGAAGGGCAGGTAACTGTCCTCCCAGTAGTCCGGCAGGCCGAAGGCAGTGGCGTGTGGGAACTCGGCGAGCAGCTCCACCGGTACGGAGTCCCGTGCCGCGAACCGGTGGTCGGCGGCCACGGCAAGGACTCGCGGGTCGGTGCACAAGGTCGGCCCGACGGTGAAGTCCGGCTCCTCCACCGGCAGCCAGACGATCATGACGTCCATGGCGCCGCTGCGGAGCTGGCCGAACGGATCGGTGAAGGTTGCCTGGCGGATCTTGAGGCCCCATTGCGGGTGGCGCGCGCGGAACGCCTTCCAGTAGGGGTGGAGATCGGCAACGTTGAAGGGCATCAGGCTGACGCGGAGCTGTGCGGTGATGCCGCGGGCCGCCAGCTGGGCTCGCTCCAGGGATTCGTGCAGGCCCGCGTAGACCGGTTGCAGGTCGTCGCGGAACTGCCGGCCGACCTCCGTCAGGCGAACCGTGCGGCTGGTGCGGGCGAACAGCTCGGCCCCGATGCGCCGCTCCTGCTTCTTGATGGCCTGGCTGACGCGTGCCTGGGAGACGTGCAGCCGCTGTGCGGCCCGGCCGAAATGCAGCTCCTCCGCCAGTACGAGGAAGATCTCGATGTCCCGCAGCTCCACCGGCCCCCGCCCCCCGTGTCGATAACCCAGCGGTTATCGAACCGCGTTGAAGTATGGCTTGATCATATGCGCGGATCGCAAGATCGTTTAAGGCATGCATGCACGCATGAAGAACCGTGAAGAACGCCGCATCCGTCCGGCCCGATGAGCGACGCCATCGACCTGACCGTGATGTACGCGATGCATGGCGCCCTGCGCCGGGAACTGGCCCAGCTCGACCGGGTCACCACCGCCGCGGACGGTGACCCCGTGCGCGTACTGGCCACCGCTGCCGGATGGACACTGTTCAAGCAGGCCCTCCGCGCGCACCACGCTGCCGAGGACGGCGCGCTGTGGCCGTCACTGCGGCAGAATCTGGCCGGCAGCCCGAAGGACCTGGCGCTGCTGGAGGTGATGGAGGCCGAGCACGCCGCCATTGCTCCGGTGATCCAGGCCATCGACGAGCTGCTGACCGAGCCCGGAGCCGACCCGCTGCGGCTGGGCCAGCTCACCGACGCGCTGACCCGCGGCCTGGCCGGACACCTCAAGCACGAGGAGGACACGGCCTTCCCGCTGATGCGGCGGACGCTGACCGCCGAGCAGTGGGCCCATTTCACCCAGGTCCACGCCCAGCACATCGGCAAGGACGCACCACTTCTGCTGCCGTGGCTCCTGGACGGCGCCGACAAGCCGACCATGACGAGGCTCCTCGCCCAGCTGCCCGCGCACGCGTACGCCGCCTGCACCGCCCGATGGATCCCGGCCTACACCGCTCTCGACCGCTGGAGTCCAGGCACCACGGTCTGACACACCTTCACCACCCGCCGCCCTCTCGGTCCATCGCCCGGCCGAATCCGCCCCTCGACCTCTCCCACGAAAGCCATCACAGTGTCCCCATCTGCACACGTCACTCCGCTCCAACGCGTCTCGGATACCGAGGCCGCCGCGTGGCACCAGGTCGTCGCCGCCTCGACGGCCCACGACCTGCCGGGAGTACCGGCCCCCGACCCCGGACATATCCACGCCCAGCTCACCCAGCCCGCCCTCGGCAGCCGCCGGCTGACCTGGCTCGCCACCGCGGCGGACGGCGCCCCCGTCGGAGTTGCCGGTCTGCGGCTGTTCACCTCAACGGGCCAGCAGCACCTGGCCGAACTGGAACTCCACGTCGATCCCGCACACCGGCGCCTGGGAACCGGCTCCCTCCTCCTGTCGGCGGTCGTGGCGGCCTGCCGCGCCGAGGGCCGGCGCAGCCTCGTCGCGACAGCCGCGGCCGACGGCCCGGGCGAGGCGTTCAGCGAGCGCCACGGCTTCCGCCGGGCGCTCACCCTGGATCACCTCATGCTGCGCTTCGACGAGCTGGACGTGGCCGAATTGCTGGGGATCGCCGATGCCGAGCACCCCGGCTACCGTCTGACCGGCTGGACCAGCACAGTTCCCGACGAACTCGCCGACGCGTTCGCCACGGCCAAGAACGCGATGAACGACATGCCCACCGGCGACCTGGACTACGGCAGCGTGGCGTGGGACGCCGAACGCGTGCGCGCCATGGGCAAGGTGGTCGGCGACCGCGGTGACGTACTGCTGACGACCGCCGCGCTCTGCAAGGGGGAGATGGCCGGATACACCGAGATCGTCATCCGGGCCGGGGAGACCCGCCGGGCACTGCAGTACGACACCGTCGTCGTGCCCAGCCACCGCGGCCACGGGCTCGGGCTGTGGGTCAAGGCAGAGATGGTGCGCAGGCTCCGCGCCGAGCACCCCGGAATCGTGGAGATCGAGACCGACAACGCCCGGGACAACACCCACATGCTCGCCGTGAACCGGCAGTTGGGCTTCCGCTTCCACCGCAGCACCCACGAATACCAACTCGACCTGCCCATTACCTGACCACCCATCAAGGAGACCACCCGATGCAGAAGTTCGAGACCCCCGGCGCGATCGCGGCCGTTGTGGAGATACCTGCCGGACGCATAAGCCTCCTCGCTGCCGACCGCGCCGAGACCACCGTCGAGGTACGTCCCGCGGACGCCGGCAAGGGCCGCGATGTGAAGGCCGCGGAGCAGACCACGGTCGAATTCGGCGACGGCGTACTGCGCGTCATCGCGCCGGAGGCGAGGAACCAGGTGCTGAGCAGCCGCGGATCCGTCGAGGTGACGCTTCAACTCCCCACCGGCTCCCGCGTCGAAACCACCTCCGCCGCCGCAGAGGTGCGCACCGAGGGCCGGCTCGGCGACGTGACCGTCCACGGCGCCCATCGACGCATCGAGATCGCCGACGTAGAAGGCCTGCGCCTCACCTCCGTCGACGGCGATGTCCACGTCGGCCGGCTGGGCGGACCCGCGGAGATCTCCACCACGCGGGGCGGCATCACCATCGGCGAGGCGGTGCGCGGCACGGTGGTGCTCCGCACCCAGCACGGCGACATCTCGATCGCCGCCGCCCCCGGCGCCTCCGCCACGCTGGACGCCGACCCCCGGCACGGCCGCGTCAGCAACGCCCTGAAGAACAACGGCTCCCCCGTGCTGGAGATCAGAGCCACCAGCGGCAACGGCGACATCTCCGCCCGCAGCCTCTGACCCCCCTCATCCGTCACCTCCTCCTCCCCCTCCTCGCCCGACACGTCCACCCGACCAGGGAGCGCCCCACCATGTCCCAGTTCACCGCTGCAGGGCAGCGCAAGATCCGCGACGTACTGGCCCGCCACGTCGATTCCGGCAAGATCCCGGGCGTCGTCGCCCTGTACAGCAAGGACGACGAGACGCACGTCGAGACGCTGGGCGCGATGGAGCATGACGGCGGTGCGCCGATGCGCAGGGACACCATCTTCCGGATGGCGTCCACCTCCAAGCCGGTCTCGATAGCGGCGGCGATGGTGCTGCTGGACGAGTGTCGGCTGCGGCTGGACGACCCGGTGGACCGATGGCTGCCGGAGCTGGCCGACCGTCAGGTGCTGAAGGCGTTCGACGGCCCGATCGACGACACGGTCCCGGCGCACCGTCCGATCACCGTCCGGGACGTGCTGACCTCCACCTTCGGCCTCGGTATGGACATGACCTCCATCGGTACGCCGATCATGAACGAGGTCTTCGCACAGGGGCTGACGCCCAACCTGCCCACGCCGATGCCCGAGCAGGACGAGTGGCTGCGCCGCCTGGGCGCCCTGCCGCTGATGCACCAGCCCGGAGACCACTGGCAGTACCAGCTCGCCAGCGACCTGGCCGGCGTACTGGTCTCCCGGGTGACCGGCAAGACCTTCGAGGAGGCGCTGCGCGAACACGTCTTCGGCCCGCTGGGGATGGAGGACACCGGCTTCCACGTCCCGGACGACAAGATCGACCGGCTGCCGGTCCTCTACGCGCCCGACCCGGAGTCCGGCGAGTTCCACGTATGGGACGAGTCCAAGGGCGGCCGTTGGAACATCCCTCCGGCGTTCCATGGCGGTGGCGGTGGTCTGGTCTCCACCGCGGACGACTACCACGCCTACTTCAAGATGCTGCTGAACGGCGGCAAGCACGGCGGCGAGCGCGTTCTGTCCAGGCAGGCGGTGGAGCTGATGACCACCAACCGCCTCACCCCCGCGCAGAACGCCGCCCGCACCGAGCTGGCCACCAACAACGTCCACATCTCCTTCGGCCAGGGCCAGCACGGCGGTTGGGGTTTGGGGATGGCGGTGCGGACGGACCTACCGCGGCGACTACGCTCCCGTCGGCCAGTTCGGCTGGGACGGCGGCGCCGGCACCTCCACCTACGCCGACCCCGTGAACAACGTCGTCGGTATCCTCCTCACCCAGGTCGGCACATCGGTCCCCGACTCGGTCCACCTGATGCACGACTTCTGGACCACTCTGTACCAGGCGATCGAGGACTGATCGCCAGCAAGTCCGTTCCCTCAGCACATGCGGATGGGGCAGTGGTCGCACTGCACCCATGCCGCGCCCGGAGCGGGCCGGGGCCCACGTCGCGATGGGCTGCTACGCCCTCGTCTCCGTACCCGGAACCGAAGGCACCCGCGAACCAACCCTGGGCCCGCTGATCCCGCTGATCAGCACCGCCCGACACGAACCCGCCCCAACGGGCGCGAGGCGGGCAAGACCGGGAAGACCCGGATCCTGCCGCACCGACGCCGGCCGATGCCGGCACTTACAGAAACGAGAAACACGACATGCGTGTGCTGTTGATGGCGTACGGATCGCGCGGCGACATCGCGCCGCTGGCGGGACTGGCGGCGCAGTTGCGGAAGCTCGGCGCGGAGGTACGCGTGTGCGCACCGCCGGACGAGGAGTTCGCCGAACTTCTGGCCGGTGTCGGCGCGGAACTGGTGCCCTTCGGGCGGGACGTGCGCGCGCTGCGGACGGGAGCGCCGCCGTCGGACGCGGCCGCGTTCGCGGCCGAGCTGGTCGCCGCGCACTTCGACACGGTCGGCAAGGCGGCCGAGGACTGTGACGTGCTGGTGGCGAGCGGTCTGATGCCGGCCGGCGCCCGCTCGGTGGCCGAGAAGCTGGGCATCCGCTACGTGTACGCGGGCTTCCACCCGTTCGAGATGCCCTCCCCGCACTACCCGCCGCCGCCGCGGCCCGGCCCGCCGGCCCCGCCCGACATGACCGACCGCCGGGCCCTGTGGGACCTGGACACCCAGAAGGTCGACGCCCTCTACCTCCAGCCCCTCAACGCCCACCGCGCCGCGATCGGCCTCGCCCCCGTGGACGACGTCCGCGCGCACGTCTTCACCGAACGGCCGTGGCTGGCGGTGGACCCGGTCCTGGGCCCGTGGCAGGAACTGCCGGACCTCGACGTCGTGCAGACCGGTGCGTGGATTCTGCCCGACGAACGCCCGCTGCCCGCCGACCTGGAGGCGTTCCTGGACGCCGGCACCCCGCCGGTGTACGTCGGCTTCGGCAGCATGCCCATGACCGCAGCCACCGACGTCGCCCGGACAACCGTCGAGGCGGCCCGCGCGCAGGGCCGCCGCGTGCTCGTCTCCCGCGGCTGGGCCGACCTGGGTCTGGCCGACGATGCGGGCGACTGCTTCGCCGTCGGCGACGTCAACCACCAGGCGCTGTTCCGCCGGGTCGCCGCCGTCGTGCACCACGGCGGCGCGGGCACCACGACCACCGCCGCCCTGGCCGGTGCACCCCAGGTGGTGGTCCCCCAGTTCGTGGACCAGCCGCACTGGGCCGCCCGCGTGGCCGAACTCGGCATCGGAGCGGCCCACGACGGCCCGACCCCGACCTTCGAGTCCCTGTCGGCCGCCCTCAGGACGGCCCTGGCCCCCGAAACGGCAGCACGGGCGAAGGCCGTCGCCGGTACGATCCGCACCGACGGGACCACGGTGGCCGCGAAGCTGCTCCTCGACACGGAGCACGCCGCGCCGATGAGCCGCGAACAGATTTCCAAGATCGCCCATGCCGACCACCCGATCAAGTCCCCGCTCGACGACGACTCGGTCAGCCGGCTGCTCGAACGCGGCCTGCCGCGAGGCGACGAGCGAGTCCTCGACCTCGGATGCGGCACGGCGGAATGGCTGCTGCGCGCCTTCGCCACGCGCCCGCACCTGCACGCCGAAGGCGTCGACGTCTCCGAAGTCGCCCTGACGCAGGCCCGCCAGGCAGCGAGCAGACTCGGAGTCGACGAGCGCCTGGTCCTCCACCAGCAGGAGGCCGCGGACTTCGTCTCTCCACAGCCGTTCGACCTGGTGATCAGCGTCGGCGCCACTCATGCCTTCGGTGGTCTCCTGCCCACGCTCGCGGCAGCCCGCGAGCACCTGGCTCCCGGCGGCCGCGTCCTGATCGGCGAGTCGTTCTGGGACCGCGACCCGTCACCGGCGGCCGTCGAGATGTTCGGTGACCTCGACGACCTGGCGACCACGGTGGACCGCGTCGTCGCCGACGGCTGGACCCCGGTCCACGGCCACGTCAGCACCCGGGCTGAGCTGGACGCCTACGAGTGGGCCTGCTGGGGCTCGCTGGCCGCATGGGCTCTGGACCACCCCGCGGATCCGGCCGCCGCGCAGGTGCTGGAAACGGCCAACGCCCAGCGTTCGCAGTGGCTGCACGGGTACCGGGACAGCTTCGGCTTCGTCTGCATGGTGCTGCGTCGGACCTCGGAGTGATCGCGTAGGCCGCCGGCAAGCCCACGCACCCAAGACGTCCCCCGCACCCGGGGCCCCGCCATGGCCGCAGCCCCCGCGGCGGCCGGAAAGTGAAGAAACAGATGCAACCGACGTTCGTACTCCTGCACGGAGCATTCGCGAACTCCTTCTCCTTCGCGCCCCTTCAGGCCGAACTCGGCCTCCTCGGGCACCGCTCTGTCGCCGTCGACCTGCCCGGCCACGGGTTCCAGGCGACCTTCACCCACGCCTATCAGGCGCCGCAGGACCCCGCCGGTCTCGCGAGCGCGCCCGGCTCGATCAAGGGCGTCACGCTCGCCGACAACGTCGCGCACCTGATCGGCATCCTCGAACGGGCCAAGCGGAACGGCCCCGTGATCCTCGTCGCCCACAGCCGCGGCGGTGCCACGGTCACGGCCGCGGCCAACGCGCGCCCGGACCTGATCGACCGCCTCGTCTACGTCTCGGCCTGGGCCCCGGTCGACCTCGACGTCAACGACTACTACGCCGAGCCGGAGATGGCCACGGTCGACCCCGCGGCCTTCGCCGCGGCGCTGGCCGGGAACCCCGCCGACCTCGGCCTGCTCCGCGTCAACTTCCGTACTGCGGACCCGGACGCGATCGCCGCGTTCAAGCTGGCCTTCTTCGCCGACGGCACCGACGAGCAGTTCCTCACCTTTCTCAACACCTTCCAGCCCGACGAGAACCTGGATGTCGGCGGCTCCGCCGACCGGGCGCAGGCCGCGACCTGGGGCCGCATCCCCAAGACCTACATCCGCCTGGCCGACGACGCGAGCCTGCCGCTCGTCCTGCAGGACCGCCTGATCCGCGAGGGCAACGAGTTGACGCCTGACAACCCGTACGACGTCCGCACACTGGAGGGCAGCCACCTGAAGTGGCTGGTCGACCCCGCGCCGGCGGCCCGCATCCTGGGCGAACTTGCCACGCTCCCCGCCCCGTCCGCCCAGGGCGGGATCGGAACGGGGTGAACGGTTCGGCGGCGGTGGGAGAAGGAACGAGGGTGTCCATGTGGGTGCACCCACCACCGCCCCGGCACTGAGATCGGACGCCGACCGGGTGACAGCCTTCGCCACGGCCGTCACCCGGGCTCCACGCCGACCCAGGATGGTCGGCCTGGCCAAGAAGCTACGGAAATAGGAGATCAACGAAGTGCGTGTGGTGTTGTCGACGTATGGGTCACGTGGGGACGTCGAACCGTTGGTAGGGCTAGCGGTGCGGTTGCGGGAACTCGGCGCGGAGGTGCGGGTGTGCGCGCCGCCGGACGAGGACTTCGCGGAGCGGCTGGCCGGGGTCGGAGTGTCCATGGTGGGCGTCGGGCAGTCAGCACGCACGCTGACTACCGCGGCGCCACCGCCGTCGAAGGTCAACCTGCCCCAACGCGCAGCGGAATTGATCGCCAGTCAGCTGCAGGTGATGCCCGCGGCAGCCGAAGGGTGCGACCTGCTGGTGGCGACGGGCGCAATGCCAGCCATCGCCGGGGCGCGGTCGGTGGCCGAGAAGCTGGACATCGGCTGCGTATCCGCGATCTTCCAGCAGCTGACCCTGCCCTCGCCGCACCGCCCGCCGCTGGCGTACCCGGGGCAGCCGTTCCCGCCGGAGGTGACCGACAACCGGGCACTGTGGGACCTGGACGCCCAGAGCATCAACGCGCTGTTCGGTGAGGCGCTCAACACCAACCGGGCGTCGATCGGCCTGCCCCCGGTGGACAACGTCCGCGACTACGCCTTCGGCGACCGGCCGTGGCTGGCGACGGACCCGGTGCTGGACCCGTGGCTGGAGACGCCGGACTACGACATCGTACAGACCGGCGCGTGGGTGCTGCCCGACGACCGGCCGCTCCCGGCTGATCTGGTGGCCTTCCTGGATGCCGGCGCGCCGCCCGTGTACGTGGGCTTCGGCAGCATGGCCGTGCGCGCAGGGGAGGACGCGGCCCGGGTGGCCATCGAGGCGGTCCGCGCGAGCGGCCGCCGGGTACTCGTCGGGCGTGGCTGGGCGGACCTGGGCCTCATCGACGACCTCGCCGACTGCTTCGCCGTCGGCGAGGTCAACCACCAGCAACTGTTCGGACGGGTAGCCGCCGTCGTGCACCACGGTGGCGCGGGTACGACGACGACGGCCGCTCGGGCCGGCGCTCCCCAGGTGGTGGTGCCCCAATTGGCGGACCAGCCGTACTGGGCCGGCCGGGTGGCCGAGCTGGGCGTCGGCGTAGCACACGATGGTCCGGTGCCGACCGCCGAGTCCTTGTCGGCCGCGCTCAAGACCGCCCTTGAACCGGAAACCGGCAGCCGGGCGAAGACCGTGGCCGGCACGGTCCGCACCGACGGGGCGATGGCGGCCGCGAAACTGCTGCTCGACGCTGTCGGCTGAGAGACGTGAGAGGGGTCCGCGAGAACCACGCGGACCCGTCCGGCCAGGGCCAGTGCCCGGCGCCGGGTTGCACCGCCACCCTCGGCGAGGACCACGACCCCGCCATGCGTGACCCCACCGGCCTCGACACGTCGTCTCCGAGCCCGTGCTCAACACTCCCGTGGGCCCGTCCCTCTCGCGCAAACACCGCGTTCTCCGTGCACGTCGTGATGGACAGCGCGAAGCCGAAGGACAAGGCCTGAGCTCTGAGGCCGTACTGAGAGGCTGGCCGGGTATCCCGCCTCAGGTGCGAGCGAGATACCCGCGAGACTCCGCCACTGCAACTGTGGCAGCCTGCCGACATGCCATGGGAGCTGAGAGAACATGCAGGCCGTCACTACGCTGTCCTGTTCCACTACGCCTTGCCTGACGATGCCTGGTCTGTGGAGCTAAGCGAGGCTGTGCCCGCGCCGGCCAGGGGGGCCGAGAATCCCGACACCGTGGTGACCCACTTGCCCGGTGCTGCTTTCTTGATGGCGCTCGTCCCGGACGAGGACCCGAATCTGGAACCGACCGTCCACATCCACAGCCACAGCCACGACGAGCTCGTCGTCCCTTACGAGATCATGCGGTGGTTCATGGAACAGGTGGCCGACCAGGTTGAACGCTGCCGTACCGCGTTCGAGCAGGCAGGACCTGACGCGGTGGAATGATCACGCACACCTCCAACAGGTAGTTCGACCAGAACCCCGGGCGAGCCGGCAGTGTTACTGGACAGGTCTCAGAAGAGGCCGGCGCGCATGTGGTGCGTGAGGTTCTCGAGGATCCCACCCAGCCAGGGGCTGCGGATGGCTGGTAGCCGGACCAGGGTGTGCTGGAACACTCCCGGGTCGACCCGGAACAGGTGGTGGGGTCGGGGGGCGGGCGGGTCGTCGCGCAGGACGCCGTCGGGCATGCTGCCCGACGCGGGGAGGGGTAGGTGTGGCTCGGGGAAGGCCAGCCACAGCCACACCTTGAACGGCAGCGGTATCGGGTATGCCGAGGCAGCCGGGCTGGGCGGGGTCCAGGTTTCCCCCGTGTGCGGATGGGTGGGCACGAGGAGGATGTCGGCGTCCGCGTTGGGAGCGGTCAGGCCCGGTCCGGCCAGAACGGCGCGCCGCGCCGGCTGGCCCGCGGGCAGGAGGGCGTCGAGGGCGCGTTGGAACACTTCCTCGATCAGGCCGTGCGGGACGGTCACCGGCCGGCCTTCCGAGGCCGCCAGCAGGTGGGCGAGCGCCCGGCCGGCTGCCGCCTCCCACTGCGGGCTCCATGACCACCAGTAGTTGGACCCCCGCCGCGATCCCCACGTGGCGATCGGTTCGTACGGGGGCGTGCCCTTCCCCTCCGCCAACAGTTCCGCCCAGGAGAGCGGTACGGGGGCGGCGTCGTCGACGGGGCGGCGGCGCACGGCGTTTGGGGCGAGCCACACTGCCTGCCAGAGTGAGCAGTCGTCGATCCTGCTCGCCACGGGCAGACCGCACGCCTCGCAGGCCATGTTGGGGCCGTCGGCCCCGTCGAGGCCGCAGCAGTAACCGCCGCCATTCTCCGGGATCAGCAGGGTGCCGCGGGTATCTCCGGGTGCGATGACGATCGCACCCGGCGCACCGCCGGACAGGGCGTAGACCGGCGCGTAGATGCCACGGGCCGCCGCCTCGTCCGGATCAATGTCCTCCCACCTCCGCCATGGCGGCCCCCAGGGCTCCGGGTCCACGGCGAACGTGCCCGGCTCCATGAGGACCGGGAGCTGAATCCCGTTCCCGTACTTCTGATGGGCGTGGGCCGGCAGTGCGACCTGGGACAGCGGGGCGGTCAGCCTGGCGCCGCACCCCGCACATGCAAAAACGAACAAATGTCCTCCGCTGGCGAAACAGGGACATCGTCGCAGCTCGGCGGTGACGGACCAACGTAATTTCGTCCGTCTCGGGACCGGAACGCCGTTCACGGCGTGGCGCAGGTGCACCATCTGCCGAAGATCGAGGAACTGGTGGTCCGCCCGGGCGCTGAAAACCGTCTCGTGCGCTGTCTCCTCTCGGCCGCAGCCAACTCGTTCTCGGCAGGGGCCCGGTTTCGTACTGAGCGTTCCGTGGTCAGTTCGTGGGGGCGTCCAAGGTGTCCCCTGGGCCGGATCGAGGAGCCTCCTCCCCCGAGCCCGGGGGCGAGGTGCCGTCCAAGGTCGCCGTGGGGCCGGGGGCTTCGGCAGCAGGCAGGGCGGCGCGGGCCGTGAGGGCTTCGAGGACGAGGGTGGCCTTCTCCGTCGAGCCGTACTCGTCCAGCCAGGCGACGGCGAGGGAGACGGCCCGGCCGGCGGCCGGGGGCGGGAGGTCGGTGCGGGTGAGGAGCGGGGCCAGGACGTAGCGGGCGCGGGCGGTGGCGGCGTAGTGCTCCAGCCATGCGAAGGAGACCGCGACGGTGTTCGCCGTGTCATCAGTGCTCAGGTCATCGCGGGAGAGCAGGGCGTTCAGGACCTTCGGAGCACTGTGTGTCCGGCCGTGGTCCTCCAGCCATGCCAAGGCCATCACCAGGACACGCCGTGCCTGTTCGGCGGTGACATCGGAGCGCTCAAGGAACGGAGCGAGGACGAACCTCGCTCGCGCACCCGTGGCATGGTCGTCCAGCCAGGTCACAGCCGCGGAGACGGCCCGCTGGGCGTTGGCGGGGGTGAGATCGGTGCGGCCGAGGAGCGGGCCCAGTACGTAGGCCCCGTGGACCGTGGCCGCGTGGGGGTCGAGCCAGGCGAGCGCGCGGGCCGCCGACTGCTGGGCGTGATCGGGCGTCAGGTCGGTGCGTTCGAGCAAGGCCCTCAGGACGTGGCCGAGGTTCACGGCCCTCGGCTGGCCGTCCAGCCAGGCCAGGGCGCGGGTCGTGGCCCGCTGGACCTGGTCGGGCGTCAGGTCGGTGCGCGCGAGCAGGGGGCCCAGGACATGGCTGGCTCTTCCGGCGTTCGGATGCAGGTCCAGCCAGGACAGCGCGTACGCGATCACGCGAGGCGCTTCCTCTGGGTCCAGGTCGGCACGGCCCAGCGTCGATTCGAGTACGTGGCCCGCGCTGGCGGTGCCGGTACGCTCGGGCAGCCACACCAGGGCGTGCTCCTTCGCGCGGCTCGCTTCTCGGGTGCCCAGGTCGCCGCGGCGGAGCAGATGTTCCAGCAGGAACCCTGCCTCGTCCACGGACACGTGGTCGTCGAGCCAGGCCAGTGCCTGTTCGGCCGAGCGCCCCGCCACGTCCGGGGACAGGGTGAGGCAGGCCAGCAGGGGGCTCAGGACGTGCTGGGCGTCCGCCATCCGGGCGTGCTGGTCGAGCCAGGCCACAGCCAGGGGGGTGGCACCTTTCATGGCCCCTGGATCCCTGCGGCTCAGAAGCGGCGCGAGCACGAAGCGGGCTTCCGGCGTGGACGCGTACTCGTCGAGCCAGGTGAAGGCGGCCCGCATCCCTCGTCGGGCGTGGCCGGCGTCCAGGTCCGCACGCGAGAGGAGTGCTTTGAGGACGAACTGGGCGTTCGGAATGGCGGCGTTGTGGTCGAGCCAAGCCAGTGCCGTGGTGACCGTACGCCGGGCGTCTTCCGCCTCCAGGTCGGTGCGCTTCAGGAGCGGGGCCAGCAGGTGGCTGCCCTGGGCGCTGGCGGGGTGCGCGGCGAGCCAGTCGAGTTGCGCGGCCGTCATGCGCTGGACGTCGGAGGGACCGAGGCCGGCCCGCGCTTCCAGAGCTTCGCGGACGAGGCGTGCCGCCGGGGTGACGGCATGTTCGCCGAGCCAGTCGAGGGCCTCCTGCACCACCCGTGGGGCGTCGGCCGACGGCAGGTCTTGGCGGGCGAGCAGTCGCGCGAGTACGTAGCCGGCGTCGGCCGTGTCGGCGTGCAGGGCGAGCCAGGTGAAGGATTCGGAGTAGGCCGCGTCGATCTCACTGCCGGTCAGGTCGGTGCGCGCCAGCAGCACGTTGAGGACGTAGCCCGCCTCCGTCGTCCGCCCGTGGTCACCGAGCCAGGAGAAGGCGGCCTCGACCACGCTGCGGACATCGGCCGCCGTGAGGTCCGTCCGCAGGAGCAGCGGCTTGAGTACGAAGCCGGCCTCACTGGTCGGATGGAGCCCGAGCCAGTCGAAGGCCGTGCGCAGCACTCGCTGGACCTCGCCGGAAGGCAGGACCGGCCAGCCGAGCAGCGGGCCGATGATGTATGCGGCGCTGGCATCGTTCCCGTGGTGGTCGAGCCAGACCCGGGCCGCAGCCACCACCCGCTGGGCTTCCGCTCCGGGAAAGTCGGTCAGTTTGAGCAGGCGTCCGATGACGTAGGAGGCCTTCTCTGCGCTCGCGTGGGTATCGAGCCAGTCGAGCACGGCGCACCGTACGTGCCCCCGCTCGTCGGCCGACAGGCCTGTGTGCTCGAGCAGTCGGCCGAGAACGAACTCGGCCTGAATCGCCTGGGCGTGGAGGCCGAGCCACTCCAGGACGGCGGACAGCACCGCTTCGGCATCCTCGGCAGGCAGGTCCGTGCGGACGAGCAGACGGGACAGGACCCCCTCGGCGTCGACGGTCGTGGCGTGGGCATCCAGCCAGGCCCAGGCGGCGCGCAGGAGGCGTCGTACGTCGTCGGCCGACAGGTCGGACCGGCTGGCCGCGGCCGTCAGGACGTACCGGGCCGTCGGCGTGCCGGAGTGGGCGTCCAGCCAGGTGAGCGTGGCCTGCACGGCCCGCCCGGACTCGTCGGGGTCCAGCTCTGGGCGGGGCAGGAGCGCCCGAAGCACGTAGCCGGCGCCCAGGGTCGTGGCGTGGCGGTCGAGCCACTCGCGAGTGGTCGGCAGGACGCGCCGTACGTCGTCGGGGCTGAGGTCGGTACGTGCGAGGAAGGCGTCGAGGACGTATCCGGCGCTGTGGGTGGTGCCGTTCCGGCTCAGCCAGACGCGCGTGGCGGACAGGACCCGCCGGGCCTCGAAGGGACCCAGGTCGGTACGGGCGAGCAGCGGCCAGAGCACGTACCCGCCGCCCGGGGCCGCGGCGTGGCGGTTGAGCCAGTCCAGCGTGAGGGGGACGGCTTGCTGCACCGCCTCGGCCGGCAGGTCGGTACGGGACAGCAGCGGAGCCGCGACGTAGCCGGCCGTGCCGGCCCGCCAGTACGTCGCCAGCCAGTCGAGTGCGGCGGGCACGAGGAGCTGCGCCCCCTCGGCGGGGAGGTGCCGCAGCCCGCGGTGCAGGACGTGACGGGCGTCGTAGTCGCCGCCGAGTGCGCCGATCCAGGGGCTGACGACCTGGTCCCAGCAGGCGACGGCCGCGTCGGCCCACGGCGGACCGGAGCAGACGGCACCGAGCGCGTAGCTGCCGGCGTTGGAGTCGTGGCACATCAGGTCACCGATGACGGGAGCCTGTTCGGTGAACCACTCGCGCAGCAGGGGCTCGACGAACGCCGCCCGGTCGGCGAGGACCAGGTCGGTCACGAGACGGCCGAGGTTGGCGGAGAACCGACCGATGGTACGGGCGGCCGTGAGGCTGCCGGCGAGCAGCGCGCGCGTGCCGACGGTGTCCGGCTGGTCGGTCGGCTCGGGGAGCACGACCGATTCCATGAGTTGGTCGGCGACGATGTCGTGGGCGACCGAGAGAACGCCGCCCTTGGGCTCCAGCCAGCCCAGCGAGACCAGGGTGGCCACGATGCCTTCAGCCTCCGTGACCTCGTCGGCGGTCGCACCCGTGAGCACTGCCCTGGCGGCGGCCACCACTGCGGCGCGGCCCTGCGGGCAGGCGGCCGCGGCGGCAGCGGCGGCCACGAGTCCGATGGGGGCGCGGGCGGGGACGAGGCTTCCGTCGTCGCGCGGGAGAACGGCGAGGCCGTCCTCCCCGAGTCGCTTCAGCAGCCAGGCGGCCAGCTCGCCCCCGGACCGCAGACCCGTCACCTCGGGGATGGACAGCCGCCGCCCCGTGTTGACCCTGCGCTCGATCTCCTGGGCGACCAGGAGCGCCAGGATCGGGCGGTTGCCGCTGACCGCGAGCATGCGGTCCATGCCCAGGTGGTGGATGGCGTTGGGAGCCAGGGTCTCCAGCGCGTTCCTGGTGACGAGCTGCTGGAACTCCTCGTCCTGCCGTACGTGGACCTCGTCGAAGAGCTCGTGCACGAGGGCCCTGTCGGCCTTCAGCAGCCAGCCGGGGCGCGCCGAGGCGAGCAGGACCATGGTGACCGCGTGTCGGCGGGCCATGGGGAGGAGCTGGTGGCGCAGTGCCTGCAGGTCGAGGTTGGTCTCGTTGAGGTCGATCACCACGAGCACGGAGCTGGCCTCCGCGAACGCCTCCTCGGCTATCTCGTCGATGATCTGGTCGGTGATCCTGTCGTCGGCCGACTTGTCCCGGGTCTGGGGCACGAGGTGCAGGACCCGCCAGCCCTCCTCGATGGCGAGCTGTCCGACTTCGAGCCCGGTCCGGGTCTTGCCCGTGCCCGCCGCACCGATCAGCAGGACTCCGCGGTCCGCCGACGTCACCAGACGGCTGAGCAGCTGGTGGGGCGCCGCGTCGTGTTCGCTGCCCGGGGAGACGAAGGGCAGCCGCTCCGAGGTGAAGTTCTTCTCGAAGTCGCCGAAGCCCTTGATGCGCTCCTGCTGGGAGACCACCGACCGCAGCCGGCGCGCGGGCCCCGGGTCGCGCCCGGCCTCCAGCTGCACCGGCTTGGTCTGTACGAAGTTCTCGCGGAGGATCCGTACGAATTCGGTGTCTTCGAGCGCCTTTGCGACGGGCTCGGCCTCCGCGCTGCCGGTTCCCGCGGCGGTCAGGCGGTGGGTCTGCACGCCGATGAGGTGGCCACGGGGGGCGAACAGGGCCGCGCCGGAGATCCCCTTCCAGGGGTCGTTGCGGTCCACCGGCTCGGGAGGCGGCGCGGACGTGATGGTGAGGTCGAGCAGCCCCGACTTCATGTTGGACCCGAGCAGCACCATGCCATCGACCTGCCGGCTGTCCCGCCGGTCGAGCCCCTGGTACCGGGGCGACTCGGGCCGTCGCGCGAGGGCCGGGAAGCCGACCCCGACGAACGGCACGTGTCCCACCCCGTCGGGCAGACGGCCGATCGAGAGGCCCGAGACCGCAGGCAGCCCCGGGGGCACGGCATCGAGCTGCAAGAGGGCCATGTCCTGGCCCTCGCCGTGTCGAAAGGCCCACCACACGAGCGTGGCGGGCAGTTCCTCCTTGCCGTGGCCGAGCAGCACCGTGCAGGAGTGGCCGTGGAGTCTGAACAGATGGCCCGCCGTGAGGATCAACCGCTTGCTGATGCGGTAGCCCGACCCGAATTCGACCTCGTCTCCTTGCCGGACGATGACCTGGGCCACCCGGCTCGTGTCAACGGAACTCATGCGGCGGCCGGCCGACTCAGAGGAGGTCAGAAATGTCGTCACCGGTGAGGACGGCCCCACCTCCTGCCGTCTGTGCGGTCAGCGCGATCTTCACGGTGTGGGTCTCCGCGGACTTGGCGGACGCCTTGCCGCCGAGCGAGACCACCCAGAAGCGCACACCGGCGTTGGCCTCGCCGGTCTTCTCGACCGCGACCTGCAGCTCCAGGTCGATGGAGTTGATCTTGAAGCGCACGTCCTGGTCGGCAGCGTCGATGCGGGCGCGGTTGATCTCCGACCGGAGCGAGGTGAGCAGGTCGGCAAGTTCGATGTTCATGCGGCCCCCTGGGAAACAGCTGCGCGACCGACCACGGCAGCGGACGTCATACGTCGGCCGTGCGTCGTGAGTTGGTGAACGCGGACAAGTGCAACAGAGGGTATGCGGTTGGCAGTTGCTTCCGATCACACCCGGTCGCACACCGATGAGATCCGGCCACCGGCAGCATCTGCCGACCGCGCCGACCGAGTACGCGGCCACGCACATGCGGGCGAGCCCGCAGCACGCGCTCCAGGACTGGGAGCGGGCCGACGCCTGCCACGCCCAGATTCGCAGTACGCTCACCATGACGTTTCCCGACGGCAGCCCGGTCGCTGAGTTCATGCTGCACCTGCACGGTGACGGCACCGCCGGCTGGCGCTGGCACGACGAGCCCTTCGACGCGGTGAACCAGTGACGCGCTGGGTTCGCTGCTTCTGGGACGAGGAAGCCGTCTGGTTCTACTTCGAGCTGGACACCAATGGGTACGTGATCCGGCAAGTCGAGTTGCAGGAGCCCGGAAGGGAGGCCTTGACCGCTGCCTCGCTGACCGAGCGGCAAGAATCCCAAAGCGCCGACCTGTTGGCTGAATACGAGGGTGTCTACGGTCTGACCGCGGAACTGCCTATTTCTGAGTGGGAGGGGCACGACCCGCAGTGGTTGTCGGCCAATGAGTTCGAGATCGTTTGGTCGACTGCCCGCCGGGAGCTTCAGGATCGTCAGCGGCGGCATCCTTCCTGAGCGCCTCCACTACTGCGGCCTCTGACCAGGAAACTGCCATCTTCCCTGCGAAACCGGGCGTCTAGCGTCTCGGCAACCCGACAAGGGCCTGCTCAGGCGACATCACCCTCGCCATGTTCCATGAGACGCGCCATCGGCACCGCCCGCGGGCGGGTCTTCCGCGACGCTTCGCCACTCCCCCAGCAAGTCACGGTTCAACCCGTCACCCCACAGGTCAACGGACCCGCCCCTGCAAGATCTAATGAGACGGGGACAGGACAGTGCCTTGTGGATCAGACCGCGTACGCTCGGCTGCGTGCCTCGCAATTCGAAGAAGCCCCGTCGGCTGGTCGCCGACGGGCGCCTGTACATGTGGACGATGCGCCACAGTCACCGAAGGGACCACGACGGCCGGTCCGTTGACTGCCGCCAAATCCTCAGCCTGTCCCCGCAGCCTGCCGGCACCGGCGGCCCACTGCGCATTGTCTTTGCCGACGGGCCCGGCCGGTACGTCCCGGGCGCGGCCCCCTTCGGCTCCGGGGACGTGGGCTTCACCCAGGGCGCCCTGAACCTGCACGAGCCGGGCGCCGTACGGGCCCTGCTCGACGTGGTGCTGGCCAGTGGGTGGCAGCCGGAGGAGCGGCGGGTGGTGGAGGTCGACGGCTGGCCCCTGCTGGAGGCGGCGGCCGCCGCGCGAGCCGGGGACGCCGGCCCGGAGGGCCCGTAGAGGGTGACTCCTCTTCGCCTGACTTCATTGCCCATCGAACCAGCCCACCGCGTGGCGATCAGGCGGAACCGGGCGGTGGTGCCGTTGTCGTTGCTTCGGTCGAGAAGGTGGACGATCTGCGGGACGGCCTCATCGTGCAGGACCGCCGTCAACGCCTCACCGCAAATGAGGCATCGAAGCGCTGAACAACTGCTGATCGGTCTCATGGACGAAGCCGAGGAGGCGGCTGGCTGCGCTGACCTGCTTGCCGGCCCCCTTCATGCGAGCCGGTCGATGAGGATCATTGCCACGTCGTCCGTCAATCGGCCCTCGGTGTGGCGGATCAATGCCTTGTGCAGTTCGTCCAGGAACTCCTGTGGGGAGGTGCCGGCCGGTATCTGCTCCATGGTCTCCGACAGAGGGAGGAAGTCGTTGTCACGGTTGCGGGCTTCGATCACGCCGTCGGTGTAGAGCAGCAGCCGGTCACCGGGCAGGAACGGGTAGCTCTCGGGCTTGGCGGGAGGGCCGGTGACGAGGTCTTCGAGACCGAGCGGCGGCAGAGGCGAGGCGGGCATCAGGGCCTGAGCCTTGCCATGGTGCAGCACCAGCGGAGGCGGATGACCGCGATTGACCAGGTGTACCACCTCTTCATCCGGCACCTGGGCGATGAGCGCGGTGGTGAATCCCTCCATGAGGACTTCGGGAAGTTCTGCCTGCGAGTAGGTACCCGGTACGGCGGCCTCTCGCCGCAGCGCGGCCGCGCAGTGGTTCATGACCTCCTGCACTTCGTCCTCGTAGTGAACGGCCTCCCGGAACGCGCCCAATGCCACCGCGACCGCGCGTATGGCGGACAGCCCCTTCCCCCGGACATCCCCCACGATGAGGCGGACGCCGTAGCGCGTCTGCACGGCCTCGTACAAATCTCCGCCTACCAGTGCCCCTGTCCCGGCCGCGAGGCACAGGCTGGCCGCCCGTACCGGGCCCAGGAGCTCGGGGACGGGCCGCAGGACGACCTCCTGAGCCGCCACTGCGATCCGGCGGACCTGGTCGAGCTCGCTCTGCCTGCGCGTGCGCACCGCGTTACTCAGGATGACACTGGCCACAGACACCACGATCAGCCCCAGGAAGTTGCCGATGATCAGCTGGGTCTGGGTTCCCCACGACTGGTTGTAGGTCGCGGAGGTCACGTTCACGCCCACGGCGAGGGCTGCCGCGGACAGGGTGCCCACCGGGCCCATCGTCAGCGCGGCCAGCGCCGGCGTCGTGGTGAGAACCGGGCCGGTGACCAGATCGTGTGCGGGCGAGAGCTCGATGCCCAGCACGCCCAGCGCGATCGCGAAGGGCGCACACTGCGCCAGTGTGAACAGGACCTCGCCGTGTTCGCCCACTCCTCGTCGAGAGGACGCTCCCAGCCGAACGGGTGAGCGAGGATGTGACCTCATGGGAACAGCCTGCCTCGCGGAAGCCGTTACGGCCTCCCGGAAACCCGTGACCAGCGGCGCCCCTGCGCCCTGAGCTCGACGTTTAACGTTTAACGCATCGGGCGCAGCAACGCGAACGCGACCAAGCGCGCCGCGTCCGGGTCGCCAGCGCGGAAGCGCCGGGGCGACGAGATCCGGAAAACGGTCCTGGACCAGCGACCCACGCCGGGTCTGGACCAGCACCCGCCCACCCGGGGGGCCGGGGCGAACAGCAAGGCTCGGTGGCCGTCGTTGTAGGGAATCTGGGCAAGCTCCAAAGGGGCTGCGCTGCCTATCCGGCCAATCGAGGCGACTGACCCCTTCGCTCCTGATCGCTGCTGAGTTCAGGAGCCTTCGATCGGCCCGGCCCGATCCCATCCAGGCGCCCGCACGTCGATCGTGAGACCTCCCGACCCGACCTCCTCGCCGCAGGTCCGGCACGTCGACGTCAGATCGAGGTCGTGCTCGGAGCCGTGCCCGCCGCGATGCCGGAAGGCGACCGGCGGAGTGTCCACCGCCCAGCGATCGCCCCAGGCCAGAAGCGCGCGCATCACCGGTGCGAGATCGCGGCCGGCCTCCGTGAGGTGGTATTCGAAGCGCAAGGGGCGCTCGCTGTAGGCGCGGCGCTCGACCACGCCCGCCTCTTCCAGTGCGCGCAGTCTCGCGGCGAGGCGGTCGCGGGGGGCGCCGGTGTTGCGGACGATCTGGTCGAAGCGCTGGTTGCCGTAGAAGATCTCGCGGATCGCCAGGAGGGCCCAGCGTTCGCCGACGAGTTGCAGCGCGGCGGCCACGGAGCACGGCCGACCGGGCACTTCGGGGTGCGGAACCGAGTTCTCGCCCTGCTTCGCGTTCGAGGTCACGTCCCCATCCTCTCCCGAGTCCGTTGTGTTCTCAAACCCATGGGGCTAGCCTCCGATCCATGACAGTTGGAATTTCAAACCCACATGGGGCGTCCCGAGCCGTGTTCGCGACGGTCGCGGCCGCGGTCTTCATGTCGAACCTCGACCTCTTCATCGTCAACGTGGCCCTCCCGGCGATCGGCCGCTCGTTCGGCGGCAGCGGCCTCGGCTCCCTCTCCTGGGTCCTCAACGGCTACGCGATCGTCTTCGCGGCGCTCCTCGTAGTCGCCGGCCGCGTCGCCGACCGCTCCGGCCACAAGCCGGTCTTCCTGACCGGATTGGCGGTGTTCACCCTCGCCTCGGTCGGCTGCGCACTCGCTCCCAACGTCGGGACGCTGGTCGCGGCACGGCTCGTGCAGGCCGCCGGCGCTGCGCTGCTGATGCCGACGTCGCTCGCGCTGCTGCTCGACACGACGGCGCCCGAGAAGCGCGCCGGGGCGGTGCGGGCCTGGGCGTCGATCGGCGGGATCGCCGCCGGACTCGGGCCAGTGGCCGGCGGGCTGCTGGCCGAGGCCGGATGGCGCTGGGTGTTCCTCGTCAACGTGCCAGTGGGTATCGCGGCGTTCGCGCTCGGTGTCAAGGTGCTGCCGTCGCCCGGACGCGCTGGGGCGGAGAAGAGTCCGCTGCCCGACCTGTTCGGCGCCGCCCTTCTCACCGGATCGATCGCAACGCTCGCGCTCGGCCTGGTCAAGGCTCCTGACTGGGGTTGGACGAGCGCCGGCACCCTCGGCGGCCTGGCTGCCGCGGTGCTGCTCGGCGTCTGGTTCGTCCTGCGCTCGGCCCGCCACCCCGTGCCGATCGTCGAGCTGCCGCTGCTCCGGGTTCCGGCGTTCGCATCCGCCGCGGCCGCCCTGACGCTGTTCACCGTCGCGTTCGCCGGAATGCTGCTCGGCGCGGTGCTGTGGTGCCAGGGCGTGTGGGGCTACTCGGCTCTGCGCACCGGCTTCGCCATCGCGCCGGGCCCCTTGCTGGTGCCGCCGGTCGCGTTGCGGATCGGGCCCGCCGTCGCCAGATTCGGTGCGGGCCGCATCGCACTGGCGGGAACTGTCCTGTTCGCGGCCGGCATCCTGTGGTGGGCCGCGATGCTCGACACCGGCTCGGCCTACGCGGCCTCGCTCTTGCCCGGCATGATGCTGACCGGCCTCGGCGTCGGCATGACGATCCCGGTCCTGACCGGGGCGTCGGCGGCCGCCCTGCCGCCGGCCCGCTTCGCCACCGGCTCGGCCATCACCTCGATGGGCCGCCAGATCGGCGCGGTCCTAGGCGTCGCGATCCTGGTCGGCATCGTCGGCACCCCGGCCCCCGGACACGCTGTCGCCGCGTTCCAGCACGGCTGGTACGCGGTCGCCGTAGCGTCCCTGCTCGCCGCGTGCGCGACAGTCCCGCTCGTCCGCAAACCACGACCGCCCGCCGCCAAGGCGGCCGACGTCCCAGAGGCCGCGAAGGCCGGCGCCGCCTGAGAAACGAGTCCCGCCCCGTCGATGGACGGACTGTCGGCGTACACGTGACGTTCACGTGTACGCCGACACCTGGGCTCGGGCGAGCGGGACGATGACGGCTGAGTGGTTGTTGATCAGTTCCCTCAGGGCTGTGTTCTCGGCGAGCAGGGCCGCGATCCGCGCCCCAGCCCGCGCGGCACGATCCCGGGGCGGTGGCGCTGCCGCCATCCCGCCTTCCCAACGCCCTTCCAGCCCCGGCTGGCGCTGCTCCAGAGCTGGAGCGCGCACCCGGTCGCGCCCCCGGGCCGCGATGCATCCGGCGACGGTCGGCAGGCCGGCCCGGCGCCCCGCCGTCCGGACGGTCCAAGGCCGGTCCCGCCGCCCCGGGCCACCGCACGAGGCGGCGCCGCACCCAGCACGCCGCGCCCCGGGCCGGGCCGGGCCGGGGACATGGCGGAGCTGTGCCGCGCGGCGCACGGCGTCACCACGGTTCACAGGGTGACGCCTTCGGCCTCGGCGTAGGCGAATACGTCCGCCAGTGTCCGCAGACGAATCCCGGGCCGACCTGCGTCGGTAAACCCGCGCGCGGCCAGCAGTGGGCGGATCTAGCTGATCGCCCTGGCGACGGTGGAGCGTTCCACGCCGTACAACTCGGCGAGCGCCGCGTGCGGGAGCTGGCACAGCAGATGAACGAGGGTTAGCAGAACCCGGTCGACGCAGCCCGGACTCGCCTCGCACCGCGCGGTCCACGGGACGGCCGACTCCACGAGGAAATCGGCGAGATGGGTCCGGGACGAGCCACAGAAGGCAGGATGGAACAAGGGCCGCACGGGCCCAGGCTGATCTCACAGTCCGCCCAACCCATGCGGCAGCTCCCCCGTTACGGCCCCGCGCGACCACCCCGCTGCACTATCGCCAGTCAGGCTTTCGGAACGGTGCCCGCGCCCGGCGCGCGCACCATGAAGACGTCGATCGGGTCCTGGACTTCCACGACGAATCCGTGGCGCTCGTAGAGCCGCTGGGCGGCACTGCCCTGCAAAACATTCAAACGGACGGTCATGCCCCGCGCATCGGTGTGCTCCAGCAGCGTGCGCAACACAGTTGATCCGAGCCCTCGGCCCTGATGGTGCCGAGCAAGGTAGAAATGCTCCAGCAGCTGCCCGCCGTGGGCAGGCCGGATCGTGACGCATCCTGCCAGTTCGCGGTCGATCATGATGATGGACGTGTGCTGTGTAGAGAAGGAATCCCGCAGCCGCTGCCGCACTCGGTGCTCGTCGTAGCGCCCGAGCCGCTCCAAATCTCCACGCATGACCACGGCCCGCAGCTCCGCGATCATCTCGACGTCCGCTGCCTGCGCAGAACGCAGCACCCACCCCGAGCCGTGCGCCGACTCCATCCGCGCGGGCAGCACCATGTCCGACCGTGCCCGGCTCCCTATCGCCCCAGCATCCATGGCCGGAGTATCTCAGCCGACCTGCCGTGAGCAGGCATACAGGGACACCGACCCCCCTCACCAATGCGGGGGCGGCACCGGACCGGCTGAGTACAGCACGTGGGTGACCGCCTCCCAGCTCCGCCCGATCGCCGGCGTGCGCAAGGGCGCGGCCGCGCGAAATGGCGGACGGAAGCCGGCCGAAGCGGCCTCACCGGCCACCGCGCCGGTGAGGCCCTCCTCAGCCCGGGTAGGTGATCGAGCCCAGCGGCGGGCAGGGGATGAGCATGGTGCCGACGCCGGGGCGTTCGACGAAAGCCCGGGCCGCGGCGGCCTGCAGGCGGCGGGATTCCAGCTCCTCGGCGTGCCAGGCGTCGCGCCTGGCGCGGGAGTAGTCCCACGAGTCGTCGACGAGGCTGAGGCTGGTATTGCCGGAGCTGCGCTGGAATTCCGCTTTGACGGCGGCCTGTTGGAGTGCGGTCTGGGTCGCGGCGAGATCGATGCGGGTGATCAGGACGCCGATGGTGTTCGGTTCGCGGGTCGGCAGGGGGGCCTGCGGGAGCAGTGACACCCCGGTGTCGAGGCGGCCGATGTTGTCGATGCTCGCTTGCTGGGCTTCCCTCGACATGATCTGCATCTCCTGGTGCAGCCAGAAGAACTCGTCGAGGTCGGCCGGGGTGATGCGCATCCGCTCATACAGGGCTCGGAAGCGGGGATCGTCGTGCAACGGACGTATGGGGGCGATGTGGAGCGCCACGCAGTCGTTGAAGCCGGCTTTCACCGCGGCGTCAAGGTGGAAGATGGCCTGGTCCGCCTGTCCGCGTGCGACGGCCAGGCCGAAGAGGCTCGAGTGGCCGACGGCGACGAGCCACGTGCCGTCGGGGCCGAGCGCCGTGGCGCGCCCGACGACGTCGTGGAGGCCCTCGGTGCCCACCGCCGCGTCACCATTGGTCAGGAGCGCCACCAGCAGTTCGTGGACACGGGCGGCCAGTGAGTTGACGGTGTCGACCATGGATCTCCTCGGACCTCGGCGGGAAGAGCAAAACGGGTGTTGAGTCTGTGGCAATCCCCGTGGAGAAAGATCCACTTTTACGCGCGTCGGCGGCGTGCTGGTGGGCACGGCAGACAGTCGAATCCACGCTCACGTCCCAGCCGATCAGACCCTTCGCGTCGGCCTGGACCCGTAGTTCCACACCATGATGATCGCAAGATCCACCGCCGCAACAGACCCTGGGCCGAACCGCTTCCGAGCCGCGTCGCCCCGGCGGGCGTCAGCGGGTGGCGGATCCGCTCGTCACGGTCGCCCAGCTGCCGCCGTTCACCGCGTACACCGTCAGCCGGCGGTTGACCGTGTCGCCGGCCCCGTCGAAGGCGACGCGGCCCGTGACACCGTCGAAGGCCAGCCGCGCCACGGCCTGCGGCAGTTTCGCCCGGGCGTTGTCGGGGAGGGTGCCGCCGTTGGCCGTCACGACGGCCTTCACCGCCTCGATGAGGGTCCAGGTCGCGTCGTACGCGTAGGGGCCGTACCAGCCGGCCGCCTCCGGGTACCCCGCCTTCCCGTACCGGGCGAGGAAGTCCTGCCCTGCCGCCGACTCCTCGGCGGGTACGCCGATGTTGGTCGCGAGGTCGCCCTCGGCCTTCGGGTTCGCCGTGAGGTACTGCTGGTCGAAGATGCCGTCGCCGCCCATCAGGGGGACGTTCACCCCCGCCTGCTTGAGCTGCTGGGAGAGCGCCGCTGCGGTGTCGTAGTAGCCGCCGAAGTAGACGGCGTCGGCGCCCGAGGACCGCGCCCTCTCGGCGAGGCCGGCGAAGGCGCGTTCCGCGGGATCGACCTGCTCGGTACCGACGATCGTCCCGCCCAGCTTCGTGAACTCGGCCGTGAAACCGCGGGTGAGGGCGGTGCCGTGGGCGCTCGCGTCGTCGATCACGTAGAGCTTGGTCTTCTTCGCCTCGCCGTGCAGGTACCGGGCGGCGAACGGCCCCTGGTCGGCGTCCGTGGCGACGGTGCGGAAGTAGGTGGAGTACGGACGGGACTTGGTGCCCGCGGCCCAGTCGGGGCCCAGCGTCAGCGCGGGGTCGGTGTTGCCTGGTGACACGTTGACCACGTCCGCCCGCGCGAGTGGTGCCACCAGGGTCCGGGCGACAGCGGAGTTGAGGGGTCCGACGACCCCCAGCACCTTCTCGTCGGACACGAACCGAGCGGCGTTGGGCCCGCCCTTGGCGGGGTCGGCCCCGTCGTCCAGGGCCTTGATCTCGAACTTCACGCCGGGGACGTGTCGGGTTTCGTTGGCGGTCCTGGCCGCCAGGTCGGCAGAGTTCCTGATACCGACGCCCATCGAGGACAGCCCTCCGCTGAGCGGCGCGTCCACCCCGATCACCACCGTGACGGAGGAAGCCCCCGAGCCGCTGCCGGCCGCCCCGCCGCCGCGGGGTGCGTCATCGTCACGGGTAAGCGTCCAGGTCAGGACGGAGCCCGTGACGAGCGTGGCCAGCGCCGCGCCCAGGACAGCGGAGCGCCGGGTGAGGGCCCGCCGCCGGGCGGACACCCGCTCGCCGTGCTCCATCTTGGCCGTCGCCCCGAGCGTGACCGCGTCCTCGGCCGGGGGTACGGGCACGGGCGGGCGGGTCGGCCGGTCCGGTACGGGGCACCCCGGGGTGCCCGCGGCGGACCCGGAGTCCAGGACCGTGGGGGTCCGCGGTGACGGCGTCGTCGATGGTGCCTGCTCCGGCGCCGTCGGAGCGGAAGCGCGCTCCGCCGCCGCGTCCGGTGCCGGTACGGGGGTCGCCCTCGGATCGGGCGTGGGTGTGGGAGTGGGGTCGGGTTCGGGCGCGGGCTCGTGCCCCGCCCCGTGCCCGGCGGACGCGTCGGCCCGGGGCGGGGAGGACCGCAGCACCGACGCCAGCATCTCGGCCGCTTCTGCGGCGCCCACGCGCTGCGCCGGGTCCTTGGTGAGGAGCGCGTCCAGCACGGACGCCAGCGGGCCGGCGTGGACCGGCGGCCGGTGCGGGCGGGTGAACACGGCCACGGCGAGGGCGTGGAGCCCCTCCGCATCGAACGGCGGGTGCCCCTCGACGGCGTGGTAAAGGGTGGCGCCGAGCGCCCACAGGTCGTTGGCGGGGGTCGGGCGCTTGCCCTCCAACTGCTCCGGCGGCATGTACTGCGGCGTACCGATGACGATCCCGCTGTGGCTCAGCTTGGTCGTGGCGTCCGCGAGGTGGGCGATGCCGAAGTCGGTGAGGACGACGCGGTCCTTGGTCAGAAGCACGTTGTCCGGCTTGATGTCGCGGTGGACGATCCGCGCCCCGTGCGCCTCGGCCAGCGCGTCGAGCATGGCGGCGCCGATCTCGGCCACCCGCTGCACGGGCAGGCGGCCCCGGCTGCGGATGGCGGCGGCCAGGGACTGCCCCCGGATCAACTCCATGACGATGACCGGGGCACCGTGGTGCTCCACGACGTCATGGATGGTGATGATCCCGGGGTGGCTGAGAGTGACAGCTGCGCGGGCCTCGCCGGTGAACCGCCGGAGGAGCGTGGCGCGATCGCCGTCGTCCATGCCCGGCGGGAAGAGGATCTCCTTGACGGCGACCTCGCGCCCGAAGAGCTGCTGGTCGAGGCCGCGCCAGACCCGGCCCATACCGCCCTGGCCGATGCGTTCGACCAGCTGGTACCGGCCGGCGATGAGTTCGGGATTCTGCTCGGTCACGCGCACACTCTAGGTCTTGCTGAGCCGATCAGGTGACGAAAGGATGGCTTGATCACGCCCACGGTGACGAGGGCACGGTGTGCCCGGCAGGGGGACGTACCGATGTTCCCCAAGGCCACACGCGTGCCGCCTGCACACGCACTCCTCCCCCGGGCCGTCGTACCCGCGATGCTGCAACGGCGCGCGGATTCGTCAGGGCTCATCGAAGGTGGCCCGGTTGGCATGCCAAGACGGGTACGGAAGAAGCGGCACCACGGTCAACCGGCCATGACGAAGATGCCGATGAACAAGGCCATGTAGAGCAGCAGGAGCGCACCCGCTACGGCGGCCACGATGAGGACCGCCTTCATCACTTTTTCTACGGCCCGACGGTCGCGGGCGGGTCGCACAGGGAACTGGGGACTACCCTCGTGTTCAGTCACGGAACCATCATGCTGATCGCGGTGGCGGCTGGCCATCCGTAGAAGTACTCACGCGCGACGGTCCTCTCCGGCGACAGCGGACCGCCGGGTGA
This sequence comes from Streptomyces sp. NPDC030995, assembly GCF_055571215.1. Taxonomy (NCBI): domain Bacteria; kingdom Bacillati; phylum Actinomycetota; class Actinomycetes; order Kitasatosporales; family Streptomycetaceae; genus Streptomyces; species Streptomyces sp. NPDC030995. The sequence continues at coordinate 58,176 of NZ_JBVIFS010000031.1, forward strand.
GCTGGTCCGGCTCCGCCGTCACGAGGGCGAATATTGCTCGTACCGCGCCAGGCGCCGAGGCGGCGCGCACAGTTCGGCGCATGGAGAGCGCAGGCTCATCGGTTGATCGGGGTGGCGCCTGTCGCCGTGACGGACAGGTCCCATAGCCGTGCGGCCGCTCCGGGGTTGATGGCGTACTCGCGGACGCCGCCGTCGTCCATGGGCGAGTCGGGGGCAGAGACGTGCGTGACGTCGCAGTCCTCCAGGTAGAGGCCGCCGCAACCGTCGAGGAGCGGGGACGTGGCGGCCCACAGGCCGGTGGCGGCGCCCTGGGAGGGGGTCTTGAAGCCGGCGCCGATCACATTGCGGTGCTCGTCCACCCAGCCGCGCTCGATCTGCTCCTGAAGCGTCATCTCTCGCTGGAGACCCGTGATGATCTTGCCGGGGTGGAGAGCGAACGACCGGACGCCGTCGTTGCGCCCGCGGGCGTCGAGTTCCACGGCGAACAGGGCGTTTGCGGTCTTGGCCTGGCCGTAGGCCAGCCACTTGTCGTAGCCGGTGCGGAAGTGCGGGTCGTGCCAGCGAATGCCGGTCAGGATGTGTCCGGCAGAGCTGTTCACGACGACGCGCGCACCGTCGGCGGCGGCGGCCAGGAGCGGGTAGAGCTCGCAGGCGAGTGTGAAGTGCCCGAAGTGGTTGGCGGCGAGCTGGCCTTCCCAACCGGGTCCCACACGCCGCTCCGGGGTGGCCATGACGCCGGCGACGGCCATGAGGAGGTCGAGCTTGTTGACGGAGTCGCTGATCTGCGCGGCGGCGGCGCGCACACTGCCGAGGTCTGCCAGGTCCATGGGGATGACGTTGCAGTGCGCCACATCCGCGAGTGCGGCGCGGGCGATGGCGGGTCGACGTGCCGGAATGATGACCTGGGCGCCGGCGGCCGCCAGGCCCCGGGTGGTTTCCAGACCGAGTCCGGAGTAACCCCCGGTGACGACGGCGGTCACGCCGGAAAGGTCGAGGTCGGCCATGACGTCCTCGACGGTGCTGGTGGCAGAGAAGGGCGAGCCAAGCGGCTGCTGATGAGTGGTAGTCATGCCGACGACGCTACGATCTAGAGCGAGGTCTAGATCAAGTCGTAGGCTGGGAGGCATGGCGACTCCCGAGACCCATGTGGAGCCACTGAGCATCGGCGAGGTGGCCGAGCGGACCGGACTCAGCGTGCATGCACTGCGCTTCTACGAGCGCGAGGGCCTGCTGGTCGGACCGGTCCAGCGGACCACGGGCGGCCGACGGCGGTATACCGCTTTCGATGTGGACTGGCTGCTGATCTGCGTCAAGCTGCGTGAATCCGGTATGCCGCTCATCGACCTCAAGCGGTTCGCCGAGCTGGTACGGCACGGCCCGGGCAACGAGACGGAACGCCTGCAGCTCCTCGACACCCATCGACAGCGCGTCGACGCGCAGATCCAGGCGCTGGAGGAGTGCCGTTCCCTCATCGCCTGGAAGGTCGGCGTCTACGCCGAGCACCTCGCCCGCGGCGAGGCCGGCGGACTCTGGGACCCGACGGTCTGAGGCAAGCACGGACGGCCGCGTCTGATGGGACGTGCCGTCATCGGCGCGAGGAACCATGGACCCCGCTGGTTCGAGAGTCTCCTTGCCAGCACCGTCAACAACTGCCTGCCCGACCCATGGGTGGAGCAGATTCCCGACTTCCTCGATTCCGTCCCACTCCCAGGCGAAACGGCCGGCCACATGCTGGAGCCGGGCTCGTCCGGCGCGTCCGCCTCGGGGGGCAGCTGGTCCCATGCCCGGGCCGTCACCTTGCTGTAGAGGCGGGTGTCGTTGCCGTCACGGGCCCCCCTCCCCACCCCCGGACGACTCCCGGTGGCCAGCCACCCTGTTGAACTGGGGATTTCCCCCCGGTCAGGTCGGAGGAGGGCCCCAGCGCGACCAGCCGCCACCCCAGGTCATGATCGTTTCGTCCCAGTGGAACACCGCCCCAAGGAGCGACCAACATGACCGCGAACAAGCAGGCCATCGGCCGACGGAGACTGCTCGCCGCAACGGCCGGGCTCGTGGCCACCGCCCTGCTGGCCCCGGCAGCCTCCGCCGCGCCCACCAGCACGGCGGCGAACGGCCGGCAGGCCGACGCGCTCCGCGCGCTGGAGCGTGCCGCCCACCCGCTGCGGTCGACGGAACCCGGCGGCCGCACCACCGACCTGCGGGCGCTGGGAGCCATGATCGGCGATGCCAAGGTGGTGGGACTGGGAGAGGCCACCCACGGCTCGCACGAGTTCTTCGCCATGAAGGAACGCGTATTCCGCCACCTCGTCGAGGAGCAGGGCTTCACCACCTTCGCCCTGGAGATGAGCTGGACGGCCGGCCTGCGGATCGACGAGTACCTCCAGGGCGGCGCCGGCGACGCCCGGCAGATCGCCAAGGAGACCTTGACCGGATCGCCCTGGGAGCGCGAGGAGTTCTTCAGCCTCATCTCCTGGATGCGTCGGTACAACGACCGGAACCCCGGCCGGAAGGTCCACTTCATGGGCAACGACGTCGGAGCGCCCAAGCTCGGCGACGCCGTCTTCGACCGGGTGACCGCGCACGTCCGGGCGAGCCACCCGCAGGATCTCGAGCGCCTCGAAGGGCTGTATGCGGGCCTGCGCCCTCTCGACGACGTCTTCGCCTATCTGCGCAAACCCCTCGCCGAGCGACGCCACAACGCCACCACCGCCCAGCAGGCACTCGCCCTGGTCACCGCGAACAGGGGCGCCGGCGGTGATGCCTACGAATGGGCCGAACAACACGCCCGCAACATCGCCCAGACGTTCGCCTTCGCCTCCCTCGACCTGTCCGATCCGGAGTCGGTGTCCGCCGCGGAGCACCTCCGCGACCGGGTCATGGCCGACAACACCGCCTGGTGGCACCGCCGCACCGGCGACAAGATCCTGCTGTCGGCGCACAACGGCCACGTGGGCTACTTGCCCACCGACCCGGTGATGTACCCGACGACACAAGGCACCTTCCTGCGCAACACCCTGGGCCAGGGCTATGCCTCCATCGGCTTCACCTTCAACCGGGGGTCGTTCCTCACCGCGGCCACCTTCGGCGGGGCCTGGGACAAGGTCACCGTCCCCGCAGCCACCCCCGACATGCAGGAGTACACCCTCGACCGGGTCCGCCACCGCGACTACTACCTCGACCTGCGCACGCTGCCGGCCGCGGGCCGCGCGTGGCTGAACGTCCCCCGCCCCGTCTACGAGGCCGGGTCGTCCTTCAAGCAGGACCCGCTCCCCACCCTCGCGATCAGCCAGGCCTACGACATCCTCATCCATCTTCACCAGGTCCACGAAGCCACCAAACTCTGACCACCAGCGCCAGGCGCCCGGCACAGCAGCCGAGGCGGTCGCTCGTTCGACTGGCTTCACGGTGCTCAGCCGGGGTGGCGGGGCTCAGCCGGCCAGGCGTTCAACGAGCAGGAAGCCGCCGATGACGATCATCATGGCACCGGAGACACGGGTGACCGCCCGGGCCGCCGAAGGCCGGGTCTTCAGCACGGTGCGCGCCAGCACGCCGACGGCGAGGTAGACCAGGGCGCAGGCCGCCATGTGGAGCGTGCCGAGCAGCCCGGTCTGCGCGGCGACGGGCCAGCCACCGGCGGTGTCGATGAACTGGGGAAACAGGGAGAAGTACAGGAGCAGTGCCTTGGGGTTCAAGCCGCTGATACCGGCGCCCTTGAGCATGATCTGCCCGCGCGAGGACGCCATGGGTTCCGTGGACGCGCCCAGTACGGCGGGGCTTCGCAGGACTCCCCAGCCCAGCCACATCAGGTACCCGGCCCCGGCGACGGTCAGCACGGTCAGCACGGCCGGGGAGCTCGCCACGATCACGACCAGGCCCGCGACCGCGAGCAGCGTGTAGCCCGCGTACCCGGCTATCAGCCCCGCGACCGCGGGGACGACCGAGCGGTCCCACAGACCCGCCGAGATCGCGTACGCCCAGTCGGCGCCCGGGGTGAACACCAGCAGAAGATCGACCGCCAGGAAGGCCGCCAGCGTGGTCGTGTCCATGAATCGATCCCTCTCACGTTCAGCGTTACGTGAGGAAGGCTAGGTCCGATATGCCCGAGAGTGTTCCCGTATTTACCCCATGATCGCGCCTATAGGGGGAGAATCTTCTCCATGGATGCCTTGGACCGGAAGATTCTTACCGAGCTGCAAATGGACGGCCGCCTCACGGTCACCGAGCTCGCCGCCCGCGTACAGCTCAGCGTCTCGCCCTGCCACCGCCGGCTCCGCGACCTCGAACGCGAGGGCGCGATCCGCGGCTACCGCGCTGTCGTCGACCCTGCCGCCGTCGGCCTGAACTTCGAGGCCCTCGTCTTCGCCACCCTGCGCTGGGAGGGCCCCGACACCGTCACCCAATTCGAAGATGCCGTCAGTGCGGTGCCGCACGTCATCCAGGCCCAGCGACTGTTCGGAGAACCCGACTACCTCCTGCGCGTCGCCACCACCGATCTCGCCGCGTTCCAGCAGCTCTACGACCAGCAACTGGCACGGCTGCCCGGCGTCCAGCGCCTGAGCTTCACCCTCGTCATGAAGAACGTCATCAACGACCGGCCTCTGCCCGAGGCCAGTGATCATTGAGCAGGATCTCAGGGTCCCCGACGCTGCCGACGGGCCACTCCTCCGGGGACAGTCGATGGGCTCGAAGGCTGCCCGCCTGCACGACGAGGGTCAGGACACCCGTGCATCCACCCTCGCCGCAGTAGGCGATGCTCACGCTCCGGCGCGGTTCGTCCTCATCCACGGCCCAGTCCGAAGGCGCCGCCCTCGATGAGGATGAGCAGGCCGATGCCGATCAGGACGACGGGCAGCAGGATGTGGCCCCAGCGGGCGAGGGCCTTGGCGATGACGGGGCGGGTGGCGAAGTACCGGCCGGCGGCGATCCACCCGGCGAGCAGGATCAGGAACACCACGGCGTAGACGCTCATGCCGCCAACGCCTGCGGTGGCGAAGACGGGGACGTAGACGCCGATGTTGTCGCCGCCGTTGGCGAAGGTGACGGCGGCGACCTCGAGGATCTTGGGGCCGCCGTCGTGAGCCTCCTTCTCCTCGTCCGGGTCGTGGCGGTGCCGGTACGCCTGTACGGCGGCCTTGATGCCGAGTACGAGCGGCAGGAGGCCGAGGTAGGGGATGGCGGACTCGGGCAGGAACGTGGCGCCGAACGCGGCCGCCACCGCGACGGCCAGGATGGCGGCGAAGCCGAGGTACTGGCCCGTGGCGATCCTGCGCGTCGATCCCTTGTGCCCGGCGCCCTGGGCGAAGAACAGGGCCAGGACCACGATGTCGCCGATGTTCGTGACGGCGAACAGGCCGGCTGCCTGGCCGACGATGCCGAAGTTCACGACCGCACCCCTGGGAAACTGCGTCGCGTAAGCGCAGATGGGTCTGAACGCACTGGTGATCGTGCCGGCAGCGCGGACGGCGGCAGGGGGCAAGAGGATCCGGTTCCGTTCTCCGGGGTCTTTGCGATGCGGGCCCTGGCGCAGTCGGATATCACGAGTTCGAACGGGCCATGAGTCATCCCGCGGCCCTGGACCGCCGTCAACAACCCTACTCATCGCTCCTGCCCAACGCCCGCAGGGCGATCTGCCGGTGGCTCAACGTCAGTTCCGCGCCCCCGGGGTCGCCGAGCGCCCGGTAGAGGTCGGCCGCCTGTTGGGTGACGCCGATGGCCTCCTCGTACTGGCCGACATCGACGAGCGTGGCCCCCAGCAGCAGAAGTGCCTGAGCTCACGAGGGCGGTCTCCGGTCTGCCGGCAGGTGGCGAAGTACTGCCGGAGTACCGGGAGGGCCAGGTTCTTCTGCCTGGATTCCAGCAGGCTGGTGACGAGGCGGAACAGCGTCTGGACCTCGGTGGTCCGGTCGCCGGCCGCGCCGAACTCGGCGACGGCCCCGCGGCCGGCGGCGAACCAGGCGGCGGCATCCGGCCGCATCCCGGTGTCAGACCCGCATGCGAGGATCCCCCGGTGACCAACAGCCATCCTGCCGTTGCGCAGTTCACCTCCCCCGAAGACGTCACCCCCCAGCTGAGGCGCGCCCTCACCGACTGCTGGATCGAGGTCACCAACGCCGGAGGAGCGGCCGGCTTCCCGTTCCCTCCGATCGACGCCATACAGGCGGCACCGGCTGTCGACCGAATCGTCCAGGCACTCGCGCCCGACACCAACCGCCTCCTGACGGCGACCTTTGAGGGCGAGCTGGTCGGCTGGCTCAACGTCAGACGCGACCCCTTCGAATTGATCGCCCACTGGGGGACGCTCCACCACGTACAGACCCGTCCCACGGTCCGTGGCCGCGGATTCGGCGTCGTCCTCATGAACGAGGTCCGCAGGATCACGCGTGACGAGATGGGGCTGGAGCAACTTCGCCTCGCCGCACGGGCCGGCGTCGGACTGGAAGGCTTCTACGGACGGCTCGGCTGGAAGGAGATCGGCCGCTGGCCCCGTGCACTGCGGCTCGCCGCAGACGACGACCGCGACGAGGTCCTCATGATCCTGGACCCGCTCTGACCGGCCCCTCAGCTCCGGTCGCGCGCTACGTCAGCGGGTGCCGGACCCAGACGTTCGGTTCGACGTAGACCGCGTAACCCTGCTCCGGTACGCAGTGGACCGGGGAGAGGGCGCCGGGGACGTGGACCGGGCCCGGCTCGTCGAAGGGGAGGCCGGTCCACTCGCGCCACTGGTCGAGCGAGCCGTTGACCGTCATCGACAGCGGGGCCACGGAGTCGACGACTCCGCCCGCGCGGACGTGGACGCGCAGCCACGGGTCGTGCGGAAGGCCGTCCTCACGGGTCCGGTACGCGTACTCGTGGATCGAGGTGTCCGGCTCGGCGGGCTTTGCGCTGGGCCGGACGGGGGCCACCACCTCGGCGAAGCCGCGGGCGCGGGCGTTCTCCCGCATCGCGGCGAGCATCCGGCCGGACAGGCCCTCGCCCTGCCGGTCGGTGGCCACGCTGATCTCGATAGCGCTCACCGTGTCGGGCCGGATCCCGCGCCGCTGATCGGAGAAGGCCCACATCAGGATCCGGTCCCAGCCCTGGGCGGGCAGCACCCCGTCACGTCCCGGAGCGTGCTGCGCGAACGGCAGGCTGAAGCCCCGGGCGACCACCGCGTCGCCGTCGGTGGCGATCAGGACGTACTCCGGGAACTCGGCGACCATCCGCGGGTACAGCAGCCAGGCCAGCGCGTCGTGCTGGGCGAACTCGGGCCACGAGTCCGCCATGTCCCAGAGTCGACCGGCCAGTTCGGTACGCTCGGCCAAGGTCGTGATCACAATGCCGCTCATGCGGGCAGGCTAGACCGCCCCTCATCCGGCCTCAACCGCTTTGGACTCTCCTGCGTAGCTCATGAACCAGTGCGTGTCGAAGTAGCGGGCCATCGTGAACGGGTGGTGCGGGTCCATGAGGATGCTGCAGACGAACTCCGCGACCTGGCAGTCGAAGTGGACGTCCTCGCCGTCGAAGGACCGGACCACGACGGGCCAACGGTCGGGGTCGTCGCCGTCGGCCCTCCAGCAGTACAGGTTCTCGTGCTCAGTGGCCGCCCAGATGAGCAGGCCGTCCTCCCTGAGATGCGTCCACGGCTCCTGGTTCAGGTCCAGGAATCCGTCAAAGGCGCCCTCGCCGAACGTCTCGACCATGCGCTTGTAGTCGCTCGGCAGCGCGGCGCCCAGGCGAGACTCCACCTCCGCCCAGTCCACGTCCGGCCGCTGGGCAGGCTGTGTCCAGCCGGTGATCCGTATGAGCCGCTCCATCCAGTCGACGTCCTCGCCCGGAGCGACCGCCGAGATTTCTCGTACCTCCCTGGGAGCGACCACCAGCACCGGCCGCTCGGCCCCCTCCGCGTCCCGCGCGGTACCCGTGCCGACCCACTGATCCCCGTACGCCCACGCCCGTATCGTCACGGCCCGGTCCTCGAAGGGGACGAGGAGGGCCGCGCCCCTGGACTCATCGGCCGTCGGATCGGTGAAGCCGTCGAGGACGAGGGTGCGCGCGGCGCCGTACCTGCCGTGCCCCGGCCATGCAGCCCGGAAGGCCAGCACCACACCGCCCGCGCACGGAGCCTTCCCCTCCCCCTGCCTGAGGCTCGGCCCCGCGTACTCTCATCCCCGTGCCAGCCTCCCGCCTCCACCGCGTCGCCGTCCTCGTTCTCGAAGGTGCGAAGCCGCTCGACGTCGGCATCCCCGCGCAGGTCTTCACGACTCGGGCGAGCATGCCCTACGAGGTGCGGGTGTGCGGCGCGGCGCCCGGCCTCGTGACCGGCGGCGACGGCCTGTCGTACCACGTGACCCACGGGCTTGATGCCCTCGCGTGGGCCGACATCGTCTTCGTCCCCGGCTACCGCTTTCCGGACCGCGAAGACCCGCCGCAGGCCGTCCTCGACGCGCTGATCGCCGCCCACGACCGGGGCGCGCGGCTCGCCGCCATCTCTACGGGCGCGTTCGCGCTCGCCGCCACGGGCCTGCTCGACGGCAAACGCGCCACGACCCACTGGCACTACGCGCGGGCCCTCGCGGCCAGGCATCCCCTCGTCCGGCTCGACGAGAACGTCCTCTTCGTCGACGAGGGGAGCGTCCTCACGTCGGCCGGCGCCGCCTCCGGCATCGACCTGTGCCTGCACATCCTGCGGGCCGACCTCGGCGTGGCCGCCGCCAACCACGCGGCCCGGCGCCTGGTCGCCGCCCCCTACCGCAGCGGCGGCCAGGCGCAGTACGTGCCGCGCAGCGTGCCCGAGCCGCTCGGCGAGCGGTTCGCCGCCACCCGCGAGTGGGCGCTGCACCGGCTCGGCGAGCCCCTCACCCTGGAGGCGCTCGCCCGGCACGCCGGTGTCTCGCCCCGCACGTTCTCGCGCCGCTTCGCCGAGGACACGGGGTACACGCCGATGCAGTGGGTCATGCGCGCCCGGATCGACGTGGCCCGCGAGCTCCTCGAACGCTCGCAGCGCGGCATCGAGCAGATCGCCGCCGACGTCGGTCTCGGCACGGGCGCAAACCTGCGCTCGCACTTCCAGCGCATCCTCGGGACCACCCCGACCGAGTACCGGCGCACCTTCACCCGTGGCGAGTAGCCCGCCGTCGGTCGGCCACCCTGTGGCGAGATCCTTTTGAACCGTGGCGATCACGCCGCTGTCGCGGGCAGGCGCCGGGCGCGAACCTGATGGCGAACGAAAGGGACATCGCTCATGACTCGCATCGCCATCAACGGATTCGGCCGCATCGGACGCAACGTGCTGCGTGCGCTCCTCGAACGCGACAGCGACCTCGAGGTCGTCGCCGTCAACGACCTCACGGAGCCCGCCACCCTCGCGCGGCTGCTCGCCTACGACACCACCTCCGGCCGGCTCGGCCGGCCGGTGACCGTCGACGGAAACGCCCTCGTCGTCGACGGCCGCCGCATCACGGTGCTCGCCGAGCGGGAGCCGGAGCAGCTGCCGTGGGCCGAGCTCGGCGTCGACATCGTGCTGGAGGCCACCGGCCGATTCACCTCGGCCGAGGCCGCCCGTGCCCACGTCAAGGCGGGTGCGAGGAAGGTGCTCGTCAGCGCACCGTCCGACGGCGCCGACGTCACGCTCGCGTTCGGCGTCAACTCCGACGCCTACGACCCCGACTTGCACACGATCGTCTCGAACGCCTCGTGCACGACCAACGCGCTCGCGCCGCTGGCCGCGGTACTCGACGACCTCGCCGGGATCGAGCACGGCTTCATGACGACGGTGCACGCCTACACGCAGGAGCAGAACCTGCAGGACGGCCCGCACCGCGACGCCCGCCGGGCCCGCGCCGCCGCCGTCAACATCGTGCCGACCACGACGGGCGCCGCCAAGGCGATCGGCCTGGTGCTGCCGAACCTCGAGGGCAAGCTCTCGGGCGATTCGATCCGCGTGCCGGTGCCGGTGGGCTCGATCGTCGAGCTGAACACGACCGTCGCCCGCGACGTGACGCGCGACGAGGTCCTGGAGGCCTACCGCGCCGCGGCCCAGGGGCCGCTGGCCGGCGTGCTCGAGTACTCGGACGACCCGCTCGTGTCGTCCGACATCACGGGCAACCCCGCCTCGTCGATCTTCGACTCGGAGCTCACCCGGGTCGACGGCCGCCACGTCAAGGTGGTCGCCTGGTACGACAACGAGTGGGGCTTCTCGAACCGCGTGATCGACACCCTCACCCTCCTCGCCACCCGCTGAGCGCCGGCACGGGCCGCTGGGGCTCCGGTCGGCCGGGGCGGCCCCTCTTCGCCGAGGAGAACGGCCGCGAGGACGGCTCTGACTCGGCGTCCCCATAGGACAGCCCAAGAGCCGTACCTGGGGCCCAGGGCTGTGTCGCCGCGCCCTGCGGCCCCGCCGGCACGACCGTCCCCGGCGGGTGACGCCGACACGACGGTTTGCCGCGGAACGGGGCCGCCACCATGTCCGGTGGCGGCCCCGCGCCGCGTACGAGTGCCTCGACGTCGCCAGAGGCCCGACCGCAGAGGTCACCGCAGTCCCGCGGCACTAGAGGTCCCCGTAGCGCATGCGCCCCAAGGCCGTCATCGGCCGGTCATGAGCGGCGACCGGAGCCGGGAGGCACGTGGAGCCCGTCAGGTATCGGTCCACTGCGGCGGCCGCCGCCCGGCCCTCGGCGATGGCCCACACCACCAGCGACTGGCCCCGGCCCGCGTCGCCCGCGACGAACACTCCCGGCGGCCGGCCGCCGCCCGCCGCGAAGTCGGCGTCCCGCGCGAAGTTGCCGCGTTCGTCGAGCTCCAGCCCCAGCTGCTCGCGCAGGCCGCTGGCCCGCTCGGGGCCCGAGAAGCCGAGGGCCAGCAGGACCAGGCCGGTCGGTATGACGCGCTCGGTGCCGTCCAGGGGGTTGCGGCCCACCGGCTCGACGGCGGTCAGGTGCAGCGCCCGTACCCTGCCCGAGGCGTCCCCCTCGAAGCGCAGGGTGGCGCAGGAGAACAGCCGGGGGTCGCGGCCCTCGCGCCCGCGGGCCTCCTCGTGGGCGTGGGAGATCCGGTACGTCCTCGGGTACACCGGCCACGGCTCGGCGTCGGTCCGGCCCGCGCCGGGCTCAGGATTGATGTCGAGCTGGATCACGGAGACCGCGCCCTGTCTGAGGGCCGTCCCGAGGCAGTCGGAGCCGGTGTCGCCGCCGCCCACGACGACCACGCGTCTGCCCTCGGCGGTGACGGGCGACACGGCGCAGTCGCCCTCCCGTACCCGGTTGGCCCAGGTCAGATAATCCATGGCCTGGTGGATGCCGTGCAGCGCCTGGCCGGGGACCGGCAGTTCCCGGCGCTCGCCGGCCCCGATCGCGACAACGACGGCGTCGCACCGGCTCCGCAGCTCGGCCGCTCCGGCGCCGGCCGCGCCGCCGACGTCCGTACCCGTGACGAACACGGTGCCCTCGGCCCGCATCTGCTCGATCCGGCGGTCCAGGTGCGCCTTCTCCATCTTGAACTCGGGGATGCCGTAGCGCAGCAGTCCCCCGATCCGGTCGGCCCGCTCGTGGACCGTGACCGAGTGCCCGGCCCGGGTCAGCTGCTGCGCCGCGGCCAGCCCGGCCGGACCGGAGCCGATGACAGCCACCGTCTTGCCGCTGCGCCTCTCCGGCGGCCTCGGCGCCATGTAGCCGCGTCGCAGGCCCTCGTCCGCGATCGCCTGCTCGACGTTCTTGATGGTCACCGGGTCCGCGTTGATCGTGAGGACACAGGCGTCCTCACAGGGAGCCGGGCAAAGCCGGCCCGTGACCTCCGGGAAGTTGTTGGTCGCGTGCAGCCGCTCGTACGCCGCGCGCCAGTCTCCGCGGGCAGCGTACGCATTCCACTCAGGTATGAGGTTTCCCAGGGGACAGCCGGTGTGGCAGAAGGGAATGCCGCAGTCCATGCAGCGGTCGGCCTGCCGGGAGACGAGCGGCAGCAGCACCTGGCCCGCGTGGACCTCGCGCCAGTCGCCGAGCCTTTCCTCGACGGGACGGGCCGGGGCGGCCTCGCGGGGAATCCTTAGGAAGCCGAACGGATCGGTCACGCGCCGCCTCCCTGAATCGTTCGCGGCGGAGTGTACGGCGCACACCATGCTTCTCGTGCGCACCTTCTGGGGCGGTTCAACCAGGTTACGCCGCCTTCGTGACGGCGCCTCGCTCGAGGAAAATCAGGTGACCGTACGGGCACGGCAGGCCGGAGCTCGGCGGTGGACGCGCCGGCCGGGGTAAGGGTTCACCGCCGGATCGCGGCCAGGCCGGTGATGCTCGCGTCGCGTTCTGCCGCGCGGGCGCAGGTTAGCCGCGTCCGGCAGACGACACTGAACCCATGAGCGAGCACCGCTTCACCCTCGACGACACCAGCGCCGGCATCACCTCTGCTGCTGTCCGCACACCCCAGTATCCGCACAAGCTCCGATACGAGAAGCCGGCGGGGGCGGCCCGGACCAGTCCCGAAGGGCACACGCTGCGCGCTCTGTCTTCCGACCTCACGGTGGTGACCTGTGCCTGCGGCCTCACGACCCCGGCGCTCCCCAACGACGACGCGCGGCTCGTCTACGAGGAGCACCGCAACGTGATCCGTGACGAGATGTCCTGAGGGCCGGCTCAGCGGCAGCGGCAGCGGCAGCGGCAGCGACCCAGCAGACGGGTGAGGAGGGGCCGGGGCTTCCCCGCTCCCCCCAGCGCGCCCTGCGGTGCGGGCGCCGTGGCCGCGGCCACGGGGCCCGCTTGCGATGTCCGGCCTCCGGGCTCTGCCAGGCATGCAACTCGCCCTGCCAGCAAGCGTGTTGTTGCGGACCACCTTTTCGACGCAGGCAGCCGGAGGTGTTGCATTTCGGGATCGCCGATGTGCCGTGGATCACTCTCCGGCTGCTTCGGGTCGTGCCTGCGCGATCATGATCGGAATGGATACTCGTTTCGTTGGCATCGCCGAGCTGGCCGAGGCCCCGTCCGTGGCGGTCGTGGTCGACGTCATGCGTGCTTTCACCGTGGCCGCCTGGGCCTTTGCCCAGGGGGCAGAGAAGATCGTTCTTGCCGAGTCGCTGGACGACGCTCTGGCGCTCAAGGCTCGCCACCCGGATTGGGCGGCACTCAAAGACGGGCCGCCCGCGCCTGGGTTCGACATGGTCAACTCGCCGGGCATGCTGCGGTCTGTTGACCTTCGCGGACGGACCGTTGTGCAGAAGACCACGGCAGGGACCGTCGGCGCCCTTGCGGTCAAGGATGCGTCGCTGGTGCTGTGCGCCGGCTTCGTAGTGGCGGAGGCAACGGCTCGGCTTTTGCGGACACGCAAGAGCGACGGTGTCACGTTCGTGGTCACTGGCGACGACGGACAGGCCGATGAAGATCTGGCGTGCGCTCAATACATCGCCGGGAGAGCCACCGAGGCTGGGACCGATGCTGCCGGGTTCCTTCGCCGCGCTGCCGAGTCGCGCGCCGCCGCCGAGCTGGCGGAGGGTGTGCGTCAAGGAGTCCATCCTGATGACGTTGCGCTCTGCCTTGAGCTCGACCGGTTTCCCTTTGCCATGGTGGCGGCCTTGGAAGACTCGCTCATGGCCCTGCGTCCGTGCGCCGTGCCTTTGCCGGCCGGCGACGCCTCGATCTGATAGGCGAGTCCACACACCTGCACGCCGGCTGCGTAGGCCCCAAGCAGGAACGGTTGTCGGCGGATTCTGGGAACGACGACGGGGCGGCTGACGGTCCGCACAGCTGGGATCCCGGGGGTGCCCACGAGTCTCATACTTGAACATGCTCAAATATGCTGTGTCCGTATCTACGGGGCCTGGGGCGGGGAGAGGGGTTGCTGTGGGACGCATGGGTGGGTGGCGCGCCGTGCTGGTGGTGGCTGTCGGCGCGGTGACGGTTGCCTGCAATTCTGCGGCGTACCACGCGGTAAGGCTCTCGGCCGACGAGCTGGCGGGGCAGTGGCGGAGCCGGGAGGGCACGGCCTTGACCTTCCGTGAGAACGGGAGTTTCACTGGCGAGGAGGTCGCCCGGCTGTCGGCGGCAGAGTCCTGCGGCGATCCTTCCCGCCTGTCCTCCGGGAGTTGGGCCTTCGCTTCGGGCTCGGACGGCGAGCCTGTGGATCGCGGGGCCCACCTGCGTCTCACATTCTCCGGTACCACCTGCGTGGTTCCCGTCTTCCTCTTCGGCGACGTGGATGATCCCGTGATGTGTCCGACCGGCGGCGATCCCGACGCCGGCTGCGAGTACGACGAATACCTCAACCGCGTCGCCCCCGTCGCCGGGCCCGCCACCTCGCACTGAACGGGACCCGACGTCGTCGAGTCCGGCAGTGGCGCACAGTGCCGGGGATGTCCCCGTGCGGGGTGGTGGGCATGGCAGTCGGAGTTCTTGCTCGATGTACGTCGTGCAGAGCGCGTCCATGGTCTTGCTTGTCACCCCGGTGGGTGCCGATCGCTAGAGGGCGTCGGCACCCTGACGGCGGTTCACCTGTGCGTCCCCCTACTGTGCGACGGTCAGCCGAGGTGGTCGGTGACGAGTTCGGCGAAGGTTTCAGGGGTGAGGACCGTGACTCCCAGTTCCGAGGCCTTGACGGCCTTGGAGCTCGGCTTCCCGTTCGAGGACGGGGCGCAGACCAGGTAGGTGGTCTTGGAATTGACGCTGCTGCCCGCCCTGCCGCCGGCCTTCTCGATCAGCGCGTTCATCTCCGAGCGCCCCATGCTCTCCAGCGGGCCGCTCATCTTGCCGGTGACGACGACGGTCGTGCCCGCCAGCGGGCCCTCACCGGCCGCCTGGAGCTGCTGCGGCTCCTTCATGTTGACCCCCGCTGCGGCCAGCTTGTCGATGACCGGGGCCAGGGAGACGAGCTGTTCGACGATGACCGGCGCCTTCTCCCCGCCGATGCCGTCGACTTCCTGCATCTGGCAGGCGTCGGCCTGCAAGATGGCATCCATCGTGCCGAAGTGGGCGGCGATGCGGTGGGACATGCGTCGCCCGGTACCGAGCACGCCCAGGGCACAGAAGACCCGGCTGAGGGGGCGGGACTTGGCGGCCGCGATCTGCTCGGCCAGCTTCGCTCCGCGCTTGGCACTGCCGGAGGCGGCGCTGAGCTGGTCCTCGGTGAGGGTGAACAGGTCGGCGACGTCGGTGACGTCACCGGACTCGATCAGCGCCTTGACGTACGTCCTGCCCAGGCCGTCGATGTCGAGCATGTCGCGTCCGGCGGCGTACTCGATCAGCGCGGGCAGCGCGCACCCGGTTCCCTTCGCGCAGCGCCACCGCTCCTGGTCCTTGTTGATCTCTCCACCGCAGTTGGGGCATGCCGTGGGCAGCGGCACCTCCCGCGCGTCGTCCGGGCGGCGGCCGACGACAGCGGCCTGGACGCGGGGGATGATGTCGCCCGCCTTGTAGACCGTCACGGTGTCCCCGAGGTGGAGGTCACGGCGACGGATGTCTGCAGGGTTGTGGAGGGTGGCCCGGGTGGCCGTGGATCCGTCGATGTCCACCGGTTCGAGGATGGCCGTCGGGGCCAGTACGCCGGTACGGCCCACGTCCCAGACCACGTCCTTCAGCACGGTCTGCCGCTCGACAGCCGGGAGCTTAGGCGGCACGGCTGGACAGGCTGAACAGCGCCTCATCGGCGTGAAGGATCGTCATGAGAGTGATCCTCTCCTAAGGGACTGACAATGCCCGGCGACGAGGAAAGCCAGGCACCATCTGGCTCCCGCGCGACGCCTGCGAGAACGGCTCGAAAATCCACCGTCCAGCGGCGTGCCATCACGTGGGGCGGTCCTCACGGTGAGCGCGACTCTCCCCCACCCACCACAGCAGAGCACCAAACCGCGCCGCAGCACCTGGATCTCGCGCCAGCGCGGACCATGCGCCACGGCTGCCCACCCTGGGTCTCGAAGCGCCTTCGCCCAACGCGGACCGCGGTCGCGCACCTGGGCGAGGCAGAATCCCGCCACGGCTCGGAGGCCGTGTTTGAGCGGAGCCGCAGAAAGGGAGCGACCGACGGGAACTCATCAGGCGCGGCGTGCGTCAGGCGAGGGGCAAGGTGTCGATCGCGTGGGGCGTACGGAGGTGGGGGTACTTGGCAGCTATGACGGCGCGGGGTGCGGGGGCTGGGGCCCTGGCGGTGACCGGCGCTGCAGTGGCGACACTGCTCGGGCTCGCGGCGAACCGGGCGTCATCCGCTGAGAAGTGGCCGGGGCCGCTGGATCTGCTGAGGGCGTACCCGTGGGCCGCGAGTGGCGTGCTGACGCTGGTCGGGGTGGTGCTGAGCCTCGTACTGCAACGCCTCTTGGGAGAGCGACGTGGGGGCGATCCGCCACGTCCGCCCATACCGTCGGTACCGGCGTGGATCGTGGCGCGCACCGAGGCGACGGAAGTGATCACTGCGTTGACCGCCAGCCGGCGCCGCACCGTCGGCATCACGACGGCCTTGGAAGGCGCGGGCGGCTTCGGCAAGACGACGCTGGCCGAGGTGGCGTGCGCGGACCGCAGGGTTCGGCGGAGGTTTCGCGGGCGGGTGTTCGTCGTAACGGTGGGGCGCGAGGTGCGCGGCCGGGCGGCGCTCGCCGCCAAGGTCGCTGAGGCGACCCGGTTCATCACTGGTGACACCACGACTTTCGACGATCCGGTCCTCGCTGGTGCCCACTTGGGCCGTCTCCTGGAACAGCGACCCCGCACCTTGCTGGTGCTGGATGACGTCTGGGAGCGGGAACAACTCGACCCGTTCCTCCAAGGCGGCCGCGGCTGCGTACGTCTCGTCACCACCCGCATCCCCAAGATTTTGCCCACTGCGGCCTGCCGGGTTCGGGTCGACGCCATGTCTCGAGAGCAGGCCCGTCAGGTCCTCACGTGGGACCTGCCGCCCCTGCCCCGGCCCAAGGTGGAACAGATCCTCAAGTGACCGGCCGCTGGCCGCTGCTCCTGCGCCTGGCCAACCGCCTCATAGCCGCCGACGTCGCCACTGGCGCGGAGCTGGGCGCCGCGACGGAGGGCGTGCTCGACCGTCTGAGAGCGTACGGCCCAGTGGGGGTCGACCCGTCGGTGCCGCTGGACTTGGACGACCCGCGACAACGACGCAAGGCCGTCCAAGCGACGGTCGAGGCCGCCACTCGCCTGCTGCCGGCCGGAGGCGCCCGCTGCTTCGCAGAACTGGGGGTCTTCGCCGAGGACGAGGCCATTCCGATCCCATTGGTGGCGCGGCTGTGGGGAGCGACCGCCGGCTACGAGGAGAGCCGGGCCCGGGAGCTCTGCCGCACCCTGGCGAACCTGTCGCTGCTCACCCTCCATCCCGAGGAAGGCGGCTTCCTGACGCTGCACGACGTCATCCGCGACTACCTTCGCCGCCAACTCGGCCCCGCCGGACTCACCGCCGTGAACGCCCAGCTCGTGGCCGCGGTGGCTCTCGGCCTGCCGGGGGCGGCGCCGCTTGTTCGCGACACACCGAGTCCTGCCGTGGCCTGGTGGGACACTCCGTACGGATACGCGCTCGACCATCTGATCGACCACTTGATCGCGGCCGATCGCACGGACACGGCCGAAGCGGTCGCCGGCGATCTGCGGTGGATCGAGACCCGCCTGCATCAGCGCGGCCCCAACGCCCCTTGGAGCGACCTGGCCCAGCTTTCCTCCCCAACAGCCCAGTCCCGCGCCCGCGACCTCTCGCGCGTGGCGCATCTGCTGGCACCCACCGGACCGACGCAAGCCTTGGCTGATGTGCTCTACAGCCGACTCGGGCCGCTGCCCGACTGGCACGACCAAGTCACGGCTCGGCAGCAGGACACCCACACCCCGTGTCTGGTCGAACGATGGGACCCGCCCGATCTTGTCGATCCCGCTCTGCGCGGATCTCTTATCCACTCGAGTCGCGTGAAATCCCTGGCCGTCGCGGTGGACGGCACCTGGCTCGTCGGAGGCTGCGCCGACGGAACGTTGAAGGTGTGGGACACCGAGACTTGGACCTGCGTGGAGACGGTGGTGGCCCATGCGAGCGCGGTCACGGCCATCGCCGTCGCACCGGACAACTCCTGGCTGGTCACCGGTAGCGCGGACCACACGGCGAAGGTGTGGGACGTGGAAACGTGGACGTGTGTCGGTACGCTCGCCGGGCACACCGGCGCGATTACCGCCCTGGCCATCAAACCGGACGGAAGACTCGTCATCACCGGGAGCGCCGATCGCACCGGCCGGATGTGGGATCCCGGCACCTCAACCTGCACGACCACACTCCTCTACCACACCCGGACAGTGACGGGCATCGCCTTCAACCCCGATGGATCACAGTTCGTCACCAGCAGCGAGGATGAGACGCTGAAACGGTGGGACACGGCCGACGCTCGCCACCGGTCATCGTTCTTCGACGACCGCGGCGGAGGTCCGGTGGCGGCCCTGCCGGGCGGTGACGGCCTCGTCGTGGCCACCAGCCAGGGCGTGATGCTCGCACCGCACCATTTTGAGGACCGGACCTACCTCAATCGCGAGGACACCGTCTACATCAGCGGAAGCCGCTCGGTGAAGGCAGTCGCCGTCTCCCATGACGGCACTCGCGTGGCCATGGCCGGCGCCAACGAGACGCCGGCGCTCTGGGATCTTGCGGGCCAGTGCCCGATCGCCACCGTCACGGGCCACGTCGGCACAGTCAACGGGGTGGCCTTCGCGCACGACGACTCGTGGTTCGCGACGGCAGGTGACGACGGAACGGTCAAAATCTGGGACACAGCCGCGCAGTCGGCCGAGCACCCTATCTGGGACACCAGGCTGCAAGGCAGCAGCAATTCCGCATTCGCAGCCACTGCACGACGAGCCGCGATCACACCGGACGGCAACCAGCTCGTGACTCTGCACACCGAGGAGCGACTCCAGATCTGGGCCCCGCACGCCCCCGCCCTGACCGGATTGAGAGTGAGTCTCGAGGAGCGACTCTACGGTTACGGCGACTCGGCCGTCCTGGCCCTGTCCCCGGACGGCGCGTTCCTCGCCCGGTGCGCCGATGGCCAGAACCCCACGCTCGCCAACGGCACTTCTCGTGCGCACGTATGTGCCGTCGACGAGAGCTGGAACACGGACTTCCCCCGCTACGAGGTCACCATCACCGCCCTGGCTGTCGCCCCGAACCGGGCTGGCCTCGTCGTGGGCGACATAGCAGGCGGCGTGACGTTCTGGGTCCCCGGTCAGGACATCGTGACGGCGGTGACCCGCTCCGGCCACAGAGGCCGCGTTACCGTCGCGACCGTGGCGCTCGACGGGTCCTGGGTCGCGACGGGCGGACAGGACGGAAAGGTCAAGCTGTGGGACATGCGCTCGCGACGGGCGACGACCCTGACCGGACACACCGGCACAGTGACATCCATCGCGATCGCACCGGACGGCACATGGCTCGCCATGGGCGGCGAGGATTCGGTCACGAGGATCTGGGACCGTAGTACCGGCTCCTGCACGGCCGTCCTCACCGGACATGCCGAGCCCGTGACGGCGATGGCGATCTCGCCGGACGGAGAACGGCTCGCCGTCCTGAAAGCGTCGCGGACGCTGGAAGTGTGGGACCGCGCGACAAACCAGGCCGTGGCCCTCATGCGCACGGAAGCCCCGCTGCTCACATGTGCCTGGACGGGAGACGGCTATGACCTGACCGCCTGCGGGTCACGCGGTCTGCACGGCTACCGCTTCCGCGCCCCCAGGCACGGCTGACGTCGAGGGCCCGCCCGCCCCGCTCCCGGCCGTCGCCCGACCTGGCACCGGCCGGTCACCAGGTGTGGGCACCTTCGACGAGGCGCGCGCGGACCGACGAAGGGTCGGCACCGGCGGGACTGGCCGCACAGCGCTCCGCTCCGCTCGCAAAGCGAGTTCTTCGGTCGACTCGGCGAGGTGTCGGCGCGCGAGATGGCAGCAGGCAGGATGCGACACGGTCGGGACGTGGGCCCGCCTGATGTTCACGCCACGAGAACCCGCGCGGCCGATGTCATGTCACGGTCCGCCAGATGGAGAGACGTCAGACCCGCTCCAGGGGCCGGTGCGGCCCGCTGGGGAGCTCCGCTCTGATCGTGTCGCCCGGGCGCACCGCTCCGCCCTCCTTCACGATGCTCATGATTCCGGCCTTGCGGACGATGTCCCCGGCCTCATCGCGGCCGACGACCTGCTTCAGCAGTCCGTCCTGGAAGTTGTCGATCTGCAGGCAGGGATTGCGCAGGCCGGTCACCTCCAGCACCGCATCGTCGCCGATGCGCAGCAGTGTGCCGACCGGCAGGCCGAGCAGATCGATTCCGCGGGTGGTGATGTTCTCGCCCAGGTCACCGGGCACTACCGCGAATCCCTCTGCACCGACCTCGGCGAAGAGCTCTTCATGGATGAGGTGGACCTGGCGCAGGTTCGGCTGGGTGGGGTCCTGCTCGACACGCGAGCGATGCTTGACCGTCACACCGGCATGTACGTCGCCCTTCACACCGAGGCCGGCGAGCAGCGTGATGCTGTCCCGGTTCGGCTTGGTGAACGAGTACTCGCCGTTGCTGCTGACTGCCGTCACTGTCCCGTACATCCTCGGAGCCCCCTCCTCAGCGGCAAATGATCAGCTACGACCCTACCTCTCGGGCCTCAGGGCACGGCAGCCACGGCAGCCACGGCAGCCACGGCAGCCACGGCCAATCGTGGGTGAGGCCGCGCTGGAGGGGCCGGGGCAAAACGGGTGGGACGGGGTCTATCGCGAAGGATGGTCCCAAACCCTGCTTCTCGGGCGGTAGATGGGATTCCGGTCAGAGCCCTGGACCTTGCGTCAGGCGGGTTGAAATGATCTCGGAATTCCCCCTTCCACCTGAGTAAAGGTCAGAGAATGACGACGCCTCAACCTCCTCTCTCCCGGTGCGCGGGCTGGGTCGCCGCGCTCGCCGCGGCGGTCCTCGCGCTGCCCGGACTCGCCGCTCCCGCGCAGGCGGCGACTCCCGGCGACCCGGCCACCGCCTCCGCCTTCGACCTCAAGTCCGGCCCGGACCTGAGCGGCCATGTGGCCGACCTGAAGGCGGCCCTGCCCACGCAGGGCGTCCAGGACCTGCTCGACCAGGGCAACCGGGTCGCCAAGACCGGCGCGTCGTGCCCCGCGGACCCGTTCGGTACGGGCGACAACGGCGCGGTGCTCCCTCCGGCGAAGAAGCTGTGCTGGGACGCGGGCGACGCCGACACCCAGGAATGGATACCCCAGGGGCTCACCGGCGTCTCGGACGCCCAGGCCGACGAACTCTGGGGCACCCGCAAACCGTTGGTCGCATCCTGGTACGACAAGGCGAGCACCAAGCTGTGCTCCGCGGATGCCGACACCTGCTACGACAAGGGCGTGCGGCTGTCCTTCCTGGACCCGGAGACGGACGTGGCGGGCAACCCCGACGGACGCCGGTACCGGCACGTGCTGCTGGTCGAGCCGTACTACAACTCCTACGGCAACGTCTCGTACAAGGCGGTCGACATCCACGCGGGGGGCCTGGCCTGGTACAAGTACTACCTGTACGTTGCGGACACGATGAACGGCCTGCGGGTCTTCGACATGCGCTCGATCCTGGACCTCAACCATGACCAGGACGCCTCGGTGGACGACACCACGCTCGACGGCCTGAAGAGCAACGTCCGGGACGCGACCAAGATCGGCCGGCAGAGCAACGTCTACTACAGCCACACCTACCGGTACGTGATGCCCCAGGTGGCCTCGTACAAGTTCGTCGCCGCCCAGGGCAATTCCTCGTCCGCGGTGACCTGTGTGGCCACCGGGGCGCCCAAGGCGTCCTACATCTCCGTCGACCGCAGCAACACCGCCGCCCCCTCCCTGGTCATGGGCGAGTATTGCGACTCCGACGACACCCACCTGGAGAAGGGACGCGTCGGGGCCCTCCCCATCGACGACACCACGGGGCTGTTGAAGGCGACGAGCGGTGTGGTCCACGCGACGCAGGCGTACTACCTGCCACGCGACCTCACCCAGGGCGCGGCGCGCTACAACGGCGTCTATTACTTCAACCGCAGCTGGACCGACCACAGCGGCAGCCTGCGGCGGGCCACCGTCACCGGCGGCCGCCTGGTGGACTACGGGGACAACATCACCAACGCGGTCGGGCCCGAGGACCTCTACTTCGAGCACGGCCAGGGCGTTCCGGGCGGTGGCACGCAGTACCTCTGGTCGCTGACGGAACACCGTATGGACAGCACGGTGGTGACCTGCACCGACGCCGGTTCTCCGTGCGGCCGGGTCATCTACGCACACCGGGTCGACGACATCCTGGCCCGCCCGTAGCCCTCTGGGCAACGGAGTCCGGTCCGTTCGCCCCGGTGTATCCGGACCTCGCGGGACGTCGAGTAAGCCGGCCGGGCCATCGCACGGCGCCGGCGCCGGCGCCGGCGCCGGCTGTACGAGGCCCTACCCGGCAGGGCGCGGCCACGGCCACGGCCCACCCCACCGTAGGTGGCAGCAGATCTGGCTTCGCCGCGGCCAGGCTCCGGCGGAGCCTGGCCGCGGTGAGACGGCCCCTCACCTGGAAGCACCTCCGCGGCCGTCCGCACCGCACGGCAGCGCAGCTCGGCGGGGTCCTAGGGCCTGTGTGATGTCGTGATCAGTTCCTGGGTTCTGGCCTCTTCGCGGGGCGGAACCCGGTAGGACTGTGGTCGTGACGCGCAGGCAACTCACCAATGCCCAGTGGAAGTTCATCGAGCCGTACCTGCCCATCGGTAGGTACGGCCCGTACCCGGAGCGGTTGCGGGAGCAGTTCGAGGGTGTGATCTGGCGGTTCCGGTCCAGTGCCCAGTGGCGGGAGATGCCTGCCGAGTTCGGCCCCTGGGCCACCGTCTACGGACGCTTCCGCGTCTGGCGGGACGCCGGTGTTTTCACTGCCCTGCTGGAAGGTCTGATCGCCGAGGGAGCCCGGGTGGGAAGAACGGACTTGTCGCTGGTCAGCCTGGACTCCACAACGGTCCGTGCCCACCACGATGCCGCAGGGAT